>JAFYDR010000176.1 GCA_017544725.1 Kiritimatiellia bacterium
CATCGTCAAAAGACGGAAACCAATATAACAAATACGAGAGGTACATTCAACCTAAAAACCTCTGTTGGTGAATCTCAAAACCACAGAATACACGAAAAACACGGAACGGTTTATCAGGAAACCTGCCTATAACTTCGAGCCGCCAGAGGCGGCAGTGACGAGTGACGATAGATTTCGCCAGTCTCGCCAGTCCAATGCGGCGTGTCGCGTGTCGTTTGTCGCGAGTCATCGGTAGCTATCGATTGCTATCGAACAGGAGGGACGCGCTCCGTCGCATCCGCCGCATAACGACGCCCCCCTCGCCGTCGAAATCGAAAGTTATCCCCATGAACATTCCCGTACGGGCGGGCAGGAGTTTACCTGTCCCACACAAAGTCCGCTAAACCCGCAAAAAATTCTAAACGCTGAACTTCGCGTACTATGCCGGTGAGAGATATATCTGTTTTTTTCAATTGCCTCTTAATACACAACCTATCTTAGCCTGATACGTTTTCAGCAATTCCACAAGAATGGGTCAGCGACGGAACTCAATAACCGTGTACGAGTACGGTTTGAGCACGGGAGACGCGCGAAAGATTTCCGTCACATCTTGCGGCGAAATGCGTTCGGGATCATCAGGAGGATTCCGATCATCGAGGCTTGGCGCGGAGAGCGATATCACCTTCGCGAGCGACATTCCGGAAGCTGTGCCGAAATCGAACGCAATAGGTTTCACCTTACCCGACGGATTACAAAGGTGCAGCACGACAGATGCCCCGTCCCGGTCGCGCGTCGCCGAAACAGTAACCTCCGAATCGTCGGTCTCACCAGCAACTAGCAAGTCTCGATGATTCGAACTCGCCATCTGTTGCGCCCAGCCGCAAGGCTGGAGCCACACCTTGTCTGGCGTGTAGAAGATCTGTCCCTGATCCCATCCGTTGTCATTCTGCGCATAGGCCTGCAACGCATTCGCCGGACAACTCGTCAAGAGAAACGGTCCCATTTCACGTGCTGCCTCCAGATTGCTCGCATGGGCGAGAGCGCGACGCATATTGTGGATGTAAGAGTTTTCCTCGAAAATGGCGGCTTTCATCGTTGTCTTCGGATTGATGCGCGTGATCATATCACGAAATGCCTGAAGAGCAAGACGTGTGCCTCTACCAGACGTAACATCGCCAGCACCAACGTGAATATCCCAGTACTCCACAACACCGTCCGTGAGACGGAAGGTCTCTTCCATCAAGTCCAAGTGGTTCATCTGCCACATCACCGCGTTGGCAAAGACAAGATTCTGGTTGGTCTTACGCATGGCGGTGACGAGACGTCGGAGGTTCTCACAATAGTGCCGAATATCGGACAAGATAGGCTTGCCGCCAGCAGGCGTGTATCCGGCACATTCCTCATTGCCGATCTGGACACAGATGAAACCATCGAACTGTTTCAACCATTCGGCGAGTGCCACTGCATCCTCCGTAGTGTCGTAAGCATGGATCGAGAAGGCGCAAGGCAACTTCATTAGATTCGCCATTTGCACGAATTCGCGCACCATGAAGCCCCCCGAACTGGTCTGAAACCAAAAGCCTTTGTATGGACGTCGCTCTCCTGTCATATTCTTCAACAAGTAGTCTGGCGCATTCACCATGGAGCCACCCCAACGGAGAAAAGTGAGCCCCTCTTTTTTGAAACCTGCCACGATGTCTTCGCGACACCCCATGCGACCAATCTCATTTGTCGGCTCATCCGCCAGATAGGCGTCGTCAATCCATACCTTTCCACCGCCCGAAGCGAGGATCAGGAAACGAGCCGCCGGATCACTCGTGTCAGGAAGAAGAGAAAATTCGACCTTAGACCACTTCTCTCCTCCAGAAAGTTTTAGATTCTCGGACGCATACGTAATGCGTCCATCCTGGCGTTGCAGTTTCACCTCGAGTTTCCCTGACGCCCCACGCACAAAGAAATGTCCAATCATCCTCTTTCCTTCGCGACAGGAAATACCCCAACCATTCAGTCCGCGATTCGCCACCCCAACCGTACCCGTTCCGGGAATAAGCAATTGTGAACGACTACCCCAATGGGCAACTTTGTCATCAAGAATAAAAATCCCGCCATCCATAGAAATATCAGTCCACTGTCGTCCGCATGACTTGTTTCCTGCCCCTCTCGGACTGTGCGAAATTACCTGTGGCGGCAACGTCTCTTCGAAACTCTCATCGTAGAGGCGCTGCGCATCCAGACCTCCGTAAATCTCGTGATTGACATCTTCCATACCCGTGCCGTACAGGGTACGCGGCACCTCGGCACGCACATCGGAAACATTCACCGTCACCTTTACCCCGAACGCCGAGGTCGCCATCCCGCACGTGAACAATGCCGCGAACAATGCAAACTCAAATCTGTCTTTCATACCGTCTCTCATTCAAATACCCCTTTCTCACATCTCCGTTATTAGAAGAAACACGTTTATGGTAGCAGATTCTGAAATAAAAGCAATGCGAACCTTCAAACCAGTAAAATTAGAGGTATGCGGATACCCTGAGGATTGTGTCGCAGCTACACGGCTCAACGGTCACGACAAGCATACCATCCCCTTCAATAGCATTCGATTGCTATCGACTGCTACCGAATGAGATTTGACACGAGACACGCCCAGCGACACTTACGGGCGAAGCCACACTAAACTTGAAAGGCGACTTGCCACCGATTTCAAGCCACGCAGCGGCGATTTAACCATTTCACTTTGAATCGGCGGCTCCGCCGTGCGTAGGACTGGCGAGACTGCGGGACTCACCACTACACATATAAGTACCATTCGGGACTTAGTGGCGCAATCACACTTAGTCGCTCCGCGACACTTACGGGCGAAGCCAAAGTTCATTTAAAGGTTGCTTGCCGCCAATTTCAAGCCGCGTAGCGGCGATTTAAACTTTTAACCATTTCATTTTTAAAGCGACTTTGCCGCCCTTACTCATCATCTTTCTTCAGGCGGATATCGTTGATCCATTCGGTATAACCGCGCTGGAAGAGCCATTCGGTGGCACCAACGTGTCCCCCCATCGCAGCTTCCTTACAGAGGTCGATCGCCTTGGCGTGGTTTTGCGGAACACCGCGTCCGAACTCGTGGAGCATGGCGAGATTGTATTTCGCCTCGGGCAATCCCTGCGCAGCCGCTTTTGAGAACCATTCGGCGGCTTTCTCGTCGTTTGCCTCCACTCCTTCTCCGTGCAGATAGAGCATTCCCAAATTGTTTTGTGCCGTATCGAGTCCCGTGTCGGCAGCCTCACGATAGAGACGAGCCGCTTCTCCATAGTCCTTCTCGACATGCTTACCACGATAGTAGCAGGTGCCGAGTTTTAAAACCGCACGAGGAAAATGCTGGGTGGCCGATTGACGATAGAGCGCGAACGCCGCATCCTCATCCTTCCCGACTCCCGTTCCCGCCTCCAGCATTTGCGCCAAGCAGAACTGTGCCATGGGCTGCCCTTTCTTCGCCGCCTTGCGGAACCACCCGACCGCCTTTTTATCGCTTTGTTTCACGCCTCGCCCGTCGCGGTGAAGCAGTCCAAGGTAGAGTTCCGCTTCCGTGTGGTTTTGTTCCGCAGCCTTTGTAAATGAAAGCCCCGCGCCTTTCTCGTCCTTCTGGCATCCGATCCCGTTCAACAGGCAATACCCGTAATTGAACTGTCCATCCGCGTTTCCACACGCGGCGGATTTCCGATACCATTCCGCAGCTGCCTCCGCATCGGCGGGTATGCCAATGCCTTGCTGACAAATCCAACCAAGATTGTTCATTGCGTTGGAGTTTCCCTTCTCCGCAGCCCGCATATAGAGCGTCCGTGCAAACTCCACGTCCTTGGGAACGCCCCGGCCCTGTTGGTACAACACTCCCAGATTGTATTCCCCGTTCAAGTCACCCTGCAACGCAGCCTGACGGAAATAGGCACATGCTTTCTGGTCACTTTGCTGAACATGGTTTCCCGTGAAGTAGAGAAGTCCCAAACTATTCTGCGCAAGCGCCTCCCCCTGATTCGCGGAACGCTCCAGCCAGGTACAGGCACTTACCATATCCTTTCTGTTAAATGCGTAATCCAACCCAATCAGATACTGCGCCATCGAGTTCCCCGACTTCGCCAACTTCAACAGTGCAGGACGTCCCTGCGCCAGGTATTCGGCTCTGACCTTAGGCGGCAGACTGCACAACGGTTCCTGTTCGGAGTATATCGCAAGCAGGAACCGGTAAAGGGGAACACCGGATTCCGCCCGCCTTTTGACCTCCTCAACCGAAGCAACGAACTCCTCCATGCTTCCCGATGTACGTGAGTTGATAAACCGCGTAACCGCCGATGCGGTATCCACTGCGGTTTTTGGCGTAATTGATAGTTCATTCGTCTCGCACCGCGCAACGAGGAATGCAAGGCACAGAGGGAATGCGTAAAAGAGTGACTTCATGGTTATTCCTTGATTTGCTCCAGCATCCAAGAACAGAGCAGGATTTTCTCTCGAAGATCCTGCGGAATGTAGAAGTAGTGGTTGGAACACTCATACCCGACACGGGAATCTTGCTGACAGATCGGCAGCAACTTCCGCGCACTCTCACGTTCCGTGCGGATACACGCTACCAGTTCTCTCGCCAGCTTGGCTTTCTCCTCTCCTGCTGCCTTCAAGTAGGCATCTCGCGTCAGGATGAAACGCGACTGGTTGGCAGAGGAGAGGAAATGTAGCTGTTCGGCCTGAAAGAGACGCAATTCACGCTGACGAATCGGCGAGTTCACGCACGCTCGTTCGAAAGCCTTGCATCCTTCTTCGAAACCATGCGCGACCTTCTCCAGCTGCGAAATCCAAACCTCGGCGGGATAGATCGATTTCCAACTCCCCAAATCATCGTAGGGAATCCCGACCATCGTGGCATGCCACCCAGTCGGTTTGCAGTAGAGCGGGTTGGCTGGTCCCATCTGCTGTGGACCGTCATAGACTGATCCAATGTGGAAGGGAAACTCACGGAATCCCTTGGAGAAGGCACGCCACGCCTCGCGTACGGCAGGTACCGCATCTTCTCCGTAGGTCACTGCCGCAATCTGGTTCAGCGCCGTATCAATCCCGTTAGCACCCGCCCGATAGCGCTGGAAGACTTCGAGATTGGGCGAGGGATAGCATCCAAGACTCCAACTAAGCATTACGCCGTCCACTTCCGATTTCGCCAGATTTGCAGCGTGTTCCGCAACCAACTCTAGCGCGGGGATGTACGGGAAGGAACTGAGCTCCCAAGTCACTCCCGCCTGAACTTTCGCGATGGTCGAGAGGCCCGCCTCCTTCGCCCAACGCCAACGTTGACGAGATTGCTCACTCGGGCCGACAGAAGAAATCGAGTATTCCGCAACCGTCGATTTGACACCGCCACGGTCAATCGGTAATCCACGCTCACTGACGGTCATGTAGCGTGCCGTCTTCGGTAACTTCCCGATAATGTTTCGAACTTCTTCGGCTTTCCATCCCCAGTCCCATGCCAAGAGTTGCGGACGATATGCGCCTTCCTCCTTCCACGTATCCGCACCTTCCAGCATTCCGGCGGAGAGCGTCGCGTTCACTTCCGCAATAACATCCGCGTAGGGACGCGCCTTGCAACGCGGGCACTGATCCTGATGATTGTGCGATGCGCAACTGGTCAGATTTTCCGAGGCGGTAATGGTAAAGATGCCACCGAGTCCCGGCGCACTTCGGAAGACCGACGCGACCGCACGACGCATCCATTCCCGTACTTCGGGTGCGGAAGTGCACATGGCGTTGCGGTGTCCCTCCTGTACACCTTTCTGCGACTCACGACCATTCTTCGTGAAAAAAATGGCTTCCTGTGAGCGTGGCTCGTTCATGTACAAGAAGACGCGTATTCCATATTTCTTTGCACGGGCGACCAACATGCGCAGGTTCGTCATGCGGTTCTCACACCCTTCGCCGAATTCAGGATAGGCCGGATCTTTCGCCAGCGTATTCAACACCGTGTGCAACCAAACCGCATTCACGCCGTGACTCGCCAGTCTTTGCAGCAATCCCTCTGGATAGGAAGCGATGGCAGGGTCACCCAGCGGATCACCATAGTCGGCAAAGTAAGAGAAGATCAGCCGGAAAGAGAAAGGAGAACCGCTTTCACTCGTCGCTTGCGAAGCCAGTTTGGAAGAGACGGCAGAGAGTGGCGGGATGAACGAGAAACGCGGCTCCTCTTGAATCACGGGAAAGTGTTCCTGCGCCAAAAGCGCGGCAAGATGACGAGCCTGCTCGCGTTCGTGCGCGGTCGGCTCCGCATAGGCAAGTGGCTCGACCTTCGGCTTGATGTTTCCCAACTTGACCATGAGAAAATCATCTTCCATCAGGCAGTAACGGAGTTCCTCACGCGACTTTCCAAGAAGCGTGAGCAACTGCGGATAGGGCAACAGATGCCAGTTGCGACGCAACACGGTGATGTATCCCTTCGTGCGCCATTCCGGTTCCAACTTTCCCTGTGGAGCGAGTCCGAGGTCGGCAGCCAACGCGATCAATTTCTCCGGTTCAGTCCCAATCGTCTCCGCCAACCGCTGAACCGGCACACACGTCCAATTTCGGAAGACGAACGCATACAAGCGCGACGGGAAGGGATCGAAACAGACGGCAGGCTTCTGCGCAGGTTCTCCTGGCAACGGACGTTCTTGTGCAGGACAGAATACGGCTACCGACACACAGACAAGCGCAATCAACATTTTCATAAGGTCTCCTTTTTGAGAAAGGCATCCATGTCGCTTCCAACGCGACCAAAACGAATACGTTTCCTCACATCGCATGGTTGCAATTTTACCCATTTCCCCGTCATAAGTCCATTGTAGAATTTGCCTATAACTTCGCTGGGGCGCATCTGCGTATTTCACCGTCGTCTTTTGAAAATGAAAACAACAGAAACAACAACTTCGCTGTGCGAAGTAGTGACGAGTGACGAATGACGAGTGACGAGAGGCGGTAGTTTTCAAAGTTATCCTCATGGATGTTCCTTCGTCCAACAGTCGATCCCATAAAGGCAACGGGACAATATGGAGAGCCGCCGTCTCGGCGGCAATGATGTGAACGATACAGCCGCCGAGATGGCGGCTCTCCATAGCGGCAAGTTACAGGCAAAGGAGAGACGATGCACGGACCGGTTGGTCCGCGCACCTCGTTCAAATGTTGTCTTCAAGTTGTTCTGGTTGTTTCCAAAATCCTCTCGTGCGTACGGAATGGGTGAATTTCGCAGATGCGCCCACTTCGTTGCGCGAGGGCGTCAAAGCCGCCCTGCGGGATATGCGTGTTAGGCTGGTTAAGCGTGTAAAGCTGAGGCACGTTACGCAGTGAAGAGTGACGGGAGAGAGTATCCCGTTTGTCTCATTCGTCCCGTTTGTCCCGTTCGTCTTGTCTGCTATGGCTGGACCACTTCTGTTCTCACGGGAAGTTTCACCGCATCTGGGGCAGGTACCACATTTGACTTGCCGCCGGGTAGCATATACCAGCTTACCGTTGGCGCGTAATCGACATCCACATCCTCTTTCCCGCTGTCGTTACTGTGCCAGAATTCCATGTCGAAAACCAATTTCTTGTGGAAAAGGATCGCATCCAGTGAACGATGACGAAGGTTGAAGGTCGGACCGAACCGACTGCCGACGGGCTGAGCCGTAAACGGATGATCGAAAGCGTCCGTACGGCACCATGCGTATCCGAAGAAATCCTCCGTTCCCGTCCCGAAATGAGAGGGGGATTTTTCACCATCCGCATAAATCCGTTCGTCTCCTTCCCCCCACCAGTTGGGAGCTCTGTTATAGACGGTAAGTCCTGTTCCGACAAGGATGCCCGTTCCCTCCAACGTGGCGTAATTGACCATGAACATGATTCCGTTCTCACGGGTCTTTGATTTCTTGAGTTCCTTCCAAGATGTACCGAAATGCATACTGCTTCCCTTTTTCCAAGCGTATGGGGCGAATAGAAGTTCGGATCCAGAAATCTGGATTTTTTCCGCTCCAAAATTGTACACGGTTACCTTGCAATTCTTTTCATAAGGCATCACCCAGCGGCAACGCATCATACCGTTTGATTCGGCACTCGTGTTCCAGCAGCGGAACGGTTCATACTTATACCCTGCGCCGAAGAACTCGCCCGCAGGACACCAAACAGTCCGTTCTCCGTCGAAACTCATCTCAATTACAGTCGAACGCAACGCCTGGTTGTCTTTCCCGTTGTTGACCACAAGGGAAAATTCGCGGATCGCCCTGCCACCGTTCTGGTCTGTACTATCTTCGACGGAGATCGATTTTCCCGGCTCGATGAATTCCCCAAGAGACATTCTCTTGCCATCCTTGGACTGTTCCCCGGAGAGCAGTCGCCGACAAGTTTCCGTAATCAAGTCTTTGCATTTTTCGAGTGTCGCAGAATCCAGCGAAAGGACTGTGACAGAATCAGGATAGGTACGGGTTTCGATGTTGTAAAACAGATGTTCGCGCTCATACGGTTTTTGAAGCTTTCTCGGATTCAGGTAGAGTTCGGGAGACTCATACGTCACCTTACACGATTTCGCATACGGAATCGGGAGATAAAGGTTGTGTCCACGTTCCATAAGCGGTGCCTTTTGCGGAACGCTACTGGAAAGGGGCGCACCGCAAATCTTCCCCCCGGACACGATTTCTAGAATCTTCCCCTGTATAATTGTTTTGCCGTCCACATACACGCGGAGGATTCCATTCCCGTCGCTTCGGGAAATGGTACACCAGAATCGGGTAATCGCCCCCGGTCCAGTTTCATCCAACAACACCTCTTCAATTCTGCCAATGTTGATCAACCCCCTTTTCCGCTGAGGAATTGCGCGTTTCACGCTGGTGCTGTGCTGGACAGACAAATCGTTGGATATTTCGGTGCGGACAAACTGAGACCAGTCCTCGTTGGCGTACCAGTTCCGCCAGTTCTTGTCTGGCAGGTCGGAACGCCGGTCGTAACTACTCCACTGTCGCGTCTTGTACGGGTGTTCGGGATAGTAGGTAAGCCGGTCTCGATCTGTCATTTCTCGCAACAGGCTTTCTAAAGATACGGTTTCCGCAATCGACCAATTCCCAATTAAAAAACAGACAAACGAAATAATCCATACGAACTTCATCAAGACTCCCCCATCACATGATCCGTATCACCAGATTGTCTCACAAATAAGACAACAAAGGTAAAGCGATCTCATTATAACTTTCCTGCAACATGAATTCAAATCGGTTTTTCGGGCTGTAAATTCCTCTGTCGGAGAATCTCAAAAACACAGAATACACGGATCTCACGAATTGGTTTTCAGGAAACTCGCGATTTTCCGTGCATTCCGTATTTGAAAGATAGGGCTCAACCGAGATTTCTCAGGATTACTCCTCGCTTACGGTGAGGCGGTAGAACCCCTGCTGCCCTTCCTGCCGGATGACACCGAGGTAGAGCGCGTCGCCCGTAGCCTGTACCTTCGCGCCGTCGGTGAAGCCGGTGAGGGCATCGCCCCACGACGCACGGTACCAGAGTCCGGGATATGTCTTGACCGGCAACACCCGCACAGCCTGGCCGCTCCCCGCCGTCGGAATCGCGGACATATGTTCCGCCGCCACGATAACGAGCATGTGCAGCGGGTCATCGGGATCGGGCGTGGCGACGACGTTTCCGCCGTCAACGGTCCCGATTTCCGGCTTCTTCAGCCGTACCGTCGCCGTCTTCCCGTTCGCCGCAATGTCGATGGTGTACGCCTGCGAGGACAGTTTGAAGATGAAGTCGCCCTCGACGAGCGTCACCCCGTCGTTCGCCGTCGCGAAGTACCCGCCGTCCTGCTCAACGATTGTTCCCTTGCCGCCGAGGCTGACGAAGCCCGACATGTAGGTGTACACGCCTCTCGTCGTCAAGACCCTCTGTCCGTCCAGGAACGCCCCGACCGTCACCGTTGTCGAAGCGCTCACCGTGAACGGCGCAAACACGGGACTTGCCGCCGTCGGCGTCGTCCCGTCCGTCGTGTAGCGCATCGTCGCCCCGGGCACGGCGCAGGTCGCCGTGACCGCCGTCGGCTCGTCCAGGGTCTGCTCGCCCGACGGAGAGAGCGAAAGACCCACTACAGCGCCGCTAATCGCTGGCCCCGCGTAGATGTCGGAGAGGTACCGCACCGCCGAGCCGAGGTTGTTCAGTGCACCGGTTCCGATGCTCGTCACGCCGTTGCCGATGAAGATGGCCTCCATCCCGGTGCATCCGTTGAACGCGCCCGCGGCGATGGTCGTCACACCGTCTGGGATGACCACCCTCGTCAGTCCGGTGCAGTCGCGGAACGCACCCGAGGCGATGACCGTCACGTTGGTGGGAATCGTCACGCCCGTCAGTCCGGCGTACTGGCGGAACGAGTCTTCCCCGATGCGCGTTACGGGACAGCCGCCGAGTGTGGACGGAATCTCCACCGCTCCCGCCGACGATGGCCAGACGGTGGGGGAATACGTTCCCCTTTGGCTGTCGTACGCCCTTAGGACGGTTGTCGCCTCGCCGTTGACGATGCGGTACGCCCAACTGCGGCCGCCGACGGTCTCCTCCAACCACGTCCACGCCTTGGTGTACACGGCCCGCGTCCACAGCACCCGTTCCCCGTCGAGAAACGCCCCCACGGTGAGGGTCATCGAATCCGTCACCCTGAACGTCTCGAACACAGGGCTTGACTCCGTCGGTATCGTCCCGTCCGTCGTGTAGCGCAGCACCGATCCGGGCACGGAGAGGGCCGCCGCCACCGTCTTCGGTTCGGGCAGGTCCCGCTCGCCCGGAAGCGACAGCATGAGCGCAATATACTTGTTTTCCATTGCCGGTCCCGCGTAGATGTCCGAGACATAGAACTTCGCCGAGGGGATTCCGTAGAACGCCTCGTAGCCGATGTTCGTCACAGAGTTTCCGACGAACATGCGCGTCAGCCCCGTGCAGCTGCGGAACGCCCGGGGCGGAATGTTCGCCACGCTCTCCGGGATCGTCACGCTCGTCAGCGCCTCGCAACAGTAGAACGCCCAGCTTCCGATTGTCCCCAGGCCGTCAGGCAGCCGGAGTCTCTCCAGCCGGGTGCAATCGTAGAACGCCTTCTCCCCGATGGCCTTCACCCCGGCGGGAAGATCCGCCCGCTTCATGTTGATGCAGTACCAGAACGCATTCGCCCCGATGTTCGTCACGGTGCTGGGGATCGTCACGCTTGTCATGTTCTGGCAGAGGTAGAACGCATAGTCCCCGATGCTCGTCACGGGGTAGCCGCCGAGCGTGGCGGGAATCTCCACAGGGCCCACCGGCGCGGGCGAAATCGCCGCCTGGCTGCCCGCCTTGTAGATTTCCGCCCCGCCGTTGACGATGCGGTAGGACCAGGTGTACTCGATAGGAGTGAATACGGCCCGGGTCCACAGCACCCGTTCCCCGTCGATAAACGCCCCCACGGTGAGGGTCATCGGCTCCATCACCGTGAACTGCGCAAACACGGGGCTGGTCGCCGTCGGCATCGTCCCGTCCGTCGTGTAGCGCAGCACCGCGTCCTCGATGGCGCAGGCCGCCGAGACAGCCTTCGGCTCGGTCAGTGGCTGCTCGCCCGACGGCGAGAGCGACAGCCCCACCGTTATGCCGTCCGCCATTGGCCCCGCGTAGAGGTCCGAGACGTATGCCTTCGCCATCGTCTGGCCGGCGACGCCGAAGGCATTATTGCCGATGTTCGTCACGCCGTTGCCGACGAACACGGCGGTGTCCGTGATGCAGTTGAAGGCATAGCCCTCGATGCTCGTCACGCTGTCCGGGATCGTCACTCTCCGCAACCCGGTGCAGGCGAGGAACGCCCCATACCCGATGCTCGTCACGCCATCGGGAATCGTCACGCTCGTAAGACCGCTGCAGTTGTAGAACGCAGAACCACCGATGCGCGTAACACCGTCAGGGATCGTCACGC
>JAFYDR010000177.1 GCA_017544725.1 Kiritimatiellia bacterium
CGCACATCTTCGACATCTTTCGACTCCGTCCAGTAGGCGTGTGTGGAGAATACGCGCCGTACCAAACGGAAGTTTTTCGCCTGCGCGACTACTTCGTAATCGAAGGCGCGCGGATGTCCTTCGTTCGTATGCGCTGGCGGGAAGGAGATTACCACTTCATCACGTACCTTTTGTGCACGATCTTTTCCCCTGCCGACGGTAACTTTCGCCGCCGCGCCAGACGGGAAGACGGGAGTCAAGGAATGAGACTTTCGCGTTTGGGCGGAACAGGAACCGTCTGGAGTGGGCAACGGGATCACCCAATCCGTTCCGGTAGTCGCGTCATGCCGTACATCGAGGCGCGAAATCACGATGCGACTAGAATAGACCGTCAGGAAGAGTGCGTGATTTGAGCTGGTACAATCCAAACGTTGCATCTGTTGCGGACGATCTTTGTTCGGTTTGTTCCCTACGGAGAACGAATTCTCGCGTCTGCTACGCGTACCGCAATAGCTGGTGGAGGGGACATGGATAGCGGTGTACTCCCTTTGCCAGAGATTGAGTTCATCGACGCTGCTCCGGTGCGAATGCCCGAAGAATGCTAGAACATTTGGATAGTTCTTGAGTACCTTGTGGTTCGGGTCATCTTCCAGCTTGTTCTCATCCCATTCAGGAAGTGTCGGGTACACGGGACGGTGCATGGAAAAGAAGAATGGCTTGTCCGGATCTGGATGGGCGGCCGCGAGCGCATCGGAGAGACCGGGGATTTCCACGCCCTTCTCCATGTTTCGCGGATGGTGCGCCAGCACAAAAGTGTATCCCTTCACCATCTTCACCTGAATCGGTGCCCATTGCTCGTGGAAAAGACGTTGCCAGATCTCACTGATGTCTTCATTGACAAGCGCATGATTGACCGCGTCGGGATCTTTCGAACACTTTTTCGCCCACGGATATTTGTGCGCGAAACCGCCGAAATCGTGGTCGCCCAGATGGAAGAGCTGTTGGATTCGTCCTCCGTCGGATCGCCTGTCACCGGGGAAGACACGGTACCAGATTTCTGCCGCATATTCCAGTTCTGCGACCAGACCGCAGTCGGCGATGTCTCCGCAAAGGAGAACGGCGTCAGCCTTCATCGCGTCGAAGGAACGGAGTGATTTCTCATAATAGACATCGCTGTGCATTCCATCTTTTTGGAGAAGAAGATGAATATCGGAAATCACGCCAACTTTCAACCGAGGCTTGTCATCTGTGGAGGATGTGATCGCATATCCGGACATGGCGGCTGCGGACGCCATAGCCGCCTGACCAAAAAACGTGCGGCGGGAAATTCCATTCCGGACAGATTCGTTTCCCGTTACGCCAATACGCCGGTCTGCGTTGCACGGAACATTCGTTTCGGGCAGAAGCCCGTTCATCCAATCATCCATCTTCAACCTCCAAAGTGATTCCATTTTACCATATTTCAGTGCTGGCGGCAAACTTGTAAACAACCAACGGTAAGTTGTGGGCGCATCTGTGTATTTCACCATTGCCTTCTAAAATTAAAACAACAGAAACAACAACTTCGCTGCGCGAAGTAGTGACGAGAGGCGGTAGTTTCCAAAGTTATCTTCATGGATGTTCCTTTGTCCAAAAGTCGATCCCATAAAGGCAACGGGACAATATGGAGAGCCGCCGTCTCGGCGGCAATGATGTGAACGATACAGCCGCCGA
>JAFYDR010000178.1 GCA_017544725.1 Kiritimatiellia bacterium
GATCGTCGTGCCATGCAATTTTCTGTCGCCCTTTCAGGGCTAACGTGGCTTTGCTTGATTTCGGGGACTGCGCTACGCTTGCCCCCCGTCTGTGTACCTTCGCCCCTTCGAGGCTTGCCGAAAGTTATTCCCATGAATATTCCCGCGCGGGCGGGGCACTTGTCCATAACTTCGCGCAGCAAAGTTGTTGTTTTTCAAACAATGGCTGAACTGGCGGCGAAAACGCAGATACGCCCCCCGCTACGACGCATCCCTAAAAGCTAACAGCTGCCAGCTAAAAGCTCGAAAAGCTCCTGATCAGGCGAAGGAGTTCACTCATGCCCCACGCCTGTGCGCTGCAACCGCGCGCAAGATGCGGTGCGTCTCCATCGCAAATCTCCGGCACATGGCAGAGACAACCTCGGTTGAGCAATTCGACGGCGGAGGCAAGCAGGGAACCGGCAACCGGTTTGGCGCGTTTCCCGTACACCTTGATAAGCGCTTCGGCATAGAGTGGGAATGGCCAAGTCCATGACGTCCCGTTGTGATAGGCCGGCTTGCGTCGGGTGTCCTCGTCTCCGTTGTACACGCCGCAATACGGAGCGTATGGCTGGTTCAGCAACACACCGTCGCGCCACACGCCCATGTTGCAACGCACGGGCGCATCGGCGAGGGAACGGATCGCACCCGGAACCAGCAGTTGTTCACAGACAGCGATAATCTCTTTCGCCAGTTCCTGCGGTACCACATCCAACGAGACGGCGAGCAACTGGTTGCTCCGAATGGCATCTTCCACCTCCGCCTGTTTCGCGGGAACGCCCGGTTTCGCACGCAGGCAATCCGCCAGCCCGCCTTCCGGCATCCGAAAATATCGGGCAAAGGATTCCGTAGCTCGGTCACGTAACGCTTGGAACCCCGAATCGATCCGCGTGGCGACAAGGCGCAACGCGGCAAGCCACAGTGCCTGAATCTCGACGGGATACCCCTCTCGCGGCGTACCGGCAGGATAGTTGGTATCCATCCATGTGAAGTGGGACGGCGAGAAAACCAGTCCGCTCTCCGCATCCATCTTCACGCCGTTCTCCGTACCGTTGCGCAGATTCTGCACGATGGAGAGAACGACATCCCGAATGGTTCGTCCGGACTTCACCTCTTGCGAGAGAACAGCCTTCTCCCCAAGTGCGGAGATCAGGTCTTCAACAACAACGCAGTACCAGAGCGGCGCATCGGAAGTATCCCAGTTCCCAACCGTCGTGCCATGGATGATATTGGGCAACCTGCCGCCATCTTCAAAACGACCAAACTCGCAGAGGATCTGCATCGCGTCCTCCGTTCGCCCGTCCGCAACCAGTCCGCGTAACACGATGAGCGTGTCGCGCCCCCAGTCGAGAAACCACGGATACCCGGCAATCACCGTCTTTAGGTTGTCGCGCTTGACGAGGTAGAGATCCATCGCGCGCGAAACCGCTTCAGCGAGCGGCAGGGTGTCGGTCTTCTCCGTTCTACCTTCGTTACGCAAGGTAGTGACGAGTAACGAAGAACGAGTGACAAGATTCGGTCGTGCGTTCACCGCAAGGTTTCCGCACCTATCCGTCTCTTCACTCTTCCCTGCAAGCAAGTCCCCCGCGCTCACTGTGACCGAGGAAGAGTCGGCAAGAACCGCCTCGAACCATCCGGGCGAAAAGAGGTCTCCCGCCGCATCGAGTCCGCGTTCCGCCTCTTCCGGATGCGGCACCTGATAGTTCCACTCGGTTTCCTTGTGAAAGGTTCCGGCAGAAATTTCCATCGTGACGCCCTCCGTTCCGTAGGGCGTAAAGCGGAAACCGTTGCCGTCCGCAAATGGTTGCGTGGCGGTGGAGAAATTTCCCTCTGCTCCTTGATACGCCTTGGTCGGCGTGTGGAAGGAACGCCATTCGATGTCGGGACGCAAAATCAAGCAAATGTCTCCGTTCCCTTCCAACGCCCCTTCTGCGTCCGTGGCGGGACGTGAGATGCGTAGCAGGGCAACGTTCCGCAACGGCGTCAACTCCAAATGGAACTGAAGCGGAACCCACTTCCCCATACCGCACGGAACATGGAAGAACCACTCGGCGAAGCGTCCCGCCGGATCGGCAGAGAACTGCGTAAGGCAACTTTCGTTCACTTCGTTGGAAAAGCCGTTGTACCGCACCCACGCACGACAACGCGACCAAAAGACCGTCTTATCGACAGGCACGTTTGGATCGAGGTTCATCGCCAAGAGGCAGTCGTATTGACTGCGGATCGTTCCCCAAGCGGCGCGGACATAAGCCATCGCACCAGCCCCGTTGCTCAGTACAGCATGAATCGGCGTAAACGCGCGAATCGGTTCGCCGAACACCGAAGGCGCACGATTACACAACGCGGTGTCGTGTCGCACCGTGTCGCCGCTGACCGAAGTCCAGACACGTGCACGATCCAGTGGCGGCAGGACCAGCAACTCGGATTCCGTCCGTTTCACGCCTGCCGGCGTGTAGGCACAGCAGACGAGCGTCCGGCGTTCCGCACACGTTCCGTCCAAGTCATCTGCGTAAGGGGCGATCGGCAACAGCACATTCCAAGCCTGTGGCAGACGTGCCGCCTTTTTCGGTTTTTCCGTTCGAACAGATCCCTCGTACGCCAACGTTCTACCATCGGAAGAACGAATCGTGAGGTGGAACGGATGGTCGGCGAAGACGCGCAAAAAGTTGCCATGAGGGATCATCACCTGCCGCCGCGTGTCGAGCGGCCAATGGAAGGTCGTGGTTGTGCAAACGTCTGCCTTCGCGCACCGCAACCGCTGGAGTTCGGCGCGGCGATGCGTCACAGCATCCGGTTCCAAATCCTGATTCGGCGAAAGGTGCAGGAACATCCGCAGATCCTCGCGGCGCGGCGTGAGGCGACGCACCTGTCCCGGCTGTAACTCAATCTCCGCGCACGGAAAGGGTTCCGCTCCTGTGTGATCCGTGCATTCGAGCAGATCGAACAGGCCATCGCCAACCGGGAATGCGGCGGAATTCCACGAGATGCGGACAGGATGAACGGAATCGAGGTTGACGAGAACGAGCAGGTTGTGCTTCGAATCCGACGTTTCGCGCAACACGGCGAGCCCTTCGCCGCCACAGGTCTGAATCGGACGAAGACGCGTATGCGGCCCGAACGCAGGATGCGCCATGAGCAGGAGGTTGATCCGCCCGAAGAGACCGACCAGATTCGGCGTTGCGTCCCAGTTCAGAGAGGAGGCACCATGCACATCAATCTTCTCCGTCGCCAACCATTCGACACCGTTGGCGATTCCAAATGCGCCCTGATGCGAGAGAAGCGCGGAGAGCAAGACGCGCATCCGGGCGAAGGTTTCGCCGCTAGCCGCCAGCCGATTGTTGTCATGCGTTTCCGCAAAGTGGATGAGCGGTCCGCATCGTTCAGACAACCCGATCTCCTGCGGCAGATAATTGTCCATCGCGTCGCGACGATAGGTCTGAAAGAGTTCGGAATACGCCCAGTTCAGATCGGACTCTTCCAGCAGACGGCGCGTGGTCTCGACCGGACCGCCCAAGCCCTCCAGCAGGAAGACCGTGTCCGGATACTCTTCGCGAACGCGCGCAACGATATACGTCCACGTCTCGACGGGAATCATGTATCCCGCATCGCAGCGAAATCCATCTACCCCTTGGCGGCACCAGTAGAGAAAGACCTCCGCCAAGTACGCGCGGAGCTTCGGATGGCGGAAATCCAGTTCCACCAAATCCGCCCAAGTCACACCCCACGCACCGGGCGAAGCGAATTCGCCGTTCGCCGTGTGGCGGTACCATTCCGGATGATGCGTCTGCAAGGCCGCAGACCACCCCGTATGGTTGGCGGGAATGTCGAGATAGAGGAATCCCGCGCGGGCATGTACCGCATCGACCAGCTCGTGGAACTGATCCAAGGGAGTTGCCGACTTGTCGAACACCGCCAATTCAGGATTGACGGCGAAAAAATCCAGCGAAGCGAAAGGGCAACCGAAACGCCCCATCCGCGCATAGACGGTCGGTTCAGGATGGATGGGGAGAAGCTGGATGATGCGGAAATGCATCGTGTCCATAATCATCGGCAACTGGGCGATCAGGTCGCGGAATGTCCCGGACGGCGGAATCACCGTGTAGCCACAACGATCCAACACCGCCTCTTCCTCCTGCAAGAGCGTGGTGCGCGGATTCTTGTAGCGGGCAGGACCGAACTGACGTACGAACGCGGTGTACATCGTGTTCGCACAGATGGTGTGGGCAGGCTCGACCTTGATGCGGATGTCCTCGCCATCTGGCCATTCGGGTGACGTTTCCCCTTCTGGGAAGAAACAGGCCTTTCCCTGAAAGATGCCGACCTCCAGCAACGGAACGCGAACACGGAAAATGCCGGGCGAAACCTCCTTCATCGAAATATCGTGCCAATCGCGCGCCAAGATGGGAGTTCCCTCATCCGTCTGCGCAATCACTTCGCGACGGTGGATAGAAGCCCGTCCGATATTCGTACGGAAAACGGCGCGCCCCGCACGCACCCGTTCCAGTTCCAGCGAGATCTCCAGTTCGTCTCCCGCCCATTTCAACAGTTTACTTCCAACCGCAGGAAAATGCTTCATCGTCTCGTCAACCCGTACCCTAAACCTTGTTCAACAACCAAAATGAGGCAACCTCTGTCCTCGTCCGCACCTCGAATACAAAGCCTTCGTTCTTCGTGGCTGAAAGTCGAACGTCGATCACGGTTACTACACAGCCGCTACAGTATGGTTTGCGTATGTATTCCATGTCGGCTCGTAATTTGCGTCGGCCTGATTGCCCCACATCGCCCACCCGTCACGATCCCCACGAGCGAACAGTTCAAGGTATGGCCCTGGTGAACAAGCCTCTATGAGAGAAATCATCTCGTCAGGTTTTCGGCTGTGTTCACGTTTCACCGTCCGTATGAGATTGACCTGCGACCGAGTTGGAGCAAGTGTCCTGTTGTTTCCGCCTCTTATCCCGAAAAGCAACACCTCCGTGACATTCCGGAAATAGAACCCAACACCTCGTCCATCTGGTTGTCCGTCATGGCGCACTTTCTCCCAGATGATGTTCGTCTTGTACTCGAATCCCCATGACCGCATAACATCCAACCCATCTGGGAGTAACGCATTTGGAACCCACAGGTAGAGATGGCTTTTTATGGCGGCCAACTCGTACACAGGCAATGCTTTGATATCGGCGATTGTCATCGTCGAATATCTTGTCAGTCGCCTATGCTCAGGTGAAACCTTTCCCGTCTTGTTCTGGAACTGCCAAGGAGGATCAGCATATATCGTGTGGAACAGGCGTCCATTTGCAAATTGCCGAAGACTTGTAACAGTACTTTCAAGTAAACTCATTTCACATTCCCTCCACGCAATTCTTCTTGATCCCGACGGCAAGAATCGGACATCCACCGTTTCGCCTCGCTTTGAGTCGGTACAACAATTTTCCCATCCATGTTGTTGAAGCTCCGTATTTCGCCATAACCCCCTTGGCGCGGAAGATGTCGTTCAATTCCTCGGCACGAGTAACAATTACGCCGACATCGATCAGTCCGCAATCGAAATACGTTCTCATCGCGAGCAAGTCGCGGTCAAAGGTCTGATCCTTGCTATTCCATTCAAGGTCGAACGCAACCTTACTCTTCACAAAATCGATATTGTGCCCATCTATGAATCCGCGAATGGTCTTCTCATCGAACGGAGTGTCGGAAAATTGGCCACGCTTACAGTCAGACCGGCGCGGAAAAAGCTTTATTAAGAGATCGCCGGTAATACGAATTTCACGCCATCCCCTTGGGTACAATAGGTCATCTAGCCTTTTTGGGATCGGACTTTCATTCCCCCCCGCTTTCATGATGTCATCGACATGGATGGTCAAAGTCCGAAAACACTCCTCAAGATCAGACCACTCCTCTTTGTAGGATTGTGTCAAAATCTCGAACGCATGCCCGAAATTGTAGAATTCAAATTTCTTCTCAATTTCAGGCGGCAGTAACCCCATAATCTTAGGAAGCGGCTCTTCCATGTCATTCTGTATTGTTGTTTTTGAATTCATCACATCAGTTCCTTAACACACTGGATATTTTATCAAATGTCAGGTCTGATTGGCAAACCGAATTTGACTCGCCTATAACTGGGCGGCGAAGCCGCCAGCTGAGAAGCGTGGAAGCTGAGAGGCTGAGAAGAAGGGAGTAGGCAGTAGCGGCAGTGTGTAAAGCTGGGAAAACGGAGACGGTGGGGACGATGGAGACAATGGGGACGGGTATTTAGCCGCAAGTCTCGCTAGTCCTGCCAGTCTCGCCAGTCCGTTCCACGCAGGCAACGGGGATGTTGCCTGACTCAACACACCTACCCAGCTTAACACGCTTAACATGCCTAACTGGCTTATCATGCTTAACCGGCTTAACACGCCTAACTGGTTAGCGGACTTTTGCGGAAGAGGCCTCTTTCTGAATCTTCTGCAACTCCTGCTTGTCGAAGTCTGGCAGTTCGCCCTGTTTCTTCTCCACCTCACGCAACAGAACGCGAGCCTGCTCGATCTCGCCCTTCTTCAACAGAACACGCGCCAGGGTGATCTGCATGCGAAGGTCTCCACCATAGAGCTGAATCGCCTTGCGCACGTTCTCTTCCGCCTCGTCGAGGTTCTTGCCCTGCGCCAACTGAATCGCGCCGAGCGTCTCCCAAGCCACGTAGAGTTTCGGATTCATCTCAACCGCCTGACGAGCAAACTTCTCCGCGTCCGCATAACGCTGGATACGCTGGAGCGTCTCCGCCAAATCGTTCAACGCCTCCGGGGTGGGTTTCGTCGCCACGCTGCGACGCAGGAAGTCCTCCGCCTCGCCGTAATCACCGCGCTGCAGACGGATGGACCCCATGATGTAATTGGCCTTGGCGTGATCTCGGTTCATGCGCAGAATCTGGCGCGCGTGCAGTTCCGCATCATCCTGATCGTTCAACTCCATATCCAGTTCCAGAATCTTGTCTTGCAGCAACAAGTTCTTCTCTTCCGACAAATCCAGCGCACGAATGAATCCGCTTCTCGCCTCGCGACGAAACACCTTGCCGCGTTCGTCTGTCAGCTCCAATTTCTCGCACCGCTTGAGCGCCAGTTGCGCACGGGTCAACTGGATGAAGTAGTTCTTGTCACTTCCGGCGATCGTCTCCATACGTGGCAGCGTCACCTTCTCCACATCCTCAATCTCACCCTGCTGAATCTGCACCACGGCGAGCATACCCCACGCCTTGAGGTTGCGCGGCTGCAGATCTGTCGCCTCCTGCAGCGACAAGCGAGCCTTCTCCAGATCGCCGTTCATCAAATAGACGGTCGCCCATTCGATTCCCAACGTTCCCTGCGTTGCAGGCTCCTTCGAGATCTTGTCCAGCCAAGATGACGCCTGCTCCACCGCACCTTTCTGCATGGCGAGACGGGCGAGACCGAGCAATGCGTTCTTGTCCTTCGGGTCGTTTTCCAGCACACCCTTGTAGAACGCCTCCGCCTTGTCCCGATCTTCCTGTTTCGCCGAAACGGCGAAGATGTTGGCGGCAAGCAGACCGATCCCCGACTTGTTCTCAGTCTTCGGCATCAAGCGGTAGGCGTTGGCCAACCCCTGTTGCGCCGCACCGGTTTGTCCTGAGAGCGCCCATCCCGCACCCAATTTCGCGAAGAGTTCGGGAGAACGGATGTACCCGTAGATACGCGACAGCGAGTAGAGGGGATATTTGTGTGATTTGAGGTTGGTGATGAAATCCCTCACCTCGCGCGTCACCACATCCTTCTTCACGCTGGCCGCCGCCACGGGGAATTGGTCCTCGCGACGGTTCGCCATAATGCAGCGGTTGAAGAGCGCGGAAATGTTATCCGGATCGATGCGATCGTGTACCTCGCAGTAAACCTTGTACGCCTGCTCGTCAAAGACGGCAGCCCTTTCCTGCGATGCCGGATCCTTTTCCTTGCGAAGCAACAACGCCAAATCCTCCATCAGGAATCCGAGGTTGTTCGCCACGAATCCCATGCGCGTACGAATCGCGAAACGCAGAACGTCCACCGGATCCTCAAGGACTCGACGTGCGGACAACAGCAATTCCATCTTCTTCCAGAATGCCTGATAGTCTTCCATCAGCGGTTTGTCGGCGAGAGGCCGAATGCTGCGAACACCGCCAAAGAAAAGATATTCTGGAACAGGCTGAAGGTTCCCACTATACCACAGGTCAGGGAATCCCGCGAACGCAACCTTGTTTTCGATCTCCTTGTCCGTCGCCAACCAGTCTTGCAGGAACGGCAGGATACCGAGTCCCTCCAACGTATGACAGATTCTCGAAAGGTCTTTTTCAGGAACCGCCTTCTTCTCCGCAACGAGTTTCGCAAGCGACTTCCAATACGGTTGATCCATATCGTTCTGGAGACAGATGAGATTCAGTTCCTGCCTCCGCTCTTTCGCCAGCACTTGCAGATGCGGATCAAGCAGTCCGTCCGTAACGAACCAAGTGCGGTCTCCCAATCGATCCAGAATCTCCGACGCGCACAGATCGGCAAACGCGCCGTAGGAGCCACGGCAACTCACCGCATTCACCAGCGAGGCAAGACACACGAGCGCAGCCAACGGATACGCCAACAACAATCCCAGCCAGTCACCGGTCTTCTTCGTGATTGAGGTAATCTCCGAACCGCGCTTCGGACGTTTCACCTTGAGCATCAGGTACCAGTAGGCAACGAGATACCCCGCCGTCATCGCCAGCATGGTGTAGGAGGCGACCGGCAGACGTCCCATCGGACGGGTCACCGCCCACGGGGAGATCGGCGCATTGGCAAGTCCCAACACGACGAGAATCGTCATGGTGAGATGCAGCAGATAGTTACTCCACGAACGCTCGTTGTTCAACGCCCGGAAGGAGGCGAGCAGACAGGCTGCGAACGGAACAAATCCGGTGAGCAGCAGGATGAGCCAGCTCACACGAGGGAAATAGGAGTGCAGGATCTCGAGGTTCGTGTTAGCGACACCCTTCACCACAGCCATCGTGTTGACCAAACCGAGCATCTCGCCGTTGGCTTTCCAGAACGACTGTGCCGATTTCCAGAACACGAATGACGCAACCAAAACCGTGACCAACAGAATCTGTACGACACGGCCAAGCGAGAGATCGTGGTTCTTCCACAGGACGCCGATCAACGCCGCAACCAGAAGCGGGGTCAAGGGAATGAACAACACGGACTCGCACAACCCCAGCCCGTACACGAAGGCGAAAAGGAAGAGAAGCCAGAGCCGTCCCTTGATCGGTTCATGGTCGTTCTGCTGTTCCTGCGCCTCATCCTGCCGGGCATACAACGCAAGCAGCACGCCGCATAGCAACGCCAAAAGGATATCGAAACTCTGGTACTGTAACCGAATCGCAGACTGCCAGATCGGTGCGGAAAAGAGGAACGCAATCGAGGAAATCGTCGCCGCGAAGGTCGCAACGCGCGGACGGAAATCGATCGAATACTCCTCCGAAATCGTGTTCTTGATGAAGGTATGGACAATCCAGTAGATCAAGCTCGCCGAGATCGCCATGCAGAGTGCGCTGAAAAGGTTCAAGCGAAGCGGCAACGAAAAGATGCCGACACCCGACAACCCCTTCACGAACCAAGCCCACACGGGATGCAACGGAAGCGCCAACGGTGCAATCCCGCTATACTCTGCGACGAGGTTCGCCGACTCGCCAGGATACAGTCCATGCGAGACCGTCAACGCATAGACGAAAAACGCCAACACGCCCAATCCGATTGAGATCAGCAGGTCTAATTTCTTCTTCAGCTCATCCAACTTCATACTGAAATCCTTCTGTGCTTCTGGTTCCCCAATCCGTTCAACATCAACCACAACAGATAGAGGATACCCCATTTCACCCATTTTCGCAAGACCGAAATACGATTTTGTGATTTCTCGTGATTTCTGAAAATGCCGAGTGGGATTGCCGATTGTTGATGGGAATAGGGGAGCTTGCCTATAACTTCGGGCCGCCAGAGGCGGCAGTGACGAGTGAAGAGTGACGAGTGACGAGAGAAATTTCACGCGGAGACGCAGAGGTTCGCATGAGGCCGCAGAGAATGGGGAGGGATAACGTCCTCGTTGCCTCACCTCGTTCGGAATGAAGAATGAAAAATGACGAATGAAAGCGGGCGTTCGATAGCAATCGATTGCATTCAGTAGCTATCGACAACTACCGATGACACGCGACAAACGACATACCTCATTCATTCTTCATTTTTCTCTTTTTATTGCTGCTCGGCGGTCCATTCGTCACTCATTCATTATTCATTCATATTTCTTCATTCTTCATTGCCGCCTTCGGCGGCGTTCACCAAAAACCGTATGCGTTGTGGTGGATGACGTAGAGACCAAGGAGTGTGTTGGTTACGCCGTGCGCCAGAGCGCAGCACCAGATGTCACCCGTGCGTATGGCGAGTAGTCCGTACACCACTCCCGCCAGCGCACCGGCGAACCAGCGGTCGTGCTCGAAGGCGAAGAC
>JAFYDR010000179.1 GCA_017544725.1 Kiritimatiellia bacterium
TACACCGCTTCTGAAAGAGGCACGTGCCTCATGGTGGGGATTCAATCCGGAGGATTCGACCGATGCGTTGCAGGCGGCATTGCGTTCTCGCGCCACCAAGTTGATTATCGACAAGATGCCGTCTCCGTGGATTGCGCG
This sequence comes from Kiritimatiellia bacterium, assembly GCA_017544725.1. Classification (GTDB taxonomy): domain Bacteria; phylum Verrucomicrobiota; class Kiritimatiellia; order RFP12; family UBA1067; genus RGIG8368. The sequence continues at coordinate 139 of JAFYDR010000179.1, forward strand.
ACCGTTGTGGGGACGTTCCGATCTGGAGATCGTCTTTGAACCGGGATCGGAAATCCTGGCGAAGAAAGGTGAGTTCTTCGGTAAGGGTGACGCCCTGTTCACCTTACGCTGCTGTACGAACGTGACGATTGTCGGGTACGGGGCGACCATGCGGATGCGTCGCGACGACTATGACAAGCCGCCTTACGAACATGCGGAGTGGCGTCATGCACTCTCCTTGTTGAGTTGCCGTAACATCCGCGTGTTAGGAATCTCCCTTCTCGAAAGTGGCGGGGACGGCATCTATCTCGGTTGTGTGAAATCTTCTCTCCCCGATACAGACATCATCATTCGGGATGTTATCTGCGACAAAAACTATCGTCAGGGCATCAGTGTCATCTCGGCGGAAAACCTTTTGATCGAGAATACGCGCATGACCAACACACGCGGAACCGCACCTCAGGCGGGAATTGACTTCGAGCCGAACAGGGCAGGGGAGCGCCTGAAGAACTGCGTGATGCGGAATTGCCTTTCCGAGGGGAACCAGGGTGATGGATACGAGTTCTATTTGGGTAATCTCAACGAAACGACAGAGCCGGTCAGCATCCGCTTGGAGAACTGCCGTGCGGTCAACAACAACCGTACATCCGTCTATTTTTCCACGCGTGACTCCTCGAAAGAACAGTTGGTTCGCGGAGAAACGGTTTTCGATCGATGCACCTTCTCCAATTCGCGCGGAATGCCGGTTCGGATTAATCGGAAACCTGCGGAATCGATTCAGCTGCAGTTTCACGATTGCTTGATTGAAGAGTCCCAGCCTATTGACCGTTTGGGTGTTGTAGAGGTCGGCTCGTCTGTGGATACATACGGCTCTCCGGGGGGTATTCATTTTGTAAGATGCGCGATTCGAATGGCAAAGGAGACACCGCTGTTTCATATTCGGAACAGTGCGGGCTATCCGTTCTCGGACATCTCTGCAAACTTTACTGTGACGATGGCAGGCAAGACCGAGAAGGTCCAATTAGATACCGACTGGTTCCGTACGAAATTCCCGGAGTGCGCTTGGAAACGGATTCCGAAAATCGTGCCCGACCTGTCGAAGGTGACGGTGCGAGATACCAAGCCGGGCGAGCTTTTGCCGTTAACTCCTGTGCGGCTCCGGCATGAGGGTAGATATGTCTTTTACGTGAGCGCTCCCGGAACCGTTTGTTTCAAGGCGCGTCAACGTCCAGTCGGCAGGTCGTCGATGACAGAAAAGAAATTCCAGATTCGTAATCTTGACGGAAAGACAATTGCCACCTTGCCGCTCTCGTGTACTCAGGCGCAGATAATTTCCACCGAGATCAAGAAACCCGGATTCTACACGTTGATTGCATCCGATCTGGGGGCGCATGCGGTCGTTCTCGAAGCTGCCAACGTGCCGATCGCAATCGACCTGACGCAAAGTGCCCGTGGACTGGTTTACTCCACAGGTAAACTCTGGTTCCCAATCCAGTCCGAAACCAACGCCACAGTCAGCGTGGCGGGGGAAGGGGACAGCGAGAATGTCCGGGCGCGACTCTTTGCGCCAGACGGAACTTGTGTTTGGGATCAAGACGTCATTTCGGACTGCAAATGGGAAACGATTAAGCCGACCGGAAAAGAAACGCCCGAACTGTGGACTTTGGAGATGTCGAAGCCGTCGAAAGGGATACTCGAAGATGTCATAATCGATTTGCGCGGTGCCCCCGCCTATCTCTTCCCGACCTCCGTACGTTGGTGGCGGTGAGAATCGGGGCGTGATACGGATCTAATCTGCACGAAAACGTGCGGACGCTAAACCGGAAACGAAACGGTGCTGATGTGTAAGGCGCATCTGCGTTTTTCGCCACCAGTTCAACAGCAGTCCATGAAGCGGCAGCTTTCGGGTGTCCGAAAATCTTGGAATATCTGTTGGAGAACGGCGGTGACTCGAACTTTCGTGACGTATAAGGCGAAAACATCGATGCAGTATGCACAGGAATATGAACAAACTGCAACGATTTGTGTTCTGCGGCGATTCGAAATGTCGCAAAGTGAATTGGAAGCAAGGAGTAAAACATGTTTCCGGAAAGAACGATAAATCCAGTACTCGTATCTGTACGCCGTAATAACAAAATCGTGTTGGCTTTAACTGTGCTTCTGTTCATCTTGTCCGCATGTATGGCTGTTCGGGGATTCTATCAGGCATCGGACATTGCGGAGGTGAGAAGCCGTCAGGGTCGAATCCATTTGGAAATGGCAACGCATCTTGAGACATCTCGGCGGAAGAATCCGATCCGGGTGGAAAAGAGCTGGCAACGTTGTGAACGACACATGGACAAAACGTGTGACATGATGAATGAGTTGCGTTATTATTATTGGATTTTACCCAGTGTCATTAGCTGTCTCATGTTAATTTGCATAGTATGGGATGTGGCGTTCATGTCTCGCCGTGTCAAAACATTGCAGAGTGAGAAAACGGATACAAACGCCCCTCACTCGAAAGCGAACATTTGGAGATGCGTATTCGGACTCTCATGGTCTCCGCTTCGGCATACGGTTTTGGGCTGCGGTATGATTGGATTCGGAATCTTTGCGGTTGTGTTGGCTTCGTGGTATATGTCTTCTGTAACCGCTCTATATCAGAAATGGGAATCGGATATGTTGTCGGTATTGAACCCGATTATCGAAAAGTTGGAAATCCTTGCGAATACGTCAGCAGCAGAAACAATAAAAGTTCTCTCCGTTTGGATCAGTGACGCATATCAACTGATACAGGACATGTGTACAGATTTTTCCATGTATGTGATTATAACAGGCATCATTTCGATTCTAATCGGCATCACAATGGTGGTAATCGGGATGACCTTGTTGAGGCACTTCGCGCCAGCAAAGAAGTTGAAAAGCCGAGAGGCTGAGAAGTAGGACGGCTTCGCCGCCAGTTACGAATGGCGCGTGACGCCGCCAAGCCGCAATGAATAATGAAGGAAGAGAGAAGAATGAAGGAGACGTACGACGAATGACGAGAGAATGGGAGGGGCAACGTCATCGTTGCCTAAACTCGCCTACCCGGCTTAACATGCTTAACCAGCTTAACTCGCTTATCCTGCTGGCGGCAACGCCCGCTTCGGTAGGGTTATGCTTGTCGCCACAGCTTTCGACTGCTATCGATTGCATTCGACTGCTATCGACTGACGCGCGACATGCGACACGTGGCAAACATCATGCGACACGCCTCCTACATTCTTCATTTTTATCTTTTCATTTTTCCCGCAAATGCAGGGGAAAAATGATGTATTCGACACCAAACGGCCTGTTCATAAGTTGTAGATAAGTTGGTTGTAAATTGATAATCTTTCTCGCTTGCGCAGAAGCGAAAAATATGATTTAACAATATTCCTTTCACAAGCCATTGGAAGGGGATCAGGATTTTGTTTCTATGGAAAACAATGTGGCAATAGAACTTTGGAAAAACGTGAAGGAGCTTCTGCGGGGATCCTTGCCGAAAGAAGCATATCAACCGGTAGAGAAGATTTCTCCGGTTTCCTTCGACGGACTTTTGTTCAGGCTGGGTGTGGAAAATGCGTTCACCAAGATCATCGCCGAGAATCAGTATCGGGTACCGATCCATGATGCGCTGCAGAAATTAGGAGCACCTGGAGAAATCGCGATTGAGTTCGTTCTGCCTACGGAGTCCGAGCAGAAGAATACGCAAGAAGCGTCTCCTGCCGTTTCCGCTCCCGTGTCGGCTCAACCGGTCGTTCAACCAGCTCTTTCCACGCCTGCGGAATATTGGCAGCGTGCGAAGGAAATCATGCTGGAAACCAAAAGCGTTGGCAAGGAAGAAATCGACCGTTGGCTGGAGTTGCTGGTGCCGGTGTCTTTTGACGAGAAGACAAACTGTTTTCTCTTCTCCGCCGAGAACCAATTCGTAAAAGATTGGTCGGATAACCACTACCGGAAGGTGATTCAGGAGGCGTTGCGAGTCTGTGGACTCTCCAACGTGACCGTGGATGTCGTTTTGGCAAAACAGGACACGACAAGAACGGAGGTGCGTCGTCAAGATGAGCCGCGCCCGATACCTGGCCCTGTTGCAGCTCCAACTGCCAAAAAGCGTTCGCACGCTTCGCTTGTGGAGATGCGTTCGCAGCTCAATCCCGAATTCACGTTTGAGAATTTTGTTTCGGGACCGTCGAACGGCTGGGCGTACAATGCCGCCGGGGAGGTTGCCCGCAAACCGGGCAAGGCGTACAATCCGCTCTTCATCTACGGTCCGACGGGAATCGGGAAGACCCACTTGATGCAGGCGATCGGGCATCGTATTCTGGAGAGCCAATCTATTTCCGTCCGCTACGTGACTTGCGAATCCATGCTGAACGATTATGTGGACTGCATCGCACACAAGGAGAAATTCGCCGATTTTCGAAAACGTTACCGCAAGACGGATGTGTTGATGGTCGATGACATTCAGTTTTTAGCGGGCAAAGAGGGTTTGCAGGAAGAGTTCTTCAACATTTACAACGAGTTGTACGGAAGCAACAAACAGATTATCATGACGAGCGACCTGCCGCCGAAAGAGATTGTGGGACTTCCGGAACGATTGGTCTCCCGGTTCAGCGCGGGACTGGTTACGCAGATCGAATGTCCGAAGTTCGAGACTCGTTTGGCGATTCTGCGGTATAAGCAAAGCCAAAGTCGTGAAAACCTTTCGGATGAGGTGTTGACCTTTATCGCGAATAACATCACGACGAACGTGCGCGCGTTGGAAGGCGCCCTGAATCGGACACTCTCCTACCTCAAGCTGATGCGCAATTCGGGCGAACGGGAGGAGTTGGGAATCGATCAGCTGAGATCTATTCTCCATGACTTGCTGGAAAATGAATTGCAGAAAGAATTGTCCTGTTCCGAGATTCAGCATGCGGTCTGTGACTACTACGGTCTGACGATGAAGGACATGACGAGCGAAGAACGGACGCGTTCGATTGCGGAACCGAGACAGCTGGCGATGTTCCTTTGCCGAAAGTTGACGCCGAAATCCCTGCATGATATTAGCGAGTCCTTCCAAAAGACACATGCCACCGTTCTTCATTCCTGCAAAAAGATGCTCAACAATTTAAAACTCGAAAAAGAGTTGTATCAGGCATCGTCCGAAATCGTCCGTAAGCTGGGGCGTGACCCATCCGTTCTCCTTCAGACGCAAGGCGGATGATGCGAATGACGAGCGAACCGCTGAAGGCGGGAAAGAAAAATGAAAAGAGAATAATGAAGAATGAAGACGGCATGCCGAGTATCCTCTGTTGCGTGTTATTCGATAGCAGTCGAGATCGACAACAGGGCGATGCCGACGCGGTGCAGGCGCGACAACCGCGACCACTTAGCACAAAGTGCACGTAGTCCAGCAGGGACATTTAGCCACGCAGTGACATTCCACTCCAAGTGCGAGGATTCATTTCGGTCATCCCCCCCGGCAGATACTCCATGAATGATTTCCTTGCCATACTTGACCTTTTGTGGTAAGTTGATTGTGTTCACAATCAAACAGGAAGGATGTTTACGATGTTGACACGTAGAGGTTTTTTGGAAGTCGCGGCTGCGGCTGGCGTTTTGTCGGGCGTGAAGGCTGTTGCGCAAGAAGCATCTGGCACGAAGTGCTGCGCGGATCCGAACGGGGCGTTCCGTACCCAGTTGAAGGCGGCGTTGATCGCCGCGAAGGGAGACGAGGCAACTTGTCAGCGTGTAGCGCAAGCTGGTTTCAAAGGCGTGGAGCTGACTGGCGAGATGACGTTGGAGCAAGCGAAGGAGTACCGTGCGAACGCCGAAAAGGCTGGCATCCGCATCCATTCGATCATGGGGGCGGGATGGAGCGAGTTCAATCACGCGGACGCCGAAAAGCGGAAAGCTTCGATTGAGAAGATGAAGGTGCGGCTTTCTGTGGCGGCAGCTTGTGGTGCCTCGACGGTTCTTTGCGTACCCGGTCGCATCGGCGGTATGAAAATGCCCGCGCCGCATGAATTTGCGTTGGACTTCGATGCGAAAACGCTGGAGTTGAAGTCGGTCGTCAAGGGTGACAACACGCCTTACGCCGCGTACATTGCGGCGCACAACGAGGCGACGAAGTACACGATTGAGGCAGTCCGTGAATTGGAGCCGATTGCCGCACGCGAGGGTGTCACGCTGTGTCTGGAGAATGTGTGGAACAACCTGTGGGTCAAGCCCGACTACATGGCCGCGTTGGTTCGCTTCTTTGATTCCGTCTGGGTCAAGGCGTATCTGGATCTTGGCAACCACGTGTGTTACGCGCCGGCGGAGGAGTGGCTGCGAGCGGAGAAGGGGATTGCGGCGAAACTGCACATCAAAGATTTTCTGATCGACCTTTCAAAGGGACATGATGGAACTTTCGTTCCGATCGGCAAGGGAAGCATCGACTGGAGGTCGGTACGTAAGGTGATCGAGGAAACGAACTACAGCGGCTGGATCAGCATCGAGAGCGGAGGATTCTCGGACGCCGAACACCGCAAGATTATGGACAAAATCTTCATTGGAGAAGGAGCATAAGTGATGGAAACGATGGTTTCTCGCAGGTTGTTTATGGCGGGTGCGGGTGCACTTGCCGCCATGCCGATGGTCTCTCGTGCGCAGGGAGCACCAAAGGTGTTCAAGTATGCGATTGTCGGATGCGGCGGACGCGGTACCGGCGCTTGTAACGACATTGAGAACGCGGCCAAGTGCCTTGGTCAGCAAGCGAAGATGGTTGCCGCCGCAGACTTCTTCCTGGACAAGGCGCAGTATCTCGCGAAGGTTCATGGTTGCACGGTCGCCTTTGGCGGAGCCGATGCCTACAAGAAAATCATGAACACCGACGCAGACATCGTCTTGTTGGCGACGCCGCCAATCTTCCGCCCAATTCATGCTGAGGCAGTCATCGCCGCCGGCAAGCATCTCTTCGCGGAGAAACCGATCGCTGTTGATCCTCCCGGCGTTCGCCGCTTCCTGCAGGCCGTCAAGGCCGCTGAGGAGAAGAAGTTGATGATTCTCGCGGGTACCTGCCACCGTCACAATTACCGTGCGTTGCGCATGATCGGTCCTGTGCAGAAGGGGATCATCGGCGACATTTACGGCGGTGTTGTGTACCGTTGCCACGGCGCGATCTGGGAGCGTCCTCGTCGTCCCGGCGAAAGCAATGCCGCTTACATGGCGAACAACTGGTACAACTTCCGCGAAATGTGCGGCGACAATCTGACGGAACAGGCGATTCACGAGGTCGATCTGGCGAACTGGTTTATCGGCCGTTATCCTGTTCGCGCGATGGGTATCGGTGCCCGCTACGGCAAGAAGACAGGCAACGGTTACAACTGCCTGAGCGTCGATTACGACTACGGAAATACATTGCACGTCCACGCCATCGCCCGTCAGCTCAACGGGTGCTGGGATCAGTGCTGTGCGATGCTGACAGGAACCAAGGGGCAGATTGATGTTCTCGGTTCCAAGATTCGCCACGCGGACGGAACCGTCACGAACTTCCCCTTTGACGAGGAAGCCGTGAAGGACGTGAACCAGAACATGATGGTGAACGAGCATATCGACTTCCTGCGTAGTCTGATGACGGGCGAATACATGAACGAGGGTGAGCGCGAGGCGTTGGCGACCGCTACCACGATCATGGGTACGCTTGCCACCTACACGGGGCGTATGGTGCTGATGAACGACCTCATCAAGAACGAGAAGTCCGAATTCTACTCTTGGAAACATCCGATTCAGGCGGAGGATTTCGAACGCGGTGATGATGTCGAACTGCCGAAAGAAGGAGCCTTCATGGTTCCTGGAAAGGGGAACGAATAATGAAAAAGA
>JAFYDR010000180.1 GCA_017544725.1 Kiritimatiellia bacterium
GCGTTGTCGTTACACAACCGGACGCGACGGAGCGCGTCCCTCCCATCCGTCACTGCAACCTCTGGTTGCTTACTTCTCAGCCTCTCAGCTTCCCCGCTTCTCAGCTGGGCGGCTTCGCCGCCCTACGAAGTTATAGGCAAGCGTCCCTGTCGTGCGCAATATCTCGTTGCGTCTGGTCGCGGAACTTTGGTATAATGATTGCCGATGGATGACCTAAGACCCATACTTTACGGCGTGTCGGACTACGCGCAGATACGCAGGAAAAACGGGTGGTTTATCGACCGCACCGCGAAGATCCGTGACCTGGAGGCGACCGCGTTCGCGCTCTTTCTCCGTCCGCGTAGGTTCGGCAAGTCGCTGTTCCTGTCGATCCTGGAGGCGTACTACGACATCGACTACGCGGATAGATTTGAAGAACTGTTCAGCGGAACGGACATCGGCAAAGACCCGACGGATGAACATAACACGTACCTTGTGCTGCCGTTTGATTTCTCCGCCATCAAGAAGAATCCGGGTGAAAGCCTGGACAGTTTCAACCTGCATGTGTGCGGGCGGATAGACGCCTTCGTGGAACATTACGCCCCGCGCTTCCCGGAAGGAAAGTTCCAGAAGGTGCTTGACGTGCGGGACTCGACGGCGAAGCTGGATGCGCTTTTCAACGCCATCAGGGGCACCAATGCCAAGGTGTATGTGTTCATCGACGAGTACGACAACTTCACGAACACCATTTTGGCCGAGAGCGGGATGGAGGCCTACAACGACCTCTGCCATGGTGATGGATTCTTCAAGCAATTCTTCACCTCCCTCAAGATGATGACAACTGCGATCGATGCGCCGGTGAAGCGCATCTTCATCACGGGCGTCTCGCCCGTGACGATGGACGACGTGACGAGCGGCTTCAACATCGGCACGAACATCTCGCTCTTGCCGCAGTTCGCCGACCTCACGGGCTTCCGCCACGACGACCTCCGGGCGATCGCGGACTACTACGCGCCCCGCTGCGGTTTCGACGCGGAGAAGGCATACGACACCGCGGTCAGGTGGTATGACAACTACCGCTTCGGAAGTGCATCCGCGCCGACGCTTGCGAACACGACCACCGTTCTTTCGTTTTTCAACTACCTCTGGCAGACAAAGGAGTTCCCTCCTGACCTCATCGACGAGAACCTGCGCACGGACTATGCGAAGATACGTCACCTCGTCACGGCGGGCCGCCGGCTGAACGGCAATTTCCACATTCTGGAAAATTTGGTGGCGGGAGGCTGCCTCTCCGAGCGGCTCGTGAAGTCGTTCCAGGCGAGGGAGCTATCCAATTCCGAGAATTTCACCTCGCTGCTCTACTGGCTGGGTATCACGACGATAACCGGTGAGCGGCGTGGGAAGACGGTATTCGGTATCCCGAACGAGACCTTGAAGGAGCTTGCCGCGAAGATGATCCCCGACGCCTACGCGGACATCCACAGGATCGACGAGCGTGTATTCGCGATCAATGACGGGCTGGTCGATTTTTCGTATGACGGGAAATGGATGCCGTTTGTCGGCATCCTCGCCAGGATCGTGGGGGAGAACTTTGCGGTGCGCGACTCGGTCGATGGCGAGAAGGTCGTGCAATCCACTCTCGTCGCGCTGCTCACTGCGGCCGGCGGGCCGTACTTCGTGAAGCACGAGCGCGAATCGGGTGGCGGGTTCTACGACATCGCGCTCGCTCCACAGCTTTCGCGCTGGCCCGGTATCGCCCACGCCGCGCTCATCGAGATGAAGTACGTCAAGGCTGGCGATCCTGTTCCCGCTTCCGGGGTGCTTGAAAAGATCAGGTCTGACGCCATCGGCCAGCTCGACCGTTATTCCGCCGATCCCGCCCTCGTGCGTGAGTGGTGTGTCGGCAACGGCGTTACCCTGCACCGGCTCGTGCTCGTCTTCCACGGTGGGGATTGCATCTTGTCCGAAGAGGTGTAAGCAATATGCCCCTGCCTCTCGCCAATTACCTTCCTCGCTTGGAATCGTTATCTAGACAGTTCGCTGGAATGATGGCACGTCTGCGTTCACCGTCTCTCCTGTTTTTGACCCGAAGTGAAAACAACGCCCCCCTCAAATGGTCGTTGTGCAAACGCACGAGGTTTTCCTTTCGGCTCGCGGTTGAGAACCGACTCAAACAAAGTAGTTCCTGTTGTTTTCCTGACTACATCTGCGTGTATGGTAACAGATATGTCCTCGGAATGATTGACCGCTCATGAATGTGATTCTCTATTTTCAACCTTCCTCGAAGACGAGTGCGCCTGGAAAACTCTCCGGTGTCCAGGAAATAGCCGAGAAGAACGGCTGGCATGTGCAGTCTATCGACGGGTTTCCCCCTGCAGAGAACATCCGGAAACTGGTGGATTTCTGGAAGCCGATCGGTGCGATTGCAGAATGCGGGAATGAACATACCGAGATCGACACGCACATCTTCGGTACAATACCTGTGGTGTTTTTCTCGCACAATCCGAAGACGCTTCCCGCAAGTTGCTTTTCTGTCTCGCACGATTCGATCGCGACGGCGCAGTTGGCCGCGAAGGAACTGCTCATGACCGGATTCGAAAATTTCGCTTACATTCCGTATGCGGAACGGCGCTACTGGAGCGAGGAACGCCAACGCGGATTCTGCGATGCTCTGACGTTGAACGGCAAGCACTGCACCGTGTTCAAGTACAAGTCAAATGTTACGGATGTCACCGGACGGCAGGAGGCATTGCGTCGTTTTCTGGCTCGGCTCCCCAAGCCTTGTGCCGTCTTCGCGGCGAACGATAAGACCGCAGCCGAGACCATCACGGCGGCACGTTTCGAGGGGCTTGCCGTTCCCGAAGAGGTTGCCGTCCTAGGCGTGGACAACTATGCACAGATTTGCGAGCACACAGTTCCTCCGCTCTCCTCCATCGAGCCGGATTTCCGACGAGGCGGCAACTTAGCCGTTTTGTTGCTGCTTTCCCTGGCGCACGGCAAGAGGGATCAGGAACGGATGCACCACATGACATTCGGGCCATTGCGTGTGGTCCGCCGTGCTTCGACAAGACTGCTCTCCGCACCAGACCGTGTCGTCAGCGAGGCACTGGACTTAATTCGCCGTGAGGCTTGTCAAGGACTGCGTTCTGCGAAAGTTGCTTCCCTGTTTTCCTGTTCAAGGCGACAGGCCGACATCCGATTTCGGAATGCGACGGGGCATTCGATTTTGGAGGAGATCCACGCCGTCCAACTGGAATGTGCGAAACAGATGCTACAGGATTCGAATGTGCAGCTGAAGACAATCTCGGATTTTTGCGGGTTCGCGCACCCGAACTCGCTTCGGAAATTTTTCCGTTCCGAAACAGGCATGAGCATGAGCGAATGGCGCCTTCGCGTCAATCGCTAGGCGGTTGTGCCATGAGCTGGGGGACAATTCACTCGTCACCGCGGGTTGGTAATCGTAAGGAATGAGATTAGAATGAAGAAGTCAATATTCATCCATTCGCAATGGAGCTTCCCTTGGTTTTTACTGAGATCGTTGATCGCATTTAATCTGGGAGATCTTTTGTTTGTCTCGTTAACTGGAGGTATCGCCTATTATTTTTTGTGTCGTTTTGTAGATGGTAAGTTATTATCGATCCTGCTTACGATAATGGTCGTACTCTTCGCCGAATTCCTTTTGTGGTGTCTCCTTTTTCTCTTCGGTAAAAGAAAGATACGATTTCCTGTATGCAAATCAAGGAAATGTAAAGAGAGGTTGGATTATTTCTACGGGACACAGACATGGCTAGGGCTTATTGGGTGGCGAAAATGGATTTTCATTTGTTCGTGTGGACATGTGTACGAAGTCCATCGGGGGAAATGGCGGTACTTGGAGGATTGCCGGATGCCAAGATGGATTCAAGATCGGGTAATAGTAAAACGATGAGGGTAAAGTCCGGCTATCGGGCGGGACATGATAGCGGTCGCGACAAGCGCAGTCCAAGGCGGTGATGTCTCCAGCTGGTTAAGCTGGGCAGGCTGGTTAAGCGTGTTAAGCTGGGTAAGCCGGTTAAGCATGATAAGCTGACGTCCAAAGTCTGAAGTCTAGCAACATGACGATACGATCACGACAAGCGCGGTCCAAGGCGGCGATGCTGCCAATGAAGAAATGACGAATTGCCACTTGTCCCATGTCGTCTGCCTGATTTGGGCAACGAGGACGTTGCTGTTACAAGACCGAATCGACTCTTGGACGCAGGCGGGCTAAAAGCTAACAGCTGACAGCTAAAAGCTACACTTGCACACTTCACATCTTAATCGGCACAACGCGGGTGTTCGTGAGGCGGCGTACGGTGAAGTTCAAGTCTTTCTTTCCTTTTGTCTTTTCGAGGAAGTCTTTTGCAGATTTCACGCCCTCGCCGTTCACATCGATGATGAGTTCCAGCGGACGGATACCAGATACTGCCGCCACACCGCCGCTCTTGACCTTCGCGACGACCACGCCGGGCGCATTGTCATCGAACTTGAAGTATTTACGCACTTCGTATGTCATGTCGCAGACGGTCATGCCGAGTTCCATGTTCCGTGAACGCGGCGCGTTGCGGAAGTGGACTGGCGCAAGCGCAAGCACCGCCTTTCCCTCTTTGCGTACACCATCGGAGACCCATGCAATTATGACCTCCGTACCGACACCGAACTGCGCCAGTGTTCCGTTCACACCTGCCTCCACGTCGGGCCACGGCGTGATTTCACCAGTCGAACCGAACTCCAGGAATCTGTCGTCACCGAATATCTCTTCCCAGTTGATGCCCGACAGACGGTCGCGGTCATCGGAAAGCGTCTCCTCGTTTGAACTGCCCGGATACTTGGCGGAGATCAAGATGTCCCCCACCTTGATACCGATTTTCTCGGCGGGAGAACCGGGGACGACCGCCGTGACCATCGGAGCGCGATCCACGTAACGCTTGATGTAAGAGGTTGCCTTCTTCTCGCGGACGATGTCCGCACCGGCCGGTTGTGTCTCGACGCCGAGCCAAGGTGTTCGCTTACGGTCGCCAACCTTTCGAGGAATGTTTTCGGGATCGAACTTTGGCGTTTCCACAAGTGCCGCGAGATACGAGCCTTGCATTCCGTGTTCAGATGACTTGCGATCATCATGTCTGTTCAGAATTTTCACCATCACCAGTTTTCCGTCATGCGACAACACCAGCCCGCCCGTATTCTCGTTGTCAAAGGAATCCCAACGCGACAGATTCATGCCGGATTTCTGCTCAAAATTCGCGATCACCACATTCCCCCGTTCCCGCGAAAATTTTTTGACGGAACAAGTTGCCCGGCGCACGTCTAGTTTTCCGCCGCGATTGGCGGCAGAAAAGATCGTGAATGTGTCATCCCAGAGCGTTAAGGCTTTCCGACGATCTAACGCGAGCGGCTCTAGCCCATTCGGGATTCCGTTCTGGAACTTCGTCTCGAAAGCACCCTCTTCTGCGTAAGAGCCGACGAACTCCAGTGCCACCTTTTTCCCGTCGGTAAGAGTCGCCTCCAGTTTTACGAGTCGGGCGGTGTCGGCAGCTGCAATTCTGGCTGGGACAATCACCTTGCCGCCCTCAACGAGGATACCGACCGTATCGACATCGTTCTTGATTTCGTCGTTGTGGCTACTCCAACGTCGAAACATTCCACCGCTCTCCTTGCCCTTCGTCTCAAACTGAAGATAAACGGGAAAGACCGCTTTCCTGAAGCGCGACTCAAGGGCTGCAAGCCGTTCAAAACGTTTCTGCGCCGGTTCCATCTTCCACATCGTCGGCGGGCTGAATGTCTCCTTGCCCAGCTCGACCATTTCTTCAAGCGCAACCGTCACCGCTTCGCCTTTCCCGTTCAGGACGAGCGTGTTGGGATTCCCCTCGTACAGGTCTTTGCCAAGTTCGACATGGTGCCGAAAATTGGCGATCTTCGACGAGGTGAACCCCGCGACGGTTTCGCCGTTCTCACGGACAAGGAAGAAATAGGTCGGATCGACAGGTACCTCGCCGCTAACGACGAACTTCAGTGGTTTGCCCTTTGCGAACGGACGTTCCGTCTTGAACACGAGTGCGGAGCGTTCGGGCGAAGCCTCGAACTCAACCGCTGCGATGGTTTCACCGGCGCACTCCACCTCAATGCGCTCCACAAACTCCGGTTCGATCATGAGGTCCGTCATCAGCACACGATCCGGCGCAATCAGGAAACCGACGAACTCGGCGGGGATTCCCTTCTCGCTAGACTCGTCCCCATCGCGGTAGTGTGTTCCGTGGCAATTGGGGCACTTATACGGAATCTCGAACTTAGGTTCATCACCTTTGTCATTCTTTTTCGTCCAGTATCGCACAACCGCAAAGGAATCCGCATACGTGGCGACATATTCGCGGTTCCGAGCAGTCCGCGCCAACGGAGAATCTGGCTGCCCGCCATCCTGATTCGGTACGGCATACATTGACAACGCGGCAAACGCCGATAACATCAAGGCAACAGCTGACTTCTTCATTCCACATCCTCCTTGTCTGGATCTGCACGATAGTTGAGTACCAAATGGATCGGGCGCCCCTTGCGCATCACATCCACGCCGACCTGCGTGATAACATCGATCTTCTTCATCGCCTCGTCATAAATCTTCTGAAGTTCCGCAACACTCTTGACATCCTTCCCGTTCCACTTGCGGATGATATCGCGGACTGCGAAACCGGCATTGTCCGCATTGCCGTCCCATGACACGGATGACACGAATGCACCGCCGTCGGGCGCAAAGAATGCGAGGTCTGGTGTGTCGAAGCGATTGATATCCTTCGCCGTGAAGCCCCAACGCTTGAACTCGACCTCCTTCCCTTCAACCGCGCCCTTGGACTTCGGAGCGATCTCAACACTTTTGGACTCGCCGTCGCGCACGAAGTCGAACCGGACGGGGCTATCCCATTCGCGGAGCGCAAGTGCGCGGTTGAGTGCCGGTATGTCTTCGCGGAACACTGCCGTTACCGGTTTCCCGTCGATTGCGACCACGCGGTCGTTGGGTTCGAGCCCGGCAGCCCTCGCGGGTCCCTGCGGATCGGTACCGGCAATGATGACGCCGTTCGTCGCGTCGAATGCCGTGTCGCGCTCGAAGTCCTTGATCGGTTGCCAGTCAATCCCGAACCAAGCCCAGTGCGCGTCGCCGTACTTGCGCAGGTTCGGTAGAAGTTCCAAAATGATCGGGGAAGGGATTGTAAAGCCCTGCGCCCCAGACCTGTTGCCTCGTGCGTTGAGGCCAACAACCTCGCCGTGCGTATCAACGAGCGGGCCACCGGAGTTTCCCGGCGAGATTGCCGCATCCGTTTGATACCAGAGCGTGTAGTCACCCGCCCCCGTCAGGTAACGGTCGTTGCAGGATATGATGCCCATCGAGACCGAACGGGCAAGACCCCACGGTGCCCCCATCGCGAGCACTACCGATCCGATGTCAGGTTGATGCGTCGAGAGGCGGGCGGCAGGGAAGACGATTCCTGTTGGCGCAGAGAGTTTCAACAGGGCAACGTCGAGATCCTTGTCCTTACCGATGACCTTCGCATCATAGATCGCACCGTCCGTAAGCTGGCACCGGATTCTAGACGCGCGGTCGATTACATGGTGGTTCGTCAGGAACTCGCCATCCTCAGTCACGATGACGCCCGAACCGGATGCCTGCACCTTCTCCAGCTTCCCGTCGCTACTGCCTTCAGTGATAACCCTGACATAAACGAGCGATGGGAACACGGCATCCTTTGCTCTCTTTACCGTGTCACGAAAATCCGCCGTGGGATGTACGCACCCCGACAAGACCATCAACGGCAAAACCACCGCGACAGTCTTCCAAACCAAACATCCAAAACTGCAAATCGTATTCATGGCTTTATATTTTACCACCCCAATAACACACTGTCAAACCCAGTTGCCGCGAAGGAGCGGGATTGTCGATTTTTGACGGCTATCGGGAGGGCTTGCCTGTTCGTTCAACGTCATCTCAAAAACAACCCGATGCTTTCGGTGTCACCCAAATGTACCGGCGAGATGTCGCACGGAAATCGTACCGTCTTGCGGTAAGGCCTGAAAAGGGCTTACCTTACGCACGGATACGCAGAGCGAACCTTTAGAAACTAACAGCTGGTAGTTATAAGCCACTGCCTCCTTTCAGATTCGACTTGTTTTCCGGATGGCGAAATTCTATAATCAAAAACTGCTTTACGGATTTTTCCAACGCTTAGAGGAATGATGATGAAGGTGATTGATTTTTCGCGCTATCACGACATGTTGCAAAAGACGCGTCATGCTTGGCATAAGAATTACTATGCGATGTATTCATCGGTTTTGGATTGTGTCGTCACGGATCCGCTGATGATGCAGGTTCCGGTCGATGACCATCTGGTACATCGTGGGGACGGCGTGTTTGATATGTTCAAATGTGTCCAGCGAGGCGCATTCCAGATGGAGGCACATTTAAAGCGCTTGAATGACTCAGCCCATGCAATCGGGTTGGAATGGAGATCGGGTCTCGACTCGGTTCGCTCGGTGGTGATGGATGTTCTGCGAACCGTTGATCGGGACGATTGTTCGGTCAAGCTTATGATTTCGCGCGGTCCGGGAAGCTTCACAGCCAATCCGTTCGATTGTCCTCAGGCGCAACTGTACATTCTCGTCTATTCGTTGACGCCACCGTTCATGAAACGTCATCCCCAAGGTGCCGTGGTGCGTCGTAGTTCCATTCAGGTAAAGGAACCTCGTTTCGCCACGACGAAGACGTGTAACTATCTACCCAATGCGATGATGAAATACGAGGCACACGAAATGGGCGTCGATTTCGTTGTCGCGTTCGATGCGGATGGACACATGGCGGAGGGTGGCACGGAGAATTTCGGGATTATTTCCAAGGACGGTGATTTGTATTTTCCCAAACTGGATCGGATTCTTCGCGGCATCACGATGACGCGCGTGATGGAATTGGCAAACCAGCTGGTCACTCAAGGGAAGCTACGTTCGGTTGCGTTTCACGACATCACGCCGAAAGACATCGACGAAGCACGCGAGATGATTATTACTGGTACGACGATCGATGTTGTAGCGGTTCGGCGTTACGAAGAGAAAGATTTTCCCGTGAGTGTGAAAGACTCGATTGCTGCCCAACTGAATCAGATGCTGGAGAATGACATCTTCAACAACTCCGCTCTTCGTACCGCTTATTGATAGTTGGGTGGTTAGGTGGTTGGGTAGTTAGGTGGTTAGGTGGTTGGATCCACCGTATGCGCCGAACGATCTTGGTGGCATCACCGCCTTCATTTTTCATTCTTCTCTTTTCATTGCCGCCCTCGACGGCTCACTCGTCACTACTTCGCACAGCGAAGGTATGATCAGGTGCTACTGGACGATGGTTCCAATAGTTTGCGACAATGGAACCGGAGAAGTTCATCCAGATGGAGAAGATGTTGGCTGGTAAGGCGGCAACGGGACTGTTCAACACGGTAATCGCCAAAGCTCCTGCCATACCACCGTTCTGCATCGCGACTTCGATAGCAACTGTTCGTGCGTCGGAATCGGTGAAGGGAAGGACTTTGGCGAGCAACCTCGTTCCCCAGTAGCCGCTGAGGTATCCAAAGGTGTTGTGTGCGACGGCAGCGATGATAATCAGGATTCCCGCCTGACGGAAGGTTTCGCTGCTCTTGGCCGTGAGAACGAGAATCGTAAAGCAGATGCCGCCCATTGAGATGACGGAAAGGATGCGGTCGATGAGCCGCTTGTGGGTGTCGAACTGTTTTTTGAGCAAGGTATGTGCGATGTCGCCTGCGATGACAGGAATCAGCACGATTTTCAGGATTTCGATCATCATATTGAACGCATCAATCTCAATGAATTTTCCTGCAAGCACCTTCATCAGGAGAGGGGTAACAAACGGGGATAGCAACGTGGAGCAACAGGTCATCGTAACGGAGAGCGCGACATTTGCCTTCGCGAGGTAAGCGATCACATTGGAGGCGGTTCCGCCCGCCACTGAACCGACCAAGACGCATCCTGCGGCTAGTTCTCCATCAAAGCCGAGGGTTTTCGCCAGAAGGAAACCAAAGAGTGGCATGACGAGAAATTGTAGGAAGACACCCACCGCAACGGTCCACGGACATTTTGCGACGCGGAGAAAGTCCTGGGGTGAAAGGGTGGTACCCATGCCGAACATAATCAGCTGGATTGCAGGGCTGATGAGAGTCAGCAGTTTTATACCGAACCATTCCTGAAATGCGCTGGGGTAGAAGAACGAGATCGCCGCACATGCGAGAATCGCAATTCCGAACAAGTTGTTGCGTAAGAACCAAAGAAACTTTCTCATGTTGTCTATTCCTTTACCATTTCCAGATAATTCGGCGGAACATGCTTCGTCAACCATACGGCATTGTCCGAAAGGAAGAAGGGATAGCCGTCCACCGCCATTTCGCCGCTCCGTACCCGAAAGACAATCGGGATACCGTGCCTTGCTCCCACAGTCACCGCTGTATCATAGTCTCGAGAAAGGTGTACGTAGAGTCTGGACATCGGCTTCAATCCTTCGGACTTGATTGCCGCGCACGATTTCTCTCCCGTTCCATGCCAGAGGAAAGGCGGCGGATCGCATGGGGTGAGTTCCACATCAACGTTAATCGAGTGTCCTTGGTTCGCACGGATCCGTTCTCTGCTCTCATCAAATGAATACCGCTGTTTCGCATCCGTGCGAACGATCTCTTCGAGCAAGGGATGATCGATTCGATACCGTCCGTTCGCGTTGATCCTGTCGAGTAATTCCTGAACCGATGCCCAGCCGTGTTCGTCTAAACAGATACCTATCACCTCCGGTTTATGCCGCAGAATGAGGCTGATAAATCGGCTGAGACTGTTGTTTCCGTTTTGATTGTTTCGCCTTTTATGCATTGTGGTTCGTGTTCCGCGTTGCCGCATACACGTAAGCTACGTGAAGTGCTACGGCTAACGAGTTTCGATGTAACGGCGGAAAGCGCGGGCGATATCGCCGCCGAATTCGCGGCAACTCTCGCGAGTCACGACCTTGCCGTTGGCAGTTGCAAAGGGAATCTCGAAGGAACTGACGAATTCACACTGTAGCTCGTCCATCGCCCATGTCTTCACGGCACGTCCCGCCGTGTAATTCTTGTCCGTATTCCAGCCAACGCCCCAACGGATGTCATCTTTTTCGCGATAGGCCATCGAACCGCGTTGCAAGCCCTCCAGAATCTTTCCGAACCGACTTGTTTTATCGGCGTTTTCTTTGTGCTTTTCGTGAACTTGGTAAACGAATTCGTTGAAGCTGCCGTAGAGCCAGGGACAGTGGAAGTCGAAGAAGATGTCGAGCTTGTTGTTCGCGCGTTGCGCGATCCAATCGCGGATGCCGCGTGTTTCGGGGTAGAGGAAGTCGGTATAGTCGCGGTTGTGGTCGTGCGGCTTGCGGTTCTTCCCTTGGTCGCCTTCCTCGCAACCGTCCTTGTCCATGAAAGGAACCACCATGATTTCGACATTCTCGCGGAACCACGAGCCAGTCTCGTCTTGCGCAAAGACACTCTCCAGTACGCCCTCCAGCACGTAGCTCGCCATCGTCTCACTGCAGTGACGGCGGGCTGAGAGGAAGATGCGATACTTGGGATTGCCGGAGAGGTTGCCGAATATCGCCCTTTCAACATCACGTCCTTTACGGGATTTGCAGAGAACCCCTGTCTCAAAAACCTTACCACGATCCGAGTCGTAGCGTTTGAGGAAGGCATCCCAGTCGGACTGGAGGTAGGGGATGGTTTCGTAGAACCAGACCTCACTTGCATCTGCAGGGAAACTGTAGGTAAAGAAATTGCGCGTGGCGTTCTTCTCAGCGGCGTAACTCCAAGTCTTGCCTTTGTCGAGCGAGATACACGGACCTCGTGTCCCGACGGCTACGGACTTTGTGAAGCGGAAGTCGAGCTTGCGCCCCTGCGCACCCGTCACGCGGAAAGCCCAGTAGAACCAGGGGGTGTAAGTATCGCGCAACTCCTGATGGACATAAACCGTGTCGCCTTCGATTCGATCCAGCGCGATGTTTCCAGCCGGCACGTTTTTATCGACGGTGAACGGTTTTGCTTTCACAGCGGTTGTGGATACGGCAGTCAATGGGTACTCCGCACAGACGCCGAGCTGGTCAAAATCGATTCCGCTGAACGCCTTCGCAATCTGAATCAGGTCGGCGCGAAGCTTCTGTCGCGTCTCATGATCGGTCTGCCGGATGTAGTAGTCGGCAACTGGCACGGTACGGATTCGCCCCCGTTCCGTTTCTTTGATCGTTTTCAGTACGCTGAAGGTCGTCTTCACGACATACGGACGCCCATCTGCCTTGCGGTCTAAGTAGAGATGCCAGGCAATCGAGTAGTCGCCCATCTTATCGAATGGTGTCTCCCATACGCCGTTCAGACCGCAGAAGTTGCCGAGCGAGTACGTGGTGAGGCGGTTTTCGGAGAGCTTCGAGAAATCCCCTCCGTGAACAACATGCTCGTGCGTTCCGGCGATCCAATCGACCCCGCATCCCCGGATGAACTCTGCTAGTTCCTTGGTGTATTTGGTGGCAACTGGATTGTACTGACCGCCCGTGTGCATGCTCATCACGATAAAGTCAGGCTTCGCCGCCTTCATCCGTGAGACATCCGCTTGAAGCTCCTTCCGTTCGCGTTCGTGCGGCTCTTGACGTTCATAGACAGGAAGCGTCAGGTTTTCGGGACGGTTTTTCTTCTCGTACTCCACGTAACGTTTGCCATCCTCCGAATTGCGGTTCCGCATCCAGGCACGCGCGAGCGGATTCGCCAGTTCCTGCTCCTGAAAAAGGTTTACCAGAAAACGGTTCGTCTCGGAAAGATACTGGTTGTTGGCGAAAGCGTTCGATCCGTATGTGTAAGAGAGTACCCCGATTTTAAAGCCCTTGATATCCACGATGGCGGGTTTCGCCGCATCCTGCACAGTGGCGAATGTGCCGGTGTGCGGCAGACCGATCTTGTCCAATGCATCAATCGTGCGTGGAATTCCTGCTGGACCACGGTCGAGGCAATGGTTATTCGCTGTGAAGACGAAATCGATTCCCGCCGCTTTGGCTGCCTCCGCGAACTCGTGGGGCGAACAGAAGGCGTATCGTTCGTGCGTGAGGTCGTGGTTGTCGGGGGCGATCGGCGTCTCCAAGTTGGCAAAAACGTAATCCGACTCCGAGAGGAGTCCCTTCACGCCTGCGAAGATATCCGAGAAATCGTACTTGCCCTCTTCGGTCGAATAGGGTTTCAGCATCGGTCCTTGACACATTACGTCACCGAGGAATGTAACCTTAACGGGAGATTCCGCCCACGCGGAGAGAGCGAGCGCAAAGGTAAAAGTCACAGCGAGTATTCGTTTCATTTCGTTTGGTCCTTTCCGTTTGTCTTGTCACTGCGGCATCAGACAACATCACGAAAACCACCGCAGATATCAAGAACACGTCTGATTGACTTGGCACATCTATCTTACAAAATCCTTATTTGCTCCTCAAGGGTGAAATACCACTTTGGCGAGTGACGGGCGCATCTGCGTATTTCACCGTCGTCTTTTGAAAATGAAAACAACGGAAACAACTTAAAAAAACAACTTGTCTATAACTTCGCTGCGCGAAGTAGTGACGAGTGACGAGATGTAGCAGTTTTCTAAATTATTCCACATAAATATTCCAGCGCAAGGCGCGAGCGAGGCACTTGTCTTTAGAGTGCGCCGCGCACGGGAATCTTCATGGGAATAACTTTTGATTTCATCGACGAGGGCATCGTCGTCACGCTATCGGACGCAATAAATTGCATCCCTCCCCATTCTCTCGTCACTGCGCGAAATGATTCAACTTAACACGCTTATCCAGCTGGCGACTTTGCCGCCTGTCTTCAAGTTGTTCTGGTTGTTTCCAAAATCCTCTCGTGCGTACGGAATGGGTCGCAGATGCGCCCGCGAGTGACGAAAGGAAGGCAGTAGTGGTGCCGCCGTTTTTGTTTCACGCAGAGGCGCGGGGTACGCGGAGAATGAGATGGAGAGAGAAACGCCCTTTCGATAACTATCGAATGACACGCGACAAACGATATGCGACACGTGCCATCTCGTCATTTGGCATTGGCGACTTTATCGACAGTGGGAGATAGAAGCTGAAAGCTCCCCTATGCTTTCTGATTGCCTGATGAGCTTGGGTTCGCTATACTAGCGCACATGATTCGCACAGGTATAGGGTATGACTCCCACCGTTTCGCGGAGGGGCGGCGGTTTGTGTTGGGGGGGGTTGAAATCCCGTCGGATGTCGGCTTGCTCGGCCATTCCGACGCGGACGCGCTGATTCATGCGCTGATTGATGCGTTGCTAGGGGCGGTTGCCGCCGGTGACATCGGACAGCATTTCTCCGATTCCGATCCGACTTGGAAGGATGCCGATAGCCGTAAGCTGTTGGCGTCCGTCATGTCGGAACTGGAAGCGGGTCACTGGCGCGTCATGAATGTCGATGCCACGGTGGTTGCCGAGCGCCCCAAACTTGCCCCGTACATTGTGCGGATGCGCGAGTCGCTTGCCGCGCTTCTTCACGTCGAGGTTTCGCAGGTTTCCGTTAAGGCGAAGACGAACGAGGGAATGGATGCCGTCGGACACAGCGAGGGAATTGCTGTCTGGGCGGTGGCGACAGTGGAATCAACGTCCGGTGAAAATGTCACGAAGGATTTTTAGCAAAGGAGAGAACGTCGTATGCAGTTTTACAATGGATTGAGCAGAAGCAAAGAGGAATTCGTTTCGTTGCGTCCGGGTACCGTGGGAATGTACACCTGTGGTCCGACCGTTTACAATTATGCGCACATCGGAAATTTCCGCGCCTACACTTTCGAGGATATTTTGCGCCGTGCGCTGGAGCTGGACGGATGGAAGGTGAAACAGGTGATGAACCTCACGGATGTGGATGACAA
>JAFYDR010000181.1 GCA_017544725.1 Kiritimatiellia bacterium
CTTCTACCGCCGCCGCGCCACCTGCGCGTGGCTGCGGGCCAGTTTCGACGACGCGCCGACGAACAACTTTCCGTGGATCCTCTGCGGGGCGCAGATACCCGTCACCCTCGAGACAGGCGTCCGGCTGCCGTCGGGGACGATTGCTATTGGTGCCGGAGACGGGGTGACGATTCAAGCACGAAACCATATAACTGGACAATTCGACACAATTCTCCCTACAAATTCGCCCGTATTCTCCATAAGCATTGGAGAGTGGTGCGCGACATACTGCGATGGGGATGGGAAAGCGCAGTTGTTAATCGAAGACTCCGTGCCAGGTGAAAATGGGGTTACTTTCCTTTATACGGGATTTGGAGGGGGGTACGATGTAAGTTGTTCTACACGGCTTTTGTTTTCTGGTTTGAAAATCCAGTTTGAGCCGATAACGACAGAAACTTGGAATAATTTCCTTTACAATCCCTGCGGAATTCCAATGCAGGGGGAGTCAAGATTCCGGATTCGCTGTTTTCCTGAAAGTTTCCCGGACAGTCGGATTGTTTGGACTGCGGAACCTGCCGGACGGGCCTCTTTTGCACAGGGGAATACCGGATGTATTGTTTCAGTCGTAGGGGTATCCGAAGGCGACGTCCGCTTGTCGGCCACCGGTGTTGGAATTCTCGGAATGGATGATAATATGAATTGCCCAAGCATCCATGCTCGAGTCGTTGCACCGGTTAACGTTAAAGTGAGCGCGTGGATTATCGGCGGGAGCAACAGCTGGGCAAGAACAGATGTTGAAGTCAGGACGATGTTTGCTGAAGTAAACAATGTTTTTCGGCAAGTGGGTATGGAATTCAATTTGGAACAGCTCGGCTGGATTTATAACGAAAATTGGATGACAGTCGAAAGGGGAGCAAATTTCATCTCTGATATTCAAGAAATTACGGGGTATGCGTCCAACACAGGAGGATTGGAGGTGTACTTTACGGATACAATTGAGGGAGCGTTTGGTATCCATCATTCCGGCGGAATTATTGTGGGGAAGATGGCGTCATTCATGACTCTCGCGCATGAGATAGGCCACGCCTGCGGGCTTCGTGATATATATGGCCACCATCAGGATTCGGAAATGCTGGTTGATGGCGTGATTTCATCCGTTAGAATGCCGTATGATTGGGGAAGCGTTGGAGAAACGGGATACTATTACCAAGGAATGGCGCAGAAAGACCTAATCAAACGGTTGCTAATGTACGGGTACGGAATCGGGAACAGGTCATGCCTTGCCTACGGAGATGTGTATGGTCTTTGGTTTGTTTCCTTTTACGATGCCCAACATCACGCTTGGGAAAAACTGTGGGATCTTTCAAACGCCCCCGTAGGATTCATGTTGCACGGGATGCGTACACCGACACACCAATGAGGAAAGGAGAACGACATGAAGAGAATCACCATGATTGGAATGGCCGTGATCACTGCGACGGTTGCGCTGGGCAGAAGCGCGGAGTTGCGCGCGGAGGACATGAACCTGCTGACGAATTATTGCTTCCTGGATGTGCACGGGTTTGGCGGGCGGAAAGGGATCGAGTCGTTCATGCGGAGACGGGGAGTTTCCCCGGACGAACTTGTGGACGAGCTGGCGGAGATCATCGACTCGCTGAAAAGGGAGGCGACCTCGACAAACATAATCGGCTACATTCGGTCCAACGCCCTGCTGGCGATGAGCGAGACGGATTCCCCCAGGGCGCTTGAATACCTGAAGAACGCCGCGCTTACGGAGACCGGCGTGTTCGCATGGAACGCCGTGAACGGCATCTTTAGGATTGAAGGCGTACCGAAGAAGTCTAGTGACTTTCTCATCACGAATCTGTGGAAGCCAATGGCTGATGGCGATATGTATCGGCGTACCGTGTATATCTGGCTAAATAAGGAATTGTCCCACTCAAATCCGACACCCGAACGAAAAGCCGAGATATTAACCTTCATTCGAAACGCAACATTGAAGGAGCGTAAATACGCACATCTCCTCGACGAGATTCTTTGCAGGGAAGATCCCGATTATGCCGAAAGCAAAGAGCGGGCGGAAACATTGCGAAAACTGTCAGAAAAACAGCAGTGAAAAATTTTCTGGATGATACTTTACTTTTCGTGTTTCATCTGAAATACAAGGATAACGGCGAATCTTTTAAGGGGATCGAACGATCCTGCGGTCAACTACTACGAGGAAAACGTGCCGCAGGCGGAGTGGATCCATCGTTTGATGATGTATTACTGTGACGAGTATTCCGGTGTCGGGATTCCGCGAGGGGATATCCACGGCATCCATTACCGGTGGCGGGGGAATGAAAAGGTTTGGAGTGAGGGAATGGCAAATGTCGGGCTTTTCAAGTTTCTGACGAGCCCGAGCGGAGGAGGTGGACAATGAGAAGACTGTTGGCTTGCATGGTTTGCGCCATTGTATCGGATTTCAGCTTCGCGCTGGACCAGGCACGGTTCGACGCGGATGTGTGCGTGATAACGAACGAGATTCTGAACGGCTGGAACAGGCATGTGCGAGACACCGTTTATCCGATGTTGGACGGATTCCAGCAGTACCGGAATCTTTCCGACGAGGATTTCACCCGCGAGTTGCTGTTCATCGCTTCTATCAAGCGACTGAACGGAAGCGAGACCGAAGAGGAACGAAGTTGGAAGACAAGTGCATGGCGACAGACGATGGTTTATCTCCACATGAGAAACGTCCCCCTGAAGGAGTCGGTTGATTTTTACGAGTCGATTCTTCAGAAGGGTATAGGGGATGAGATGTATCACGCGGTCTATAACTATGCGGGGCTGGTGGGGTACACGCCGGAATATTTTGAGAAGATTGACTCCTTCCTTGCGGACAAGGAGAAGAGAAAGGATCCGGCAAGAAACAGTTTGCTGTACGCCGTGAAATGCAATTTCGGGAACTGCCTGTTCTGGGACCCGGTGCGTCCTTCCAACGTGGTGAGCAACCGGATCCTGGAGTATATGGAACGGTCGGTTCGACGGGACACCGCAAGCGCGTGCTATTTCCTGGACGCGCTCTGCAGGGCGAAGCCCGAATTCAAGGACAGCGACGAGTGGTTTGAGAGGGCGCGTTCCGTCGTCGCCGACGAGTCGCTTAGCGAGTACTTGCGCAAGCCCTACCGCGACCAGCTGCGCGAGGCGGAGAAACGGCGGAAGGAGAAGGAGCGCGGCGGTGGAAAATGAAAGGGTTAAACCGCGGTCTTCGACTGCTTGAAATCGGGCTTCGTCCTTTAAATGGAACGAGCCGACAATTTCAAGCCGCGCAGCGGCGATTTATGCAAGGCGGCTATGCCGCGAACGACGAATGAAGAACGGAGGGAATCCATGATGAAGAGAATGTTGGGTTGTGCGATGGCTGTTTTTCTGGCGGGTGTCAGCGCGGCACTTGATCAAGCGCAGTTCGACGCGGATGTCCATTACATCACGAACCGTTATCTAAATGGATGGGTGAGGCATCCGCGCACAATTGTCTATCCTGCGCTTGATGCATTCCAAAAGAGGCGAGGGCTTTCCGACGAGGATTTTACTCGTGAACTGTTGTTCATTGCTTCAGTTTGGCATCGGAACGGCAGTGAGACTGAACGGGAATGGAGTCGGAAGACAAGTGCATGGAGACAGACGATGTTGTATCTCGGTATGAGAAATGTTCAACTGAAAGAGTCGGCAGATTTCTATGAGGAAGTTCTCCGTAACGGAATTGAAGACGAAATGGCGGAAGCATTGCATAACTACATAGGGCAGATGGGATACACACCCGAATACTTTGAGAAAATCGATATAATTCTCGCAGATAAGGAAAGGAGAAAAGATTCCACGCATAATACTTTATTATACTCAATGAAATGCGACTTTTACCATAAGATATTTTGGTCTCGCCCTCCTATTTCCAATGTGGTGAGCAATCGGATCGTGGAGTATATGGAGAAATCGGTACGGAAGGACAGTGTGCGGGCAGGATATTTTCTGGAGACGCTCTGCAAGGCGAAGCCCGAATTCAAGGATAGTGACGAGTGGTTTGAGAGGGTATGTGCCATTATCGCCGATGAGACCCTTACCGAATATCTGCGCAAGCCTTACCGCGACCAGTTGCGCGAGGCGGAAAAACGGCGGCAGGAGAAGGAGGACAGTAAAAAATGAAAAGGTTAAACCGCAGTCTTCGACTGCCTGAAATCAGGCTTCGCACTTAAATGGGTTGTACTGCCAATTTCAAGCCGCGCAGCGGCGATTTAACCTTTTAATCTTTATCATTTTTCATTGTCAGCTGGTGGCGAAAAACGCAGACGCGCTGGCGTGAAGCGCCCCGCTGTATCCCTGCTTTACTCGCGTACCTCTACATGATACACTAGTGTCCTTGTTTTTGATGGAAGAAGTCGAATGCGTCTCAAAGCGACCATATCCAGTATAATCGCCATGCCATGCCACTGTCTCGCAGTCCTCACCTGTGCTGTATTCTGTGCCTGCTGTGCGGGGTGCGCGAACACCGGAGACTGGCGCGACCTCATGTGGGAACGGTCTGTTACGCTCCGCGAAGGCGTGACGCTCCGCGCCTACGCGCTCGAGAAGCCTCGTCTCATGAAGGCGTATGTCGCACGGATTGACCTGACGACACCTGGCATCGGTTTCACGGCGACGGAACGTGCCGCCAACTGGGGTGAACCGATGCCTGACTATACGAACGAGACCGTGACGATCTGTACGAAACGTGAGACGGTGGCAGACTTCATGTCGCGGAGACGGAATGAGGGACGGAATGTCGAAATCGCGGTGAACGCATCGGGGTGGAGACCGTGGGAACATCCGTTCACCCATACATACGGTTCATTGTATCGTTGGGCCGCCTCGGATGGCGTGGAACTTTCACACGGTAAGGATCCGGAGCGAGGCGTGTTTTTTGTTGTGTGCAAGGACGGTGGTGCGGCGATACGCGCGCGTATTCCTGTTTCCATGACAAACGAGATAGCCTTCGCTATGTACGGGAACTGGCGCATCCTGAAGGACGGTGCCTTGGCGTTTCCGCCCGATCTTCCGAAGTTCAAGAGTCTCCATCCGCGTACGGCGTTCGGACTTACGGCGGATCGGAAGACGCTTGTCCTGCTCGCCGTTGATGGTCGCCAGCCGGGGTACAGTCTCGGTGCGTCGTATGCAGATCTTGCCGACATTCTCAGGCGCGAAGGCTGCACGGACGCGATAAACATGGATGGCGGCGGCTCGACCTCGCTTGTCGTCTTTGATCGGGCGAGCGGTCGTCCGCTCATGCTCAACCATCACGCGGATGCTTCCATCCGCAAAACCGCCCTCAACTTGGGAATCACGTTTGCAACTGAAAGGGAAAATCATGAAAATTAGCCGTCGAAACTTTCTGACAACTACCGCGTTTGCCGCCCCCGCCGCTCTTATTGGCGCAGACAAGGGCGTACCGACCTCCGGTGCGCCGCTCAAGGTCTGTGTGTTTGCCGACCTGCATTACCATCCGGGCGTGTGGACCAACGACACGCCTGAGTTTTTGGAGAAGATCATGGCACGCGCCGAAAGCGAGCGTTGCGACATGATGATTCACCTCGGCGACTTCGTGCATGGGGTACGTACCGATGCGCAGAAGTCATTCATTAAACGCTACAACGAGTTCAAGATTCCCGGTTACCATATCCTCGGTAACCACGATCAGGATGGTAATCCGTACAGGGAGACGTGCGATGCCTATCGCATGCCCGACGGGCATTACACCTTCGACAAGGGAGGCTTTCGTTTCGTGATCGCGGATCCGAACTATTTCTGCAACGAGCCGGACAAGTTCATCCACCACGAGAACGGCAACTATTTCAAGCGGGTGGCGGGTTCAACCATCAACTGGATTCCGCCAGAGCAGATGGAATGGCTACGTTCCACCATCATCGGTTCGCCTTATCCGTGCATTGTGCTTTCGCACCAGAGTTTCGAACGAGGGAAAGGAGCACCTGTCATGAACAAGAAGGCGGTTCAAGCGATCTTCAAAGAGGCTAACGCGAAGAAACCCGGAACCGTGAGACTTGTCATAAATGGTCATCTGCATACGGATCATTTGCGCATCCTTGACAACATCCTCTACTGGGACGTGAATAGCGCAAACTACCAGTACTACAGCAAGAAACACAACAAGTATCCGGCGGAATACGTGAAAACACACCGAGGTTCGCCGAACAATATCGGATGGAAAGAGCCGCTTTCGGCAATTCTTACGATGTGGCCGGATGGACGTATTCGGATTGAGGGGTCGAAGTCCGACTGGCTTTTCGGTGTGTCGCCGAAAGACGCAGGGTATCCGGCTTGCGACGGTGATGGACGAGAAACGTTACCGCTCATCCAATCCGCAGACATTGCGTTTAAATGGGCTATATCCTAAGTGACGAGTGGGCCGCTGGCGCGGCAATGAAAAATGAAGAGAGAAGAATGAAGAATGATAAGTGACGAGTGGAGGAAAGGTCGCTAGTCTCGCCAGTCCCGCGCAGTGGTCGCGACAGGCGCGTTCCCCCCAAAAAATCGCCTCATGCTTAACCGGCTTACCCCGCCAGCTGGTGGTAAAGCGGACGCATCTGCGTAATTCACCCATCTCATGCTCACGAGAGGATTTTGGAAACAACAGGAACAACCTGAATACAACAACTGAAAGAGGTGCGCGGGCCAACCGGTCAGCGCATCGCTTCTCCTTTGCCTGTAACTTGCCTATAACTTCGTAGGGCGGCGAAGCCGCCCAGCTGAGAAGCGGGGAAGCTGAGAGGCTGAGAAGTAAGCAACCAGAGGTTGCAATGACGGATGGGGAGGGACGCGCTCCGTCGCGTCCACCGCGTAACGACGAC
>JAFYDR010000182.1 GCA_017544725.1 Kiritimatiellia bacterium
GTACGCACAAGAGGATTTTGGAAACAACCAGAACAACTTGAAGACAACATTTGAAAGAGGTGCGCGGACCAACCGATCCGCGCATCGTCTCTCCTTTGCCTGTAACTTGCCGCTATGGAGAGCCGTGTGCTACGCGGGCGAGTTAGCCCGCGCTCTAAGGACAAGTTGTTTTTTTAGGTTGTTTCTGTTGTTTTCAAAAGATGACGGTGAAATACGCAGATGTGCCCAAAACGATTTCTTTGAAAAATCGCCGCTTGACAAATGGGCTGAAATGGTGTTTACTAAATCATGTCTTATGAACACGGAACGTTCCTTTTTTTACTTTAGCTTTGCGATGTGTCTGCCGGACGCTTGGTTCTGGTCGGCTCGATAGGCTATTGTATCGAGACACGATTTTAAGAACCGCGAATCCGGCAGGGTTCGCGGTTCTTTGTTGTTCGTAGCGAGAAAGCAAAGGTGATGAGATGATTATTATTCTCAAAAGACATGCGTCGGAGACCGACATTGCAACAGTCAGCGACATGGTTAGTTCGCTGCGTTACCAGCCGCGTATCATTCGAGGTGTCGAGCAGACGGTCATCGCCGGTATCGGCGACGAGTTGAGCAACCGTTCGCTTGAGGTGCTGAAGAATCTCCCTGCCGTCGAAAGCGTGATCGCGGTTCAGAAGAAGTACAAACTGGTTTCGCGCGAGTACCATCCGTCCGATACGGTCGTCAATGTCGGTGGCACCTTGATCGGCGGTGACCATATCGCGATTCTCGCGGGACCTTGCTCGATTGAAAGTCTGGAGCAGTTCCGTGCGGCGGTTTCGGACTTGACTGCGATGGGAATCCGCGTGATCCGTGCGATGCCGTTCAAGCCTCGGACTTCCCCCTACGATTTCCAGGGGTTAAAGTGGGAGGGAATCAAGATCATGCGCGAAGTGAAAGAGGAGTTCAAGGTATCCTTTGTCTCCGAAGTGCTTGGTCCCTCGCAGATCGAGGCATTGGCGGACGTGACGGATATGTATCAGGTTGGCGCACGTAATTCGCAGAACTATGACCTGCTGGAGCATCTTGCCCGTTCCGGCAAGCCGGTCTTGCTGAAGCGCGGTTTGGCGGGGACCATCGAAGAGTGGCTGACCTCTGCCGAATATCTTCTGGTGAACGGTTGCCAGCAGGTGGTGCTTTGCGAACGGGGTATCCGCTCGTACGACAAGGTGACGCGTAATCTGCTGGATGTCGGAGGAATCGCCGCCGCGAAGCAGTTGTCGCACCTGCCAGTCATCGCGGATCCAAGTCATGCGTCAGGAAAACGCGATCTGGTCTTGCCGCTTGCCAAGGCGAGCGTGGCAGCTGGTGCGGACGGACTGGAGATCGAGATTCATCCGGATCCTGTTCATGCATATAGCGACGCTTCGCAGCAGATTCCATCCGAACACTTGAAGGAGTTTCTGGAACAGCTGAAACCGTGGATTCAGCTTGCGGAGACGGAGAAGGCTGCGCGGCAGAAGCCGGTTGAGGAATAGCCGATGTTCTCTACAATCTTTTACCTCGGTCCGAAGGGAACGCACTCCCAGGAGGCTGCGCGGGTGCTTTCCGGTCCCGATACTGCGCTGGCGCCATGCGCTTCGCTCCATGCGATCTTTGACGCGTTGCGGCAGGATTCACGATCGGTCGGTGTGGTTCCTGTCGTCAATTCCACGGAAGGTCCGGTGATCCAAGCGATTGACGAGCTGAAGGACAATTCGGATTTGGAGATCATCCAGCGACTGGATTTACCAATCCATCATTGCTTGATGGCACTAAAGGGAACGACCTGTGAGGATATCCGTTGCGTGTACAGTCATCCCCAAGCGCTGGGACAGTGCCGACAGACATTGAAGCGGCTCTGCCCGAACGCGCTTGTCACGGAAACTGCGAGTACCGCGTTGGCTGCGGTCCGTGCCTCGACGGAACCCGGTGCCGCTGCCGTGGCGGCATCAGCCGCCGCCGAATTGCACGGGTTGGAAATCCTCGCGCGGGACATACAGGACGATTCGGAGAATAGGACTCGGTTCTATGTCATCAAGCAAAAGAACCTCTCGATGACCAAACTTGTGCAACTGCGCTCGATTATCGCATCGCTGGATGAAACGCTTGTGCAGGCACTTTGCCAGCGTGCGCAGTTTCGAATCAATGCAGGGTTGTACCGCGATAGGATGCAGACGGAGTCGCTGGAAGAGCTGGCTGCCGACTTTTGCGGACAGCAGACCATTGCCGGACGCGCCCGTGTGTTGCGGATGTTCTATACCCGCACGATTCTACCTACGTTGTGCGCACCGGGAGAGGATAGCGACAATCGGAAGTGTATTTCGACGGACGGTTCCTGTATGAACGCGCTTGTGCAGCGGCTGAATCTGGCGGAACATGTCGCTTCCTTGAAAAGTGAGGAGATGCCTGATTCGTTACGTATTCCATACGAGCATAATGATCCGGATGCGATGGAAGAGGCTATCACCAACCATTTGGTAGAAGCGCAGGTGATCCACCGTACGTTGGAAGTTGCCCGGCAACGTTTTCCGTCGGCAGAACTCTCCGACCGGATTGCAAATTTGTACGAACATTGGATCATTCCGCTCTCTCGCAAAATCCAAGTCCATTATCTGCTGAAAAGGTAATCGTCTATGAAAGTTCTTCTGCAACGCGTCTCCCGTGCGCAAGTCACGGTTGATCAAGAGACTGTCGGTACAATCGGAGTTGGTTATTTGGCTCTCCTTGGATGTTGCGTCGGAGATACGCAGGAGGATGTTGACCGACTCTCGCTCAAAACTGCCACTTTGCGGGTTTTTGAAGATGAGGCAGGGCGAATGAACCGTTCTCTGCAGGATGTTGGAGGATCGATTCTTGTTGTCTCCCAGTTTACGTTGTACGCCGATACGAAAAAGGGGAATCGCCCTAGTTTCGTACAGGCGGGCGATCCTGCTGTCGCGGATCTCCTCTATCGGCGGTTTACCGCGAACATGCGCACGTTGCTGTCGCCTGAACGTGTCGCTACGGGACGATTCGGCGCGAGTATGCGTGTCGAACTGGTGAACGAGGGACCCTGTACGATCGAGTTGCTTTCTGAGGTCGCGAAAAATCCTCCTGCGTCCAACAAGCCCCTCTTGCCGATGCCGAAACTTGAGCTTGTGCCGGTCGAGACCGAGGCTCAGGTTACGCGGGTTCGAAAAATTGCGGAAGAGACTTGGCCTCACTGTTATGGCGACATTATTTCGTCCGAACAGATTGACTACATGATCGAATGGATGTACAACGCAGAGGCGGTTCGCAAACAGACGTCGGGCGGAACTCCGTTCTATCTGGTTCTTGCGGATGGAGAGGAAGCGGGGCTTGTTTCCTTTGACAAGATTCCCCATGCGGAGACGCACGACTGCGAATTGCACAAAATCTATGTATTGCCTCAGTACTGGTCGAGAGGAATCGGCAACTGGATCTTGAATCAAGTCTGCGAAATCACCCGACAGCAAGGTGCGGAATCCGTCTGGTTGCGGGTTAACAAAAACAATATGCGCGCGCAAAAGGCCTATCGCACCGCAGGCTTTTTCCAGCGACAGGCTATCTGCACTGACATCGGAAACGGCTTCGTCATGGACGACTTTATCTTCCGTAAGCGGCTTGGAGGCTAGCTGGTTAGGCGTGTTAAGCTGGTTAAGCGTGTTAGGCTGAAGTCTGAAATCCTAAGTCCGAAGTCGTTGCGGTCGCGACTAGCGCATCCCTCCCATCCGATTGCATTCGATAGCTACCGATGACACGCGACAAACGACACGTAACATGCAGACTTCATTCTTCATTTCTCTGTTTTCAGTCTTCGGCGGCTCACTTCTCAGCCTCTCAACTCCCCCGCTTTTCAGCTGGCGGCTTTGCCGCCCCGCTTAACACGCTTCTCAGCTGGCGCTTCGCCGCCAGCGGAACTCTATCTGCCGTGAACGGAAAAGGCATGGAAATCGGGCAAAATGAAAAAGAGCGTAATTCCTTGTTTTTTTTGCTTGCGTAACTTGCTGGATTAGAGTGAAATAGAAGCCTGTCGATAAGGATGGAACAAGTGTTCCGAAAACAAGGAGTTTTTATGCGTTGGTCGAAAATGCTGATCACGACATTGCGTGACAATCCGCAGGATGCGGAGATTGATAGCCACAAACTTTTGGTTCGTGCCGGACTGGTTCGGAAATTGACGGGCGGACTGTACACCTTTTTACCGCTTGGACTGCGTGCGTTGCACAAGGTTACGCGGATTGTTCGTGAGGAGATGGATCGCGCGGGGGCACAGGAGATTCTGATGCCTGCGTTGCAACCGTCCGAGCTTTGGGAGAAGTCGGGGCGTCTGGTGACGATGGGACCGAACATGTTCACATTGAAAGATCGTGCCGAGCGTCTGATGGCACTGGGTCCGACGCATGAGGAGGTGGTCACGGATTTGATTACGGGACTGCTGAATTCTTACCGCCAGCTTCCCTGTACGGTTTATCAGATCCAGACGAAGTTCCGTGACGAGATTCGTCCCCGTTTTGGCCTGATGCGCTCCAAAGAGTTCATCATGAAGGACGCCTATAGTTTTGACACGAGCTACGATGCGGCGGATCAGTCCTATCTGGCGATGTATAACGCCTACAAGCGTATCTTCAGTCGTTGCGGCCTTTCCGCCTACCCGGTGGAGGCGGATACGGGCGACATCGGCGGCAAGTGGTCGCATGAGTTTATGGTACTCGCCGATGCAGGTGAGGACGGGATTGTCTCCTGTCCCGAATGCGGATATGCGGCAAATCTGGAACGCGCCGAGCGTCAAGTCGCGGTGGCAACGGCGGAGACGGAATGTCCGGCGATCGAACCGATCGACACGCCCAATGCGCATACGATTGACGAGCTGGTGCGTTTTCTGAAATGTAAGCCTCGTCAGTTGATCAAGACGTTGATTTACATGGTTGATGGGAAGCCGGTCGCTTTGCTGGTTCCTGGCGACCGCGATGTGAACGAACTCAAGGTGCGCCGTCTGCTCGGTGCGAAGAAGGTCGAGCTGGCGAATGACGCGACGGTGGAAGAAATCACGGGTGCGCCTGTCGGATTCGCCGGACCGGTAGGACTGGCGAATCCGGTAGATATCTACGCAGACCAGTCGTTGCGTGGGGCGAGCGACCGCATTACCGGTGCGAACCGTGCCGACACGCATTTGCTGCACGTGGATCTTGCCCGCGATGCGAACGTGAAGGAATTCCTCGATCTGGTGATTGTCAAGAGCCATGACGCTTGCCCGCATTGCGGTAAGCCCGTTGAGATCAAGCGCGGCATCGAGGTCGGGCATGTCTTCAAGCTGGGAACGAAGTACACCGAGGCGTTCCAGACCAAGTATCTGGATGAGAAGGGGGCTCCGCAGCTGATGGTCATGGGATGTTATGGCATCGGCGTAACACGCACGTTGCAGGCGGTGATCGAGCAGAGCCACGACGAGAACGGGATCATCTGGCCGATTTCGGTTGCGCCCGCGCACGTGGCGTTGCTTTCGCTGGATCCGCAGGACGATTCCGTGAAGGCGGTTGTTGATATGCTCGAACGCGAGCTGGAGTCTCGCGGCGTCGAAGTGATCGTCGATGACCGTGAGGAGCGTCCGGGCGTAAAGTTTAAGGACGCCGATCTGATTGGCTTCCCGATTCGCGTGGTTGTCGGCGCGAAGGGATTGGCGAAAGGCGGCGTGGAAATCAAGGAGCGTACTTCCAAGGACTTTGAGTTGGTTCCTGCGGAAGGCGCGGTGGAAGCAATCGAACAGAAGGTTCGTTCGTTATTTGCGAAATTGGAGGCGTAGGTGATGAAAGAGAAGAAACAGGAAGTTTCATGTGCGTTGACAAAGCGTGATCTCGTTTTGAAGATCACGGAAGATTCAGGAATCATGCAGCAGGTTGTCTCGGAGGTCGTGCAGCGGACGTTGGACGGAATCTGCGATGCGCTGGAAGAGGGAAAGCACGTCGAGTTCCGCGAGTTTGGAGTCTTCAAGATCCTGGTCCGCAAGGCACGCATCGGTCGCAATCCCAAAAAACCAGATCAGACCGTTACGATTCCGGAACGCAAGACGGTGAAGTTCAAGCCTGGCTTGCGGATGCGGGAGATCTGCAAAGAGATGAGGTAGGGGAATGGCGACACCGATTTCATTTGATCCGCCGCGCGGAATGCGTGACTTTTATCCCGAGGACATGGTCTGGCGGGAACGCATTTTCGATTCCTGGCGGAGGGCTGCGAAGCGTTTCGGATTCCAACCCTACGATGCTTGTGTGGTGGAGAGTTTGGAGTTGCTGCAACGCAAGAGCGGCGAGGAGGTCGCGGACCAGATTTACTGGTTCGAGGACAAATCGGGGCGTAAGCTTGCGTTGCGTCCGGAAATGACGCCGACGCTGGCGCGCATGATTGCGCAGCGACAGGGGCAACTCACATTCCCCGTGAAGTGGACGACAATCGCGCAATGCTTCCGTTACGAACGCATGACGCGCGGTCGGAAACGCGAACATTACCAGTGGAACATGGATATTATCGGCGAAGACGATTGTTCTGCCGAGATTGAAGTGTTGGCTGCCGCCGTTACTGCGTTGCGCATGATGGGGCTTCCCGACAGCGCGTACCGGGTACGCGTGAACAATCGTGCGCTGCTTTCGGAACTCTTGGAGAAATCTGGCATTGCGCAGGAACAACATGCCGCCGTATTCTTGGCGTTGGATAAACGCGGGAAGATTTCGGACGAAGAGATTCAGGCACTGCTCGCCACCGAGGGATTGGACGAGGAAGCGGTGAAGAAGACCTTTCACCTCTTGGGCGTCGAGACGTTGGAGCAGGCCGCGGAACTGGCCGGCGAAGATTCGCCAGCTATCGCACGGCTTCGCGAGTTGTTCACGTTGGCGAAGGTGTACGGAATTGATGAAGTCCTCCGTTTCGACATCGGTGTGATTCGCGGACTCTCCTACTATACGGGGATCGTCTTCGAGGCGTTTGACACCGAAGGGAAGTTCCGCGCGATTTTCGGCGGCGGACGGTACGACAGTTTGCTGACGACGATTGGCGGCAAGCCCACGCCTGCTGTTGGATTGGGGTTCGGCGATGTCGTGGTCGCAGAGGTCTTGAAAGACCTGCTTGGCGAATCTGCCGCGATGGAGAAGAATGGAACGGTGATCGGGTACATGTTCCCCGAACAGCGCGAAGTCGCGATGGCGCTCGCTCGTCGTCTGCGCGAAGCGGGAGATGACGTCGAGCTGATGTTGCGCAAAGCGAAACCGAAGCAGTTCTTCGCACACGCGGGAAGCGGTTCCGCATCTGATGCGATTTTTATCGGACCGGATGATGTGGAGAAGGGGACGGTTCGGAAAAAGCATTTGGCGGACAGGAGCGAGACGGAAATCGCCTTGTCCTAAAGGGGGAAATACGATGGAAAAATTGGCAGTCACCTATCTCGGTCTGCGGTTGAAGAATCCGCTGGTGGCCAGTTCCGGTCCGCTCACGAGCGAGCCGGGATCCGTGCTGGCACTGGAAGATGCGGGCGTTGGTGCCGTAGTCCTACGCTCGATTTTCGAGGAGCAGATCAAATCGGATGGTTCGGGCGCATACCGTGATCTGGAGGGATCCAGCAGCAACTTTGCGTTCGAGTACCTCCGTGCCGATTTGCCGATGCAGCTGATGGCGGAGAAGTATCTAGATCGGATTGTCGATATCAAGGCGCGTGTCGGGATTCCCGTCATCGCCAGCTGTAACTGCATCGAGAAGGCGCAGTGGGTTGCCTTCGCAAAGAAGATCGAGCAGGCGGGAGCCGATGCGCTGGAGTTGAACCTCTACCACATGCCGGTCAATGTGAACGAATCTGCAGACCTAGTGGAGAAACGTCGTCTGGATGCGATCAAGGCTGTTCGTGAAACCGTGAAGATTCCCGTCGCCGTGAAGTTGAGCCACCACTACACCTCGTTGCTCTCCTTTGCACGACAGCTTGACCTCGTGCCTGTCAATGGAATCGTTCTCTTCAACCGTTTCCTGCAAACTGATGTGAACATCGAGACGGAGGCGACCTACTACAAAACGGATTTCACCACCTCGAATGTTTTACATTCGCAGTTGCGCTGGACGGCAATCGTTCGCGACTTTATCCGTGCCGACATCGCGTTGAGCGGCGGCATCCATTCGGGAGAGGATTTAGTCAAGGCGTTGCTTGTCGGTGCGAATGTCGGATACGCTTATTCCTGCCTCGCGAAGAGTACCGATCAGAAGAAGACGGTAGCCTCCATTCTAGATGGGTTAACAGCTTGGATGGATCGGAAAGGATACGCGGACATCTCGGCGTTTCGCGGCAAGTTGCGAGAGACGAACCTGAAAGATGGTAAGGGCTTCGAGCGGATGCAGTATGTCACTGCGGCGATGAATGTCCAGTAACGGAAATCAGCAACGGACGCGCCTTCTTGCAAGGCTGGCGTGTTAGGCTGGAGAGGTGAAACAGAAAGGGTGGAGACTCCTCTGCTGAAATTGTAAATCTTCGCCAGAAAGGGGACGGACGGAGAACGAATGAAAACGACGCTTCGGATTATCCATGCTGTTCTAAACGGGACACGGGTCAACATCTCTATTGCCGACAACACGTTCGCGAAAATCGAACCAGAGGCTGAAAGTGGCGTTGCTAATCTGCAATCAGAAGACACCTCTGTGCCTGTTTTGGATGCGGAGGGGATGTGGATCGTACCTGCGTTTTACAATGCGCATACACATGCCGCCATGTCGCTTCTGCGGGGCTACGCAGACGACATGGAATTGTTCACTTGGTTGAACGAATACATCTGGCCGGTGGAAGGAACGCTCACGCCGCGTCAGATTTACGAAGGGACGCGCCTTGCGATCCTGGAGATGATTCACTCCGGTACGGTCTTTTTCAATGACATGTACTGGAATCCGGAGATCACGTTACGCGCCGTCGAAGAAATGGGCGTGCGGGCGGCATTGGGCAGATTGTTCATCGAGGAGAGTCCGGGAAAGATTCTGGAGAAAAACCTTTGTTCCTCGCGTGCGTTGGAATCCGCGTATCGAGGATCATCGGCTCGTGACCGCATCCAGCTCACCTACGCTCCCCACGCAATCTACTCGGTTTCCGGTATTACATTGAGCCGAGTGGCGGAAATGGCGAAAGAGACGGGAGAGATGATTCATATCCACGCCTCCGAAACCAGTAAGGAGGTAGAGGATTGCGCGAAGGAACACGGGATGTCCCCGATTGCTTGGTTGGATACATGCGGACTCCTGACCTCACGCACGGTGTTGGCGCATTGCGTCCACCTTTCCACCCGTGATGTTGCGATTCTGCGAGATCGCGGTGCAATTGCGTGTAGCTGTCCGTGGTCAAACGCCAAGCTCTGTTCCGGTCAATTCAACTACCGTCAGGTGGTGGAGGAATACCGTTGCCGGGTGGCTTTGGGAACCGACGGGTGCGCGTCCAACAACAACCTTTCGATGTTCGACGAGATGAAGGCTTTCTCCCTGTTGGCGAAGGCGCGTTCTGGAGACCCGAAATGCGCCCCAGCCGCTTCGGTTTTGCACATTGCGACGAAACACGGAGCGGAGGCGTTCGGAATCCATGCAGGCGTCATTGCTGAGGGATGGCTTGCAGATTGCCTTCTGGTGAATCCTGCGTCGCTTCCTCTTGTTCCGATGCACCACCTGGAGGCGAACCTCGTTTATTCCGCCGACACTTCCTGCGTCGATACGGTGATTTGCAACGGGCGCGTTCTGATGCGGCATGGCGTGATTCCGGGAGAAGGCGATATCATCGAAGCGGCCCGCAGTGCTGCCGTCTTCCCGAAATCGAATCAGTAAAGGGTAGGGGAAGATGACGGAAACGCGCCAGACTCTTTTCGGAGAGATCACGGTATCGGTGTCGAACGGGAAAGTGGCAGAACTCGCCTTCAGTCCAAGTGAACCGAAGTGCCGTGATGGGCGGCAACTCCATACGAGTGATGTTCGTTTGCTAAACCGTGCCTTCAAACAACTGGATGAATATTTTTCGGGCAAACGCCAGCTATTCGATCTGCCGTTGCAATCCGCTTCCACGCACTTCCAACAACGTGTTCGTGATACATTGCTTTGCGTTGGATTTGGCGAAACAGTCTCTTACGGTGAGTTGGCGCAACGTGTAGGGATGCCTGGCGCAAGTCGTGCGGTCGGTAGTGCGATGCGGACGAATCCGATCCCGATTCTGGTTCCGTGTCACCGTGTATTGGCTGCTGGAGGGAAAATTGGAGGATACTCCAGCGGATTGGAAATCAAACGCAGGCTTCTGAATTTGGAGAAGTACGCAGCTCCCGGATATTGGGACGGATGGACAGCCGAAGACAACTGCGTGTTGCTCTATCTCCGTATCGACGGAAAGATTTTGTTGATCCGCAAGAAGCGCGGTCTGGGCAAGGGAAAGGTCAACGGTCCGGGGGGACACATCGAGCAAGGGGAAACTCCGCTGATGGCGGCGATTCGGGAAACGCAAGAGGAAGTCGGGCTGACGCCACTTACCCCGAAACACTGCGGAACATTACAGTTCGCTTTCCTGAACGGATACACGGAACGATGCGAGGTCTTTCAGGCGGAAGCCTACGAAGGAACATTGCGAGAGACCGACGAGGCGGAACCGTTCTGGTGTGATGAGACTGCTATTCCACTCGATCAGATGTGGGCGGATGATCGGTATTGGTTCCCTCTGCTCCTTCGCGGGAAACGATTTCATCTCCGTTACGTGTTCGATGACGATCGTCTGCTCTTCGGGAACACGAAGAAGTGACGGGCCGCCAAGGGCGGCAATGAAAAATGAAGAGAGAAGAATGAAGAATAGCCGCATAGCGGCAATGGCGAATGACAAATGATGTGTGGATAAAAACGATCACTCGTCCCTTTTGTCTTTTTCGTCCTTTATGTCCCTTTCCCCGCTTCTCAGCTTCCCCGCTGGCGGCATCAACCGCCCCTGTGGTTTGAAAGAATCGCGACCGAGGAATCGAAGATAAAAAAGCGACGAGAAGGAAAATCTTCTCGTCGCGAGGTTTACAAGATGGCGGAGAGAGAGGGATTCGAACCCCCGGTACCTTGCGGCACGCCGATTTTCAAGACCGGTTCATTAAACCACTCTGACATCTCTCCGTAAAAGGAAGGAACATTTTAGACTGATTTCCCATTTGATTCAAGCTCGATTTTCGACTGTGACGTATTGGGGGCTAATGAAGAATGATGAATGAAGAATGAAAAATGACGAATACGCCGCTTGTCGCATGCCGTGCGTCATTTCGCCAGCAGTTTTCGTTTTCCTCTGTTATCACACTTTATTTTTTGCTATACTGTCACCATCTCTCAAATGATGAGGATCGGTATGCGTACGGAATCTTGCGATTATTTTATCGTCGGCAGCGGAATGGCGGGGTTGATCTCGGCCATTCGTCTGGCTTCTTGCGGTTCGGTCTTTTTGGTGACCAAGAAACGCTTGGAGGACTGCAATACGAATTTCGCACAGGGCGGAATCTGTTGCGTTCAGGATCCCTCTGACGATTTTGATTCCCATGTGAAAGATACGTTGGTGGCGGGTGCAGGACTGTGCAACGAAAAGGTGGTCCGTGCTATCGTGGAGGATGCGCCCGCACGGATTCGGGACCTCGAATCGTACGGCGTCTCATTCGCGAAGTCGCAGGATGGGTCTGGTTACGATCTGGGTCGCGAGGGTGGTCATTCCGCTCGACGGATTCTCCATGCGGGAGATATCACCGGCGCACGGATTGAAGAAGCGTTGATCAACAAGGTGCGGCAAGATTCGCGGATTCGGATTTGCGAATACACTATGGTGATCGATCTGATCACGATGAAGTTTTTGCAGGAACCCGGACAGAATCGTTGCCTCGGCGCATACGTGTTGAATGAAAAAAGCGGTGAAATCTATGCCGTTCGTTCCCCGCACACGATTCTCGCGACCGGCGGATGCGGGAAGGTGTACCAGTACACCTGCAATCCCGATGTGGCAACCGGCGATGGTGTGGCACTCGGTTGGCGGGCGGGGGCACAGGTTGCGAATATGGAGTTCATTCAGTTTCACCCGACCTGCCTCTACCATCCACAGGCGAAACGGTTCCTGATTAGCGAGGCGGTTCGCGGAGAGGGGGCGAACCTGACCGACCGGAACGGAAATCCGTTTATGGAGAAGTACGATTCTCGCGGTGCGTTGGCACCTCGTGACATCGTGGCTCGTGCCATCGATTCCGAGATGAAACGCACAGGCGCGCCCTGTTGTTTCCTTGACATTCGGTTCAAAGGCAAGGAATTTCTGCAGAAACGCTTCCCGAAAATCTACGAGACTTGCCTTTCTTTCGGTGTCGATATGGCGAACGATCTGATTCCAATCGTTCCTGCCGCACACTACAGTTGCGGCGGTGTGCGCGCCGAGATCAACGGAGAAACCTCACTGCCTGGACTTTTCGCCATTGGCGAATGCGCCTGCACGGGATTGCACGGAGCGAACCGTCTGGCGAGTAACTCCCTGCTTGAGGCGGTCGTATGCGCTTATCGTTGTGCAGAGAAACTCGCAGAGGATAAACTTGCGTTACCCGATCATCTGCATATTCCTGACTGGCAGTACGGTACGGCGGTTGCCTCCGACGAGGTGGTGTTGGTAGCGCACAACTGGACAGAGATTCGTACCTGCATGTGGGACTATGTGGGGATTGTCCGGACGGACAAGCGTTTACAGCGCGCGTTGCACCGCTTGGCGAATTTGCGCAAGGAAATCCGCGAGTACTATTTCGACTATCTGGTTACGCCCGATACGCTGGAGTTGCGGAACATTGCGCTGGTAGGGGAACTGATCGTGTGCAGCGCACGGCAGCGAAAAGAGAGTCGCGGTCTGCATTACACGCTCGATTATCCGGAAATCAAACGGATTGCGCGCGACACGATTATGAAGCGTTGACGGACTTCAGGAACGCAGATGAAGACATCCGAATTCGATTACGATCTCCCCAAAGAACTGATTGCACAGGAGCCGCCCACCGTGCGGGGAACCGAGCGGATGATGGTCGTGGATCGTCGTGACGGAAGCATCTGTCACCGACATATTGCGGATATCGTGGATTATTTGACTCCCGACGATTTGCTGGTTGTGAATGATACCAAGGTGTTTCCCGCACGCTTGCAGGGGAAGTGGCTGGATACGGGCGGATTTGTCGAATTTCTCCTGCTGGAACCTTTGCCGATGCTGGAACGGATTGCAAGTCCGTTGATCAAACG
Organism: Kiritimatiellia bacterium; assembly: GCA_017544725.1. Classification (GTDB taxonomy): domain Bacteria; phylum Verrucomicrobiota; class Kiritimatiellia; order RFP12; family UBA1067; genus RGIG8368. The sequence continues at coordinate 13,276 of JAFYDR010000182.1, forward strand.
TGCGCACGAACAGGTGTGCTGGAAGTGTATCAGCGGGTCTGGACGA
>JAFYDR010000183.1 GCA_017544725.1 Kiritimatiellia bacterium
AAAGATTTAACATCAGTCATAGAAAATCTTCAATCCGTTTTATCCAAAGGTCTTGGCGTATCTGATAAGGATATAACCTATCTTGAACAACTAGATCGGAAGAGGATCGTGGCAGCGCAGCTATATGCGTTCGTTATCATGACCATGCCGTCGCCAGTGAAAGAGAAGGAACTGTTCGCACCGGATGCGTTCGAGATGTCGGGACCAATGGTGATAGCGTGGCGGGCCGTGTCAATCGTGCCTCCGTTCGCACCGACTTCAACCGTCAGGTTGGGGGCGAGGAGCGTTCCGGCGGCGCCGGCGATGAGTGTACCGCCGTTAAAGACGATCTTGCCAGTACCCGCTGAGGTGATATTCTTGGCTGTCAGCGTTCCCCCATTGAGTGTGAGAGTACCCGTGGATACGCCTGCATTGGCAATCATCGTACTTCCTTCAGCCGTGATCGATCCGCCGTTCAGCGTAAACGTGCCGATGGAATCGCTGCTAACTCCGATTTGGAATTGGGTATGAATCGTCAGCGAGCCGCCGTTCTGCGTGAACGTACCGACGGAACCAGTAAATCTGCCGAGTCGCAGATAATAGCAAGACCAGTCGCCGTCTATCTTTTCAACAACGCCCGTGGCGTTGTTACCCATGCCCACGTTAAAGACCGTACCCGAGCCTGTCAGATTCAACGTTCCAGAAGCACCCGTAAACCTACAGTTGCTTCCCGCGTTCTGGGCGATGTTAAAGTCGCCGGGAATCGTCATCGTGGAGTTGGAAACCGTCAACGAAGATGTGTCATACATATAAAAGTAGGACACCAGCATCGTTGCGTTTGTGAAATACGCTGAGGACGAGTTGTGCATCTCCAAATTCAAACCCGAAAAGTCAAGCATCGCATAGTCCGCGACAAGGGTACTCCCACCGTACATCAGAACGGGAGACTGTTGCGAAGCCAAAGACACGGTTGACATCCCGTCTCCGACCCTCATCCAGAAATTGTGGGTGGCACCACCGCTACCTTGCCCCAGATGGAGATGCTTGCCGTCCTTGGTACCAAACGTGTACGTGCCGGACCTGAGCCAGAGCCAACCGTCTTCGTAATAGCCTAACCAGGCGTCATCCTGGATCGTCAGCCCGTGAGCGGGGGCATCGGCCTCGAAAATATAAGGAGCGGCCGCGGAACTTCCTCTCCCCATGTGCATGTTGCCGGTGTAGGAATACAAGCCGGTCAGCGTAGCTGTCATTCTGTTGGGGCTGGCGTTCCTGAATACCAATGAAGAGGAAGCAACCGGCATGGAGTCCCAGTTCCCTGCCGTGTCCCAGTACGAGTTTGCCCCGTTGCCGGTCCAGTTCGACGCATACGACGAAGATGCCACCGCAAAGCAAAGCACGAGCGCAACCGCTCCCGCAAACCTCCTACCCATTGCCGAGAAAACGAATTTCATAATGAATCCTTCCTCCATGCGATTTTTAACGATGTTCTTCATTGTTGTTCTTCTCCTTTACCTGTTGGTTACAAAACGACTGATCGGGTTTGCGGGTTGTGATGTTGTCAACCCCCATCTCTAGGAACCTGACGATGTCGTCCTTCCTGTCAACGGTCCAGACGGACACCTCAAGCCCCGCCTCATGGCATTTGCGCACCAGTGTCGCGTCCGCGCCCTTGAAGTACAAATTCAAACCTATCGCGCCAATTTCCTTTGCGTGTCGCACCACGGCATCGATATCGGTTTTACCGTTGATCTTGACATTCATGTAGAACGGAACGCCGGAACTCTGCCGTTTCGTTTCCGCCACATCTCTGTCGCCGGCCAACCCCGTATAGAAGATACGGTCAAGAACGCCAACCTCCTCCGCCATGCGCTTCACGACATCCAGATGGGAGGTCGATTTCACATCCACGTTACACTTGATTCCAGGATGCTTCGCCAGCTCCCTGAAGGCGTTGGCGAGAAGTTCGTATTTCCCGTCCTTCTTCGGCTTGTCGTGGGAAAGGACGGGGACACCCGCCTCCGTAAAGTGAAGATCGATCTCGACCGTGTCAGCGCCGCACGCAATCCCCTTCCGAATACTTTCGATCGTGTTCATCGGCGTTCCCATGCACCCTGTGTGCGCCGTAATCGCCGTGCGCCCGGAGAGGGGGTTCTGCCAGTCCAATGCACAAACCGCCTGTGCGACTACCGCAACGAAGGCAATTGCGAACAACGGTGCTTTCCAATACTTCATGCGGAACAGGCACACTCCTTCCGCCCGCACAGCCATCGCCGAACCAAGCGCAAGAACGCCCGCGAGAACACAACGCAAAGCACCGTTCTTGCGGTTTCCACTTACTGTAACTTCACCCGTTACCACGATTTCCCTTTCTTGCATCCGTACCCAAAACGAGACACATGGACGAATCGACGGGACACAAACCGCACACGAAAACACCATACGGCAACCGTTCACGTTTCCGTGCATTTGGATGGCTGTGTTACCACCGCGCTTCGTCTTCCTCCACGTTATTCCTCAGAAGCACTTGAACATGGAAAATTATATCACACTCACACAACCCCATACAATACGAATTTATAACGTGAAATGGGCGGCAAAGCCGCAAATGAAGAATGACAAATGACGAGAGATGGAATTTCGCCCTAAGTGACGAATGAAATGGTTAAAAGGTTAAATCGCCGCTGCGCGGCTTGAAATTGACGGCGCGATCCATTGAAAGGGCGGAGCCCGATTGAAAGCAATCGAAGACTGAGATTTAACCATTTCCTTTTAAATGCGGCACTAGCCGCATTTAAGCGAGCCTTTGGCTCGAAATGGGGGACACCCGGAAGTGACTTAGTCCGCAGGGCACTTAGTCCCGAAGGGACACTTAACCAGCTTACCCGGCTGGTGCAAAGCACCTCGGCTTGCGGCTTTGCCTTATCCGAATTTTAGCACCTAAGCGATCATTTATGCACTTAGGCTAAAAATCAAACAACAACGGGAGATTGGGTAGAAAGTCATGGATGAAGTTGAGGAAAAGCGGAAACGGCTCACTCTGCCCACCGGTGTCACGGTCAGGACTGCACTTGTGCACGATGGCCATCTTACCCCATCAGTGGAGGCTGAAGGGTATTTCGATTCCATCGTCGAGGCACGATCCCTCTTTGCATGATTGCGCCAAAAATTCGTACGCGCCCTGTTGGAGGATTTCCAAACCACGGAATCGCACTATTGTGGCGACAACGGCATTTCGGAAACGACAATGTAATACTTTATGTTTCCATCTTCAACAAACGCTTTTGCCGTTATGGTGAGGTCGCCTTCGCGGAATGTCGAAGTAGTTGCATGCTCGTTCGCATTCGTCTCGGAAAACTCGATTCCAAACCATGACTTGACACCATTGACAAAATAGGTCATCTCCCGCTTGCCGTCCTTTACATGATCGACTTTCCCCCACAGCACAATCGCGGAGAGGGAGAGGTCTTCACAGCCGTTAACCGGAGCCTTGCCGTTCTGCGTATCCTTCGGATTCGAATACGCAAACATCACTTTTTGAGCGTAGCACACCGGCTTTGCCAGATACTTGCCGTATGCAAAGCGAACCCCAGGCAGAGAAACATAGGTGGGATAGTTGGGATTGCGCGGTGAAATGACGTCAATATACGGTCTGCATTCAATACCTGGTTTTGCGCTTGTCCCAGAGATATGCAAATCTTCTTCCCGGGCCAAGTTGTACGCGAGTTGCGCATCGTTTTCGACAGGGATCCCCGCTCGCTTGGCATGTGCCATCAGCTTATTGTATGATTCTGCAGGGCATACCGACTTGAAACTTGTGCGAAATGTCTGCTCAACAAACGTTTTTAGAGGAATCCGTGGATTCGTTCGACGGGAAGTCACGCCTGGAACCAGACACACATTGTCAACATCGTTCCATGAAATGAATATTGATACAAGCCAAACCAGTTCTTCCTCGGAGTCGCTCTTGCCTTTTGCCCTGTATCGCTTGTTCGCGCTAACTGTAACCTCCACATTCAAATGGGCTTCTTGCGTATTCACCCCGCCAATCCCCTGCCAATTTCCACCGTTGTCGTCGCTCCACCCCTCGACCCGCAGACCAGGATGTTCATGCAAGTCGAATTTCCGAAACCATTTTACGCATTCCTCAAACTCCTTCTTTGCGGCAGCGGACCCATTGCTGGCGGAAATACTTTCCCAAGTAGATATCTCGCAAAGCCGCCCCCCTTTTGAATACCTTAGTCCGACCCCGTCGAATTTGCGGAATTTTGTCCTGGGCTTCGTAGTAACTTGCTCTGTATCTCCGATTTTCCTGTCTTTCCGCATCTCCCCAGCCTTGAAGCCGCAAAAGCTGTCAAGTCCGGGACTCTTTGGCATCCCCGCCTCTGCCGTCATACAGAAAAGGAGTAAGAAAAAAACCGTGATGATTGTCTTGGTCTGAATTCCTGTTTTCATTGCCGTGTTTCCTTTCGTTTGGCCGAGAGAGGAACGCCGAGGAAATGATGAGCGGACACTCTCAAGATTCGTATCCCGTAGAAGGCACCGCTAAGGTCCGAGGCAAAACAGGAATAAGGAAAGTACGCCGCATGTTTACTATGCGACGCACCACCGTATTTCGCCTTGCCTAAGATTAGCGGCCTTTCGGTAAAAGCTACTTTACACTGGTTGCGTAACGTACTGCCGTTGCACACCCGTACGCACGGCAGTGTTCTGTCGCTCTCCATCGGGGGCGGTCATGCGGAACGCGTGACCTCACCGTTTCGGGCAACGAGAACGTTGCTCCTCCAGATGTGACGACCGTCCGGCGACTGGATGCCCGCCGGTATGACAAAGATCCCTCGTTCGGTTATCATCGCCGAACAGAAAAGAGTGTAGCACATTGCATGAACGAGGCGCAAGCGGGATCTTGAAAGCGCAAAAGGGAGCTGATACCGTCATCGGAGTGGGGCAGCTGAGTAAATGTGTCATTTCGATTGCAGTCGATGGCTATCGATAGCATTCGATAGAAAAAGATGGCAGCGATGCCGCCAGCCAAGGTACTTTGCGCCAGTGTGTTAAGCTGGTTAGGCGTGTTAAGCCGAGTAAGCTGGTTAAGCGTGTTAGGCTAGGCAACGGACTAAAAGCTAACAGCCGAAAGCTGCGCAAAGCGCATTAGGCAACGGGGACGTTGCCCCTCCCAAAGCGGCTAACAGCCGAAAGCTGAAAGGCGGGGAAGGGACACAAAGGACGAAAATGACAAAAGGGACGAGATGGCGCACCACAGCACTTGTCATTAGCGGCTTTGCCACCCCTTCATTCGTCATTCGTCATTTTTCATTCTTATCTCTTCATTCTTCTCATTTAGGATGATATTTCCTTCCGATATGGGATGCGGAAGGGTTTTAGATTTGCTATACTAGCCGCATGAAAATTGAGACTACACTTTGCGGACTCGATTTCGCGGTACTTGGCGTGTATGTACTCGTGCTTCTCTGCGCGGGACTTTTCATGGGGCGTTTCGTGAAGTCGAGCGGCGATTTCTTCTCTGGTGGCAAGAAGGTGCCGTGGTGGATGGGGGCGATCAGCTCGTATATGGCGATGATCAGCTGTTTCGTCTTTATTGCCTACGCACAGATTGGATACGAGGATGGGCTTGTCGGGTTAACGGTCTTCTGGTCAACCGCCTTCGCGATCCTGCTCGGAACCTTCTTGTTCGCACGACGCTGGCAACGTGCGAATCTTGCCACGCCCGTCGAGTATCTGGAACGCCGCTATGGACCGGGTGTACGTCAGGTCATCTCGTGGTGTGGTGTCATCTTCCGCATTCTCGACAACACGGTTCGCCTCTACACGCTCGGTATCATCACCTCGCAGTTTCTCGGCATCCCGCTTTCCTACGGCATTGCGTTGGGAACCGTCATCGTTCTGCTCTACACCCTCACGGGTGGATTGTGGAGTGTGTTGGTGACTGACATCATTCAGGGAACGGTATTGATGATCGTTGCGTTCACCGTCCTGCCGCTCTCGCTTCGTGCCGTCGGCGGATTGGGTGCGCTCTATCAAGCTGTACCGGAACACTTCTCGCTGTTCAACGGGCATCGCGGCACACTGTGGTTCCTCGCGGCCTATTACCTCATCGTCTTCATCAAGTACAACGGCAGCTGGTCGTTTGTCCAACGTCTCGCTTCCGTTCCGAACGAGCGCGACGCCGTGAAGATGGGACTTCTCTCCGCCGCCATCTTTTTTGCCTTCCCGATTCTCGCAGTACTTCCTGCGGTGGCAGCTCGTGTCTATTTGCCCGACCTACCTCCGGAGATGCATGAACGTAGCTACATCGAGATGTGTACTCGCCTATTGCCTCCCGGAATGCTGGGATTGATGGTGGCGGCAATGATGGCGGCATCGCTCTCAACCCTCGCGGCTGAGTTCAATGTGACGAGTTCGGTATTCACGACAGACATCTATCGGCGCATCTTTCGTCGCCATGCGGGCGAGCGTGAGGTTCTGCTCGTGGCGCGACTGTCCGTATTGGGCGTGGCGGCACTAATCGCGTTCGGTGCGCTCTTCGTCTCTCAACTGGGTGGTGCGTTCGAGGCGAACAAGCTCCTGATGGCACTCTTCGGCGTTCCTATCGTAATCCCTAGTGTTTTCGGCATCCTGTGGAAACGTCCGAACAAGGTCGGGGTCTATGCTTGTATCGTGACTGGTGTCGTGGGCGGACTGCTCTTCAAGAATGTGCTGGGACTGAAGTGGGAATTTGCCACCCTGGCGCAAACCGGTGCCTGTCTGGTTGCATACTGGACTGGAGCGCTCTTACCGACAGCAACGCGTGAACGTCAGGATCGCGATGCGCTCTTCGCCCAGCTGGAGGAGAAGGGGGAAACAACGACATGACTACCTTCGACACGCTCTATTCATGGGTACGGGAGTTGCCGATCATCGATTGGCACAATCACCTCGATCTCCAAGTGTTGGCGAAGAATTCTCCGCTCGGTTCGCTTTACACGACTTGGGTGAAACCCGATCCTTACAAACACCGCGCCATGCGTATCTGCGGAGAACCGGAACACCTGATCACAGGCGACGCGCCGGAAGCGGAAAAGTGGGAAGCTTGGAGACGCACCCTACCGAAACTCGTTGGCGGACCGCTCTTCACTTGGGCACGAATGGAACTGAACTTTCTCGGAATCGACGGAAACGAGAACGTCTCGCTCGCCGATTGGACACCATCTAAGATGTTGAGGCGGTTCGGTGTCGAATACCTGAGTCCCTGCGTAAGAGCGAGCGAGATAGAAAGTCTTGAGACACAAGGTTCTTTAGAAAACCTAGGTTATACAGTCGCCCCATCCCTCAGACTCAATATCGGTGACAAGGTACCGACGGAGACGTTAGAACATTTCCTTGCCGCCGGATGTCGCGTCGTGGATATTTCGGTGAACGATGTTTCGCAACTAACGCTTTGTTTCGATCCGATGTCGGCAGTTGCCGCCTTCGCCTCCTCGCACGACTGGACAATGCTCCTGCATCTCGGTGCGCTTCGTGAAACCTCCGCACGCCTTCGCGAGGCGGCAGGTTCTGCAGGCGGATTCGCGGGAATGCGCGCTCCCGCTGACCCTGCGCCGATTGCCGACTTTCTGAATCGTCTGGAGCGTGAAGGTATTCTGCCACGTACGATTCTGCTTACGCTCAATCCCTTGGCACACGCCCAATTGGCAGTCCTGACCGGCTCATTCGTGGAAGATGGCGTTCCCGGAAAAGTGCAGCTCGGTCCCGCTTGGTGGTGGTGCGACCATGCCGATGGTATCCGCGATGTATTGGAGAAACAGGCCGCCTACGGTGTCCTCTCCACATTCATCGGCATGACGACCGATTCGCGTTCCCTCCTCTCCTTCGTCCGGCACGATTATTTCCGCCGCCTCCTCTGCCGTTGGGTTGCCGAGAAAGTCGCGACGGGCGATTTTCCAGACGACGAATCTCTGTTGAAGCCGATGTTGGAAAACGTCTGTTATCGAAACGCACAACGAATGATCGATGCGACAGGTAACATCCCTGTATCGGGAGGGGCAACGTCCCCGTTGCCCGCGCCGCACGAAAGTGCGCCGTCGCCGGGAGGGGCAACGTCCTCGTTGCCCACATCGCACAGAAGCGCGCCGTCGCCGGGAGGGGCAACGTCCCCGTTGCCCACATCGCACAGAAGCGCGCCGTCGCCGGGAGGGGCAACGTCCCCGTTGCCCGCGCCGCCCGAAAGTGCGCCATCTCCGGGAGGGGCAACGCCCCCGTTGCCCACATCGCGCGGAAGTGCGACCGGCACCACTGGGCATATCGTCAGACGAAAATACCCGTCGCATACTTCGGTGATGGAAACATCCGACAACCGGGCGGTCATTTTATTTGTGACGGTGTGTGTTATTGGAAAAGGGCAACGAGGACGTTGCCCCTCCCTAGATAACGATATGGTACATGAATGTATCGTGGATGCATGGCAGAAAGCAGACACATGGCTTGTCGGACGGTATGTGATTATGCCAGATCATCTGCATTTCTTCTGTTCTCCGGCGACCTACCCAATCGTTCCATTTAGGCAGTGGATAGGATACTGGAAACGACTTGTTGCGCAAACGTACCCAGTGGGTCTAGGCAACGAGGACGTTGCCCCTCCCATAAAGCACCATACGATCTTTCAACGTGACCAATGGGATACGCAACTACGCACTGGGGATAGTTATTCCGAAAAATGGGAATACGTACGAAACAATCCAGTACGAAAAGGGCTTGTTCAGGATGCAGACAATTGGCCTTATCAAGGAGAACTAAATGGTTTGTGCTGGCATGAAAGATGACAAACCATGTTCCCGAATCGGGATGGGCAACGTCCCCGTTGTCCACATCGCACTGAAGTGCGCCGTCGCCGGGAGGGGCAACGTCCCCGTTGCCCGCGCCGCACGAAAGCGCGCCGTCGCCGGGAGGGGCAACGTCCTCGTTGCCCACATCGCACAGAAGCGCGCCGTCGCCGGGAGGGGCAACGTCCTCGTTGCCCACATCGCACAGAAGCGCGCCGTCGCCGGGAGGGGCAACGTCCCCGTTGCCCGAATAGGTTGTAAGTTGATCGCAAGAAAGGATTGAACGATGAAAATGAATCAAATTTGGTGTACGGTGCAAGTCTGGTTGTTAATCTTCGCGGCGTTTCCTGTAACCAGTCGCGCTGGCGAGCCGTTCCGCGTCGGGCGCGGGCGCATGCCGAAAATCGTCCTGATGGACGGAATGCGTCCCTTTGTCGCCCGCGCGGCATCGGATGTCGCGGGGGATCTGGAGAAGATCTTCGGCGAACGTCCGGCCGTGACGACCGGATCAGTGGCAACGGCAGATGCGATTCTCGTTACCAAAGGCGGTGCGGGATGGGAGAACTACACCCTCGAATCCAAGTCTGGAAACGTGCTTACGATTACGGGATCCGATGACCGGGGGGCAATGTTCGGAATCTACCGCTTTGCCTCGGAGTGCCTGGGAGTCGATCCCTTCTACCGCTGGAGCGGACGCGAGCCGGCCAAGGCGTCCGTCCGGGAGTGGGATTCCATCGCCATCCATCAGGGCAACCCTTCATTCCGCTTCCGGGCCTGGTTCATCAACGACGAGGATTTCCTCAACGGTTTCCGTCCCGAGGAAAACGGGAAACGCGAGATTGCCTATCCCCGTTACCACGTCTGCTTCGGGCCGTCCCTGGCGGACGAGATTTACGAGACGGCGGTCCGCGCCGGATTCAACACGGTGATTTGCGCAAGTTACGTGGACATCCTCAACCCCGACGAGAAGCGGCTTGTCGATGTCGCTTCCTCGCGCGGTCTCTATATCACGATGCACCACCAAGAACCCGTCGGCGCGGGGGCGCGGCAGCTCGATCTGCATTTCCCGGAGATCAAGGAAACCTCCTACGCCTCCCATCCCGATCTTTGGCGAAAAGCGTGGAAAAAATACGTGGAGGAGTGGGCGAAGGTGCCGGATGTCATCTGGCAGCTAGGCTTGCGCGGGCGTGGCGACCGTCCTTTCTGGCTGAACGCCGGGGAAAAGAATTCGCCGGACGTATCCGAAGAAGAAGACCGCCGCCGCGCAGGGTTGATCTCCCGCGCGATGGCGGAACAGCTGGCGATGATCGAGGCGGAGCTCGGCCACCGCCCCGCGTATTTCGCTACCCAGCTCTGGATGGAGGGCGCGGAGTACTACCGGCGCGGATTCCTCTCCATCCCGCAGGGGACGATCATCATCTTCTCGGACAACTGTCCCGGACTCAAGTTCCAGAGCGACATCGGCGGCGTGCGATCGCTCGACCCCTCCAAACCCTACGGACTCTACTATCACCTGGCTCTCGTCCACGGCAACCACCGTTGCGAACTGGTGCCGCCGCTCCGTACCCGCCAGATACTGGATGACGCCTGGCGCAAGGGCGCGCGCGAGCTGGCGCTTTTCAACGTCTCGAACATCCGGCCGTTCCTCTACACCATCGAGGCCGCGGCGGAAATGACCCGCGACCTTTCCGGCTTCGACGCGACGCGATTCCGCGACAGCTGGGCGGCGGCCCGCTTCGGGCGGCGGGCGTCCGCGGCGGCGCGCGCCATCGACCTCTATTTCGCCGCCTACGAGACGGTCTATTCCCGGGACGCGAAATCTTCCTACGGGTCGCCGCGCGAACGCGCGCCGCTGGCCATCCTGAACGACGGCCTTATCTGCAACCTGACGCGGAGTCTCATCCGGTCTCTGAAGTCGGATGACAGCCTGCCCGTCGCGCCGGTCGTCTCGCAGTACATCCAAGATCCAAACCGCCTGACCGTGATCGCGGACGATCTCCACGCACGCGTCAACCAGGACATGTTCCCGTATTTCCAGGACGGCATGCGCTGCGCCGTGCTGGCCCGCGCGCAGTCCGCGGCATTCAGGCGCTGCCTGGAACAGATCGAACGCGCCAGCGACGGCATGGATGCGAAACAGCGCCTCCAGCTCTTCGAGCGGTTCGGATACCCTGCCGAGTTCCTGAGCCTTTCCTCCGACTGCTACTCGGAGCTAGCCTTTGCGGCAGAAGCGAAAAGCTTGGGGGACCAAGCGTCCTGGCTGCATCACGTTCAGGCCGCGCTCGACCTCTCGGAGGCGCGGGATCGGCTGGACCGCCGCTACAACGCGGGCCGCTGGAAGCGGTGGTACGACCGCGACATCATCTATCCCTACACCTCGTTTTCCGCCGCCTTGCGCCAGCTGGTCGCCTCCTTTCCCGCCGATACGCTGCGCCAGCCCGACGGTTCGCGCGTCACCTCTGCCGAAGGGTGGAATAAGGTAAGGCCGCAGATTCTCCGCTTCTTCGAAGAAGAGGTTTACGGCGCGTTCCCACCGAAACCCGCCAAG
>JAFYDR010000184.1 GCA_017544725.1 Kiritimatiellia bacterium
CGGGTGACGACGAAACCGTTACAGGTGCATTCGTTTCTGTCTGTACAACTGATTGCTGTTTGATACGCAACGCCTCCAAATGCGCACGCCACCGACGATTCGATTCCTCATCGCTTCGCCGCTTCTCCTCGACGATTTCTTCCAAACTCGCCATACGCACTGCGTAATCCGCGATTCCCCGATAGATCGCCTCCGCCTTTTTCCGACGCCATTCGGCTTGCGTCATGTCGGCAGCCTCCTTCTGATTGGAAAGGAATCCTACCTCAACCAGAACGGCGGGACAACAAATACCACGCAACACGTAGAAAGATTGACGCTTCAATCCGCGATCCAAATCGACCGTTCCGGCAATCAATCTCCTCTGTATCAAATACCCCAACATGACATTGAAGTAATCGTTCCGGTTTCCCGGTTGCCAACCGCGATTGGAACTGCCTTCTGCCGTACCGGGAAAACCGCTCGACGGCAACAGATACGTCTCGATCCCGCAGGCCTGCGTATTCTTCGCCTTATTCACATGAACGCTCACGAAAATATCAGTGGCATTTTCAGAAGCCAACTGGACACGCCGTGAGAGGGAAACATCGACATCGTTCGTGCGCGTGTAGCAAACTGTGAACCCGTTCGTCGCCAGCAAGGCACCGAGTTCCCGTGCAATCGACAAGGTAACGTCTTTCTCCATCAGTGTCTTGTCCCTAGAAACAGCACCACCGTCACTCCCGCCATGCCCCGCATCAACCATCACACGCAACGTCCGGTTCGTCCCCACCTTGGGCGAAAGAATTCCCAAATGAAGCAAATCGAAATCCCTCCCGTTCATGCGCCAAGAACCGTCGGCAGGATTTCCCGTCGCGACCGAATTGAGCCACACCGTCACGCCGTTGACCTCGCACTTCTTGCGACCCAACCAAAACTTGACCGAAGAAGTAGCGTTTGAGACCTCCAGCGAGTTGCCGTCGCTGACGAAATTCGTTGCACCAATCGCATTCTGGCAATGCGTGATCGTGCGCCACGGCATATTCCCCCCCGTCTCAATTCCGGCCCACAAGAAGCAACCGCAGAAGAGGAATGAAGAGAAAATGAAAAAATGGAAAACCTTACACATGAGGGCGAAACTATACCAAACCTTCCCCTCTTTTGAAAGAATGGATTCTTTGAAAATTACAAAGGGGGCAGAAATTGCCGAGTGACAGGCATTATCGGGGGATGGCTTTAGCCGCACCGTCGAATGCCGAACATTGGCGTCGTTAGCGAATGCTGAGCACAGAGCCGTCCGCAGGTCCCAGCCATGTGAGGCGGACCGTCGCAGGATCCGTTCCCTCAGTGTAGGTATAGGTGTTACCAGCGTGAATTCTCTTGTTCGACCATTCGCCATCGACAAGTTCCTCCGTGGCGTATCGTTCCACAAGAACGGTCGCGCCATATTCGTTGAGAGTCCTTGTGGCACTGAACAGCCACGAACCTTCCACCTTATATGCGCCCGTCTCTGACTGTTCGTCGCAACCAGCCACGACAAAGACATTCGTCGTTGCCAGCTCACCGAAATAACGTGCCGAATCCACGTTGCGGTTACGCACGATCTCCTCCTGAGTCAGCACACGGTCGTAGCAACGGAAGGACTTGATTGTTCCCGTAAACGATTCCGATGCGGTACTGGAACACCCCAACCCGTAGCCGTTCGTGTTACGCGAACGCATGGAGGTAAACTGCTTAAAACCGTCACCCGAAGTTGGCACCTCCATGCCATTAAAGAACGCAGCTGTCATGGCATCGTAGTCGAGGAGTGCTGTCGCATAGGCGCATACTTCCGAATCACTCGCATAAAGGCGAGTCGCGCCGACACCGTTTCCCCCCTGCGTATTCCAATACAACGGAACCGCAGTAGTCTTATTGAGACCGATTGCCAGATAATCATACATCACCGAAGCGACATAGACATTGTTCTGATTCTGGTTACTCACATCGGCCTCCATGAGAATCTGGAGGGAATGGCTCTTAAATGGACCCGCCTTAGCACCGCTCTTAAACCGAGTGTGGCCACGGAACTCATATCCGCCATCCGTCCATTCGCCCAAGTCACCATCCGACATCTTCGTGCGAGCAAGATCGCAGGCCATGCCAGCAGAGCCAAGGTTCACCCACGTCGTCGTATTCGTTGAATGTGCCTTCCCGATACCGACATTGAGAATACCGTCGTAGTTCCAAATAAGCCCCGCCTGAGAGTAGTCGTCGAATCCGTAATCCGCCGCCGAGCGTAGGCCTCGCACCGCCTTCCACTGCCATGTAAGTCGTACCTTGCCTGCCGACGTAGCGTAGGCATAGGAGTTGCCGACATGGACTGTACGAGCCGTCCACGTGGAACCATCCCACGCTTCTACCGTGTAACCATCGTTGGTGTAGGTGATTCCCTTTGCAGTGAGACTCGCGGGCGCAGTGAATGTATAGGAACCACTGACCTCGTACGCACCTTCCTCCTCGTTGCCGTGGAGAAGCGGATAGGTCGTCTCCACAACTACATTCGTCACGGGCGGACCGAAATACCGGTAGTCATCTACCAGACGGTTCTGCGCGATTTCCGCATCAGTCAGCACACGGTCATAGTAACGGAAGAACTTGAGGGTACCAGTTAGTCCAGAGTCTGTGCCGTAGGCCGCACCGATACTGTATCCCGTGTCAGATACCGGACTCAGCGACTCAAACTGTTTGAGTCCGTTTCCCTCGGTCGGAGGCGTGACACCATTAAAGAATTTCGCAGTCATGTCGGTATCATCGAGGATCGCCGTCGCGTAGTCATTATAGTAGGAAGAATTCGCGATGTAGGGAGGACTGTTATTGGTCTGCACATTCCATTTGAAGTTACTATTCTTCGCAAGCTGCAACGAGCAATCTTGGAACCGAATAGACATCACAAAGTTCGCGTTAGCATTGAGAAGTGTCTGCAAGGTGTAACTGGTCCCGAATGAGACGGCGGACAAACTGCGAAAACGGCTGTTACCGGCAAACGTGAACCCGACATCTGCCCATCTCCCTGGATCATGGGCATTGACAATGTCAAGATTATTAGCTGTTTCCCAGTTGTTACCCGACGCATTCACTCGCTGGAGAAACAGATTATTGATCGATCCGGAGGAACCGAGATTGTTCCAGTTAATCGTTGCAGGATCATGCGGCAAATCCTTGCCGACATTACGAATGCCGTCATAGAACCAGACAAGCCCGTCCCATACATAGTCGTCGATGTTGTAGTGGACAAGCCCGTCGCCCGCCGTCCACTGCCACGTAAGGCGGACTTTCAAGGACGTATCCGTGAACGTGTAGGACAACTCGTTGGCGTGTACGACGGGAGTACCCCACGCAGTACCGTCCCATGTCTCCAGCGTGTAACCCGTACAGGAGTAGGCACGTCCACGCACGTTGGTCGAAGCCGGCGCCGTAAAGGTGAGCTCACCGGAGTCCACGAAGTAGTTTCCGTTCGGCTGAATGCCGCCCACGTGCGGGTAGTTCGCAGTGATGACGATATTCGTGGCTGGGATTGGCGCCCTGCGTCCAAAGAAACGGGCCTCGTCTAACACTCGGTTCCACACGAGTTCTTCCTGGGTGAGCACGCGCTTGTAATAGCGGTAACAATAGATTGTTCCGAGCATACAACCATCACTTCCAGTGTAACCGCCGATGCAATAGCCCGTGTCTTGCAAACCGCGAACCGAATCGAATTGCCTGAAACCGTTGCCCTCAGTCGGCGGCATCGTGCCGCTGAAGAATGTCGCCGTTTTATCCGTATCATTGAGGATTGACGTCATGTAGCTGAATGCGTCATCCGCTCTATACGGATGATTGGAGGTGGTCTGATTCTGGGTCTTCCAATACAACCGACTGGATGACTTATCTACAGAGAAAGCGAATGCGTTTTTCTCGACAGACATGAAATATGGCTTGCTAGCGGTCTGCTTCGAAATGGCGGCATCCATCACCATCTGCAAGGTATAGTCAGTTCCCGAATTGATGGGACCAGTACATCGGAACTCACTGTCACCTGTGAGTACGAAACCGTTTTTTGTCCAAGAACCGGAATCGCGCCCATTGATCCTTCCGAGGCTCGCGAGCGCACTGCTGGCGTTGTACCAACCGCTTCCAGCCTGATTGAGGACTCGAACGAACATGTCGTTAGATGCGCCAGCAGATCCGAGATTTCCCCACGTCGTAGTAGTAGTGGAGTGTGGCTGATCCGCACCCTGATTACGGATACCGTCGTAAAACCAAACCGCACCAGGGGCATAGTCGGCCACGTCAAAAGCACGGAATGCCGGATTGTCCCAGTATTTAACACCGCCATTCACCGCCAATGCAAGCATTGCTACCCACAACAAGATCGCAGGGAGGAATTGAAATCTGCTCTGTATCATACGCAAATCTCCAAAATTGAAAGACAACGTCATTATTACATTTCCCCTTGGGTTTATCAAGTGCAATTCAGAACTGGCTTCGCCAGTCGTTCTGGAAGGGACATCGTCCACGTTGCAAAAAATGGGAGGGCCGCGTAGCGGCGTCACTGCCACTCGACGACGAGGGCATCGTTGTTACACAGAGCGGCTAACGCTGCCAGCTGGGTAAGCTGGTTAAGTGTCCCTGCGGGACTAAGGGGCGAAGCCCCACTTCGAGACAGAGGCGCAATTAAGGCGAAGCCCATAATTCCATCTCTCGTCACTCGTCATTGCGCGAAGCGTCAAGCTGGAGGCTCGAAGTTATAGGCAAGCTCCCCGCCCGCACCGCGCGGGAACGTTCATGGAGAAATAACTTGGAAAAACTACCACATCTCGTCACTCGTCACTGCCGCCTCTGGCGGCCCGGAGTTATAGGCAAGACGAACCAGAGTCCCCATGCCAATATGCACAAGGTGGCAGCAATGGAAACCACATTTGCGGCACGAATCGGACGTGCATAACAAATCTGATGTTTGCCAGGTTGTACACGAACCGCAGCACATCCGCAGACCGACTCTTGCTTGGTGGGATTTCCATCGACCGTAAACACGCTGGTCTCATCGTATGGATCGGTCAGGCGCACGAGCGTTTCTGCAGATGCATTCACAGTTCCCCTGATCGAGATCGAATCTTTCCTCGTCCGTGCAGGAGAAAGGAACGGTGGGTCAAATGTTCCTAAGTATTCCAGCAGCGCAAGTCCGTTCGACTGAAGAGGAATGGACGAAACGCCCGATTCGGAAAGAGTAAAGTAAAGCAGATTTCGAAAGACTCTTTGTTGCTGGAAGGACGGAATTTGCCGTACATACGAAATGGGAAGAATGGCAAAGCGTGCGCCGGATTTCTGCATAAAACGTCCCCAGTCGTTTTTACAGGAACGGAGCAGCTTCGTCATTTCCCCCTGCCCCATGCGTGACTGCACGGACGGGAAACCGAACAACGGCAAGTTAGTGTCCAGCCAAGTCTTTCCTTCGACCGCATTGAATAGCAACGCCGGTTTCCCTTGCGTGGCCTTCTCCAACGTTTGCGTCAACAGGTTGGGGTTGTTGAGACGGCCCACATCGCGCGGAAGGATATACCGACGTCCGATAACCGCCAGATTGCAGATGCCGATGGCTACGATCAAAACAACCACCGGACGAATAAACCTAGCGGGGAAAAACCGCGCTGTGACGAGAAAAAGCAGCCCTGTGACCAAAAGGGAGAGGAAAAAGGCGCACAGGAAATTGCTCTGCTGGTACTGGTACAATGCCACGCCTGCCGCATGGTTATTCTGGAACATCGCCTGAATATGTGCGATCGTGGAATCGGAACAGGTTGTACAAACCAAAATTCCAATTAGCAAAAACACCGTAAACCCTACTGCCAACCAACGGAACTTGCGTATCTTTTCAGGATGCGAAAGGAGCCGCTGGATCGCGAAACCGGAGAGACAGGCGACGGCAAGTTCGAACAGATGGAAGAACTTGACCGGAGCGCGAAGCGAATCAACAAACGGCAGATGGTAAATCAGTTTATAGAACGGGCAGTAACGCCCCATTGCGCACAGAGCCGTAACCAGCAGAACAACAGTCCAAAAAGGAATATCGGTTGTCCGGTATGTTTCGTCAACTGGCATTGCAGCTTCAGAACGTCGCCGCCATCGTGCACCTCCCCAGAAGATGGCGAAAAGCGCAAAAAGAACGGAAACCAGCCCTACGTAGAGCGTGTGCTGGCGGAACTGGCGTTCTGCGCCCAGTCGTCCCCAGTACGGGTATTTCGAGGCAGTGTTCTCATCCCCGAAGACACCAGGTACAAGGGTCTCAAGAAAATCTTCCGGGGGCATACTCCAGTTGGTAGTAAACCTCCAACGCTTTTGCTTTTCCGCTTCCTTCTGTTCCGATGTCTGCTCCACATTCGGAGCGGACGAATTAAGCCCCATTTGTTTCTGCCTACTCACCAAAGCATCGTTAAACGCATACTGGATAGAGCCCCAACCAATCAACAATAAGACCACCAAACTCACGAGGAACTTAGGATAAGTTTTCCAAAGGAACGACCAAGAGTGCGTTTCCCGATAGACGCACCAAGAACGCCAAAGTGCGAAACCGATCAAGCAGCTCGCAAAGAGCATCCAAATATCGGGTTGGTTCATCTCACCCCAAATCACACACGCGCCCAACATCGCGAAGTAGAACCACTTTCCGACACGGAAACAACGATCGATCAGGGCAAAGCCAAACAGCGTATAGGAAATCAGAATGAAATAACCGACATGCCCCGCATTCAACAAGGTGAACGAATAACCGGAAAGCGCAAAGAGGAATCCTCCCGAATAAGATGCAAAGCGGGAAAGACCTTGTGTGCGCAGATAGAAACAGACTGCCAAAGCTGCAAGGAAACAGGGAAGAATGTATGTCATCTCCTGCCACCACAGCGGCGGAAAAATCAGTTGCCGTACACGATCGGGAAAGATCATCGCGTCGGACATACACAGCATCCGTTCCAGAGACTCCCAACGGAACCAAGAGGCATAGAAAGAAGGTGCATCTGGCGATAGCGTGACCAGATTCAACGGCCAGACCGGATAAAAGATCGCAGCCATGACAACCGCAAAGGAAAGGAAAAACAGTAGAAACGCAGCAATACCCGGATGTGCCCGTCCCCATGAAACAACTTTCTTCAACATACCAAAAATCCCTTCTTGTACGTTCATTATACCATAATCGCAACCTGCTTTACAGAACACACTCAAAAAAAGTGACACACATTCTTTGGAATTGACAAGGGAAAACTCCGCTCACTAAAATGGAAGTGTTTTTCGTTTGAACTTGAAGGAGGAAAAATGAACCGTCTGTTGGGATTGTTGATGTGCGCCATCTGCGCGGGAACAAGTGTTGCGGAGAATCTAGTACGGAATCCGGGATTCGAAGAACTGGGCGCGAATGGAAAACCCGTGGGTTGGCACGGAGATGCCAATGTTTTTTCAGTGAAGGATGGAGCAGGCAGAGATGGAACTCGAGGTGCGATCTGGAAGGACGACAGACCTGAACGGTATGTACTTTTCTCCCAGCGGATTCCCGCAAAACCTCTTCACAGCTACAAATTTTCCACTTGGGTCAAGTTCGACAAGGTGCAGGGTGGTTCACAGTCGGCACGTATCTGTGTCGAGTGGATTGATGCGAACGGCAAGTGGTTGGGCGGCGGATACAGTGGATTCAGTTTCCCTTCCACAAAGGGCGAGTGGAAACTGCTTGAAGGGATGACGGAAGAATTACCCGAAAAAGCAGCGCGTGTAACCGTTTCGCTTTTCGCCGACCACAATTGTGTTGGAGAGATTCAATTTGATGACGTAACCGTAGAAGAGTACGTACCACCATCTGTCTCGGCTCTGGTCTGCTCCGGCTACCGTAACGTCTATGCGGACGAGAGCATCCGCGTACACGCCGCATTGAGAAAGAGTCTCCGCACAAATCGCGGTGGTACATTCAAACTTCTGGCCGCGAACGGAAAGACCGTGCGAGAGGAAAAACCAAGCCGTCTTTCTACCGAAGAGGCGTTTTGCGAAATTGATGCCTCGAAGTTGCCGACAGGAAAGTACACCTTGCTGTTTACCTTGTTCGACAATGAATTAGGAAAGGAGATTGGCGCAGCGACCAACACGCTGACGAAAGTGGTCGCGAAACCGAAACGCAAGGTCGATTTCACAGCTGACAATCGTTTGCTGGTGGACGGCAAGCCATTCTTCCCCCTTGGGATGTACTGGTCCGGAATCAAGCAGGAAGAGCTTGAGGTCTTTGCAAAGGGACCGTTCAACTGTATCATGCCCTACGCAGAACCGAAGCGTGAACAGTTGGACCGTCTGCACGAGAAGAACATCAAGGTGATCTACTCGGTAAAAGACGTGTATGCCGGATCGAGCTGGCCTCGGGTCAAGACGGAAGCGGAGGAGTTGCCTTACATCGGAAAGAAGGTCGCGGAGTTCCATGACCATCCCGCGTTGTTGGGATGGTACATGAATGACGAACTCCCCCTGCACCCGTTCCGTCCCCGGATGGAGGCGCATCAGACCTTCATGGAACAGAACGATCCAGACCACCCGACGTGGGTCGTACTCTATCAAGATCCGCAGGGGTATCAGCAAACCTGTGACGTACTGGGAATCGACCACTATCCCGTTCCGGGTTCGTTCCTCGGCAACATGCTGAAAAAGACGCGGAAGATTGCAGACCGAACATTCGGCGAAAAACCGATCTGGATGGTTCCGCAAGCAATGGACTGGGCTGTTTACAAAAAAGGAGAGGAAGCGAAAAAGCAGAGATTCCCCACCCTCTTCGAATTGAGGTCGATGGCATGGCAGTGCATTGCGGGCGGCGCGAACGGCCTGATCTTCTACTCATGGTTTGACTTGCATAAGAAAACGGCGCACGATCCGTTCGAGAAAACCTGGCCGATGGTCTGTGAAATGGCTAACGAAATCAAGCGTTACGAGCAGGTGATGCTCTCGGACGCCCCCGCTCCGAAAGCCAGTCACGAAGCGGGAGAAGAATTCGCCGTCCGAACTTGGCAGTACAACGGAACCGCATACGTGTTAGCGGTCAACGCCTCGGACAAAGAGACAACGACAACCATCACGTTCTCCTCCCCGTTCTCCAAGCTGGCGACCGACTTCGGACCTGCCGCCAAGCTAGAAGGCAATCGCATCACAGCGACCTGGCAACCTTTCGAACCAGCCATCTACCGTCTGATTCCCTAATCTTCGATTGCGCCACTATTTCTTTACGCAAAGCCGTTGGGGTTCACAGAATCCGCAGAGCGGATTGGACACGTTTTTGCGTGTCCTTTATTCCCTGAGGCAATTGCAAAACCTCCCGATCATCGTCTTGTTCCTTTCACTTCGAACTCATTGTGAACGCATCTGACTTTCCACCACCAGTTCAGCTGTCGCTTGAAAAAGAAAACAACAACTTCGCTGCGTAAAGTAGTGACAAATGACGAGTGACGAGATGCGGTACTTTTCCAAGTATTTCACATGAATATTCCCGCGCAGAGCACGGGCGAGGCACTTGTCTTAAAGCGCGGGCTAACTCGCCCGCACCGCAATAGTCGATCCAATAAAGGCAACGGGGCAATGATAGCGGATGATTGTCATGGTAAAGGCAAAGGAGAGGCGATGCGCAGACAGGTTGGTCCGCATACCTCTTTCAGTTATTGTCTTCAGGTTGTTCATGTTGTTTTCATTTCCGAACAAAACAGAA
>JAFYDR010000185.1 GCA_017544725.1 Kiritimatiellia bacterium
GACTGGCTGGATTGGCGAGACTGGCGGCTAAACACCCGATCCAATTGTCCCCATCGTCCCCATTGTTCCCGCTTCTTATCCTGTCATCCTCCACAGCTTTACATGCTTGCGCGAAGCGCCGCCGCTATTGCCTACTGCCTACTGCCTATTGCCTTCATCTCAGCATAACACGCTTAACCCGCTGGCGGCTTTGCCGCCTGTATTCAGGTTGTTCTAGTTGTTTCCAAAATCCTCTCATGCGCATGAGATGGGTGAATTACACAGATGCGCCCTTTTTTTCAACCACGGAATACACGGAATGGGCTGAAAACCTCTGGTTCCCTGAAAAACCATTCCGTGGGTTCCGTGTATTCGTGGTTTTGAAATTACTTCTTCTTAACGATTCGTTTCGGACTTGAGATTATCCTGCAAACGAACGAACTGGAATTTTACCAGCCAGGCTTCGTATGGTCGTTCATTGACTAGTGTTGGTCGCTTTGCCACCTCCGCATTGATCTCCACAACTGTGCCGTCCAGCGGGGAAATCAAAGGGACTACCGCTTTCAGTGATTCAATGTCGGCGAAGGATTCGCCAATCGAAACCTGTTGACCAACCTTCGGCAGATTGATGAACTCCAAATCGCCTGTCTGTTGTTGCGCGTAATCGGTCATCCCGACTGTTGCCATGTTTCCCTCAACCATCACCCAGATATGTTTGTCCGATACCAACCGTTCGCTCATCTCTTTCCCTCTCTTCGTTTCGGCAAATTCACGCAGCTCCCCAAGGCGATGTGAGCTGCTTCCGCCCAGCACTCGCTGAGCGTAGGATGCGCATATTGGACTTCTGAGATTCCTTCTAGACTCAGGCCTTGCGCGACCGCCAGTGTGGCTTCGGATATCAGTTCTGTGGCGTGCGCTCCAACGACTGCAGCACCTATCACACGTTTCGAGACTGGATCAAAGATCCATTTCGCGAATCCTTCCGTTTCCTGTTCCGCCAGTGCTTTACCAGAAGCGGCAAATGGAAAGAGTACTGTATCGCACTCGATTCCTTCTTTCGCAGCTTGCGTCTCCGTGTACCCGACAACTCCGACTTCCGGCGTTGTAAAGATGGCGGCTGGGACGGGCGAATCAAAGCAGTCATCAGGAAACTTTCCACAGAGGAATTCTGCCGCGCGTACCCCATGCCAAGTGGCATCATGTGCTAGTTGTCGACTCCCCGCCACGATGTCTCCCGCTGCACAAATGTGCGGTACATTGGTCAGACCAAAAACCTCGTTTACGGGAATCGCGCCGCACTCGTTTACCCAGATGCCCGCGTTCTCCAGTCTCAATCCCGCAGTTCTCGGCTTGCGTCCCACCGCGACTAGCAGTATTTCTGCCTCCAGCTCATTCCCATCGACCGTGATGCTGACAGAATCAGCACCGGCGGCAACAGCTGTCACCGTCTTGCCAGTCAACAGTTCGATGCGCAAGTCATGCTGCATTCCTCGTTTCACGAGACGCCGTACATCTTCGTCCAGCGTGCCTAGAATATCGGGTTGCGCCTCGATGATCGTCACCTCCGTTTGTTCCGACTGCGCAGCAAGACAGGCCAGTTCGCATCCGATTACGCCGCCACCCAACACAATCATCCGTTCCGGCAGTTCACGTAAGTTCAGGAATTCGCGGCTCGTCAGAATTCGGGGAGAGGATGGAAGGAATGGCAAGGAGGTCGGCTCGCTACCCGTCGCGATTAGAATTCCTTTGCCACGGATATCTCGCGACGAACCATTTGTCGAGGTCACGCGAATCTCATGCGATCCCGTGAAAGTCGCTGTGCCGGAAATCAGTTCCACGCCGTGTGAATGAAGAATCATGCGGATGCCGCCACGTAAACGGGAGACGACCGCATCTTTTCGATCTACGACGGTTCCAAACGATGGAGAGACGGGATCGCATTCGATTCCGAAATCGGCAAAGCGTGAGACGGCTTCATGGAAGCGTCGATAGGTAGCAAGCAATGTCTTGGTTGGAATGCATCCCTCGTTTAGGCAGACGCCGCCAAGTTCCGCTGTTTCGATGATTGCGACACGTTTCCCAAGTTGCGCGGCACGAACAGCCGCCGGATAACCAGCGGGACCTGCACCAATCACGACAATGTCAAACTCATCCATTCGAATTCCTCCGCACGATCTCCTTTGCAAGATCCTTGACTACTTGTCGATCATCAAAGGGGTGGTGTTCTCCCGCAACGATCTGCTCGGTTTCATGTCCCTTCCCAGCGACCAGCACAATGTCCTCTTTCGCGGCGGATTCGAGCGCGATGCGAATCGCCTCGCGACGGTCTGCTTCTACAACAACATCTTTCCCGTCGGGGATGCCCGTCAAAATTTCGCGGATGATCGCCATCGGGTCTTCAGAGCGCGGATTGTCGGAAGTCACCACCAGACGATCGGCACATTCGGCGCAAGCTTTACCCATCAGCGGACGTTTCGTTCGGTCGCGGTCGCCACCACATCCGAAGACGACGATAATCTTACCCGTAGCCATCTCGCGAATGGTGGTGAGTACATTGCGTAATGCATCGTCCGTATGCGCGTAATCGACAAAAACGGTACATGGCAACACCGTATCGACACGTTCCAGACGACCCCAGCAGGGGCGTACGGTGTTCAGGACGTGTACGACAGTCTCAAAGGGAATTCGTGCTGACAGTGCCAGTGCGGCGGCACAGAGCTGATTGGCGATGTTGTAGCGACCAGCCAGCGCGGAATGAATTTCCGCTTGTCTTCCATCCTCTACGAGTAGCGTAAAGCGAGTTGCATCCGCTGCAATTTCCACATTTTCTGCCCGAATGAAAAGAGGTTCATTCGGTACTTTACCGCCGTCCACAATCCCAGCGCACAGGACTGTGAGTCCCAACGTCCGGCAGTAAGCGGCCATTTCTTTGCTGCCGGGCGCATCTACGAAGCAGACGGCGGGTGCAGCTGGTTTGTCGGCGGCAAGTTGGGCAAAGAGCTTTTTCTTGGCGTCGAAATAAGCTTCCATGGTTCGGTGGTAATCCAAATGGTCTTCCGTCAAATTCGTGAATGCCGCCCCCGCGAGCCGAATCGAGGATAGGCGACGCTGATCCAACGCATGGGAAGAGGCTTCCATCACAACGGAATCGCAACCTGCACGGCACATCTCGCCCAACAGTTCCTGCATCTCGCAGGTTCCCGGAGTTGTCCGTTCCGAGGAATACGAACGGCGACCGTATTCAACCGCGACTGTTGTCTGCAATCCCGGATGATGTCCACCAGCCTTCAACATTTCTGCCAACAGACGAGCCGTTGTCGTCTTTCCATTTGTTCCTGTGATCGCATAGATGTCCATGTGGTGGCTTGGCTCACCCTCGACACAGGATGCAAGAATACCCATCGTGCCACGCACATCTGTCGTGAATGCGATAGGTACCGTCAGATTCGCAAGTGTGGACGAATCCTTTAAGCTCACATTCACCAGCAAACCAGACGCTCCCGCTTGAATCGCGCTGGGAATGTATCGACTTCCATCTTGTTCCGTACCTTGTACGACGGCAAACAGATCACCAGGGTGCACGAGACGCGAATCGCTTCGGACGTGGGCAAATTCAAAATCGGGGTAGGGGGATTGCAGGAACGGAAGGACACGGGGACAAGATGAAAGATGCATGGCAGACCTCAGAAAACTTTTGATGATCCGGATCGGAGAAGCACGGTTACGAGCGTCTCGCGAGATTCGGGTTGCGAATGAACGAATACCAGCGCCACTTCATTACGGCGCGAGAAAATACGGCAAGATGAAGAAGGAGGGGATACTTCGGTGAAACGAGCACCTTCAAGGGCTCGTGCCGCATCGTCCATCGCCATCGAAGAAGAAGCGGCAGACTTTGCCGTCAGAAAAGCGACACGCGTCTTTGTGCACTCGGCAGAGAACTGGGGAACGGCGTCAAAGCGCGGAATCGCTTGTGGCCACTCCGCATCGTGTCCCGCGCCCTTTTCGCTGGAGAAGGAAAGCACCAGACACTCGCCAGAGGAAAAAGAGGAAGGGAGAACGAAGAATCGCGTCTCAGGAAACTGGTTCTGCGCAATCTGTCGCTGCATTTCCGCAGGGGAATGAGGAAGGACATACGCTTCCAGTTTCCCTTCCCCGCCGTTCACGCGTACGTCTGTTGAATACACGCGTGAACCGTTCTGGTCTGCTAGAAAACGAGCCGCGTTCCGAGATACCTGTGAGAAAAAAGCAGCCCACAGAAACAGCGGGGTTAAGACCCCCGACAGAAGAAAAAACACCATCCTCTTGCGTTGATTCATGGGGTTATTATACCATCCTCCAACTTACGCCGCAAGGCACGAAAGAAAGGTAGTAATGGCGGCTGACGCCGCCAGCTGAGAAGCTGAGAGGTTGAGAAGCGGGGATGCAAATGAAAAAAGACAAATGAAGGAATGATGCTGGAAGTGGTTGTTGCATGTCGGGTTGTCGCGTGACGTTTACCCGATGTGCCCCCATGCGCTTTTCCGATATTGCGTCTTGTCACAACGGAGAAATTAGCAGATAATGGGGCGGTGTTTGTTAAGAGGACTGGAGATGCGCATACTGGTGATAGAGGACGACGGAAAGATCTGCGAGGTGGTCAGCAAGGGGCTTTCGCAGGAGGGACACACGGTCGATTGCGCGACGACGGGTTCGGAGGGACTGTCGTTGTGGGGAGCGAACCAGTACGACGCCGTGGTGCTGGACCGGATGTTGCCGGAGGTCGGCGGGATGGAAATTCTGCGGCAGATGCGACAACGCGGCGACAAAACGC
>JAFYDR010000186.1 GCA_017544725.1 Kiritimatiellia bacterium
CGGCCACTGAGCACCAGCCGATGCACCGCGTATCATATTATAAGATACCTTTTCTACCGGACGCTTGTCGCCAGAAAAGTTCGACGGATTACTCCCCATGACCAGCTGGTATTGCTTCTGCGTCACCTCGAACACACCGATGTAGAACGGCTTAGTCAATGTCACGCGATGCGATTCATCGGTCTGATTCGTCCCCATGATATATGAACCCGCTTCGATCCGCCGCAACACGAGCTTCGTGGTCTTGTATGCGTCCGCATTGAACCCGCCTTCGGGCGGTTCCGCCAGATAGATGACTGGATAGCTTGCTGCGGACGGACCTGCCGACAGATCAATCACGCTATAGACTGCGGATTCGCTATAAACTGTAGATTCCCACACCGCGTACAGCGTCACATCCCCAGACAATTCCGCGTTCTCCAGGTCTTGGTAAACGACCCCACCGTTTGCGTTCGTCGCCCAGCCTGTGAACGCATAATCATTTCGTGTGAATGAGCAAGGTGAAATCGGATCTTGTCCAGGAACGAGAGACTGTGGAGCCATTTCGCCATCGCCGCCATTCGCGTTGAATGTTACGGTACATGCATTTGGATAAATAGTTCGGCAAAGACGGAAGCCGAGATCGTTTGCCTCAACAGTCGGGTTATCTCTACCACAGTAGGACGAGGTACACTGGTCTGCGTTGTGGAACCAGCAACCACCGCGAAAATTCCGTAGTGTACCCGAAGGAACGCCCTTCGGATTCGTCCCGTATGACAGCGTCCCATACCAGTCCAAGCACCATTCCCACACATTCCCGTGCATATCGTACAATCCCCATACGTTGGGATTCTTCAAGCCGACATCGTGCGTTTGGGATGATGAATTGGGTTTATACCACATATAGTTCCCGTCGGCGCCGTTCCCGTAGCTGTACGTGGTCATCGTGCCCGCGCGGCAGGCGTACTCCCACTGCGCCTCCGTCGGCAGGTCGAACTCCAACCCCGTCCGTGCACGGAGCTTGCCGAGGAAGCTGGAAGAATCGACCGCGGATGACGACGGCCACTGAGCACCAGCCGATGCACCGCGTATCATATTATAAGATACCTTTTCCACCGGACGCTTGTCGCCAGAAAAGCTCGACGGATTACTTCCCATTATCAGCTGGTACTGCTTCTGCGTCACCTCGAATACACCGATGTAGAACGGTTTCGTCAATGTCACGCGATGGGTTTCATCGGTCTGATTAGTCCCCATGATATATGACCCCACTTCGATTCGCTTTAGCACCAACTTGGTCGTCTTGTACTCGTCCACATTAAATCCGCCACTCGGTGGTTCTGCGAGGTAGGTAACGGGATAACTCGTTGCAGATGATCCCGCTGACAAATCGATCACACAATAGAGCGAAGGGGTAGCTTCGAACGAAACATCGAATACAACGTTACTCGATTTGAAGTTCAATCCGTCAGCGTTCATATCCCATACGATATGATGCGTTCCTGCCGTCAGGTTTGTATCTCCACTCAACGTTGCCGCTATGTTTGTCGTATTCGCAACCATGTCAATAGCTGTCACCTTCAACGAAGGAGCTATGAGACCATTTTGATACAACGGCACATCAACATCTCCCGTCACCGTGTACGAGATATCGACCTTTCCGTTCCACGGATACCTCTGTACCGCCGTCACGTTCGAGATAGATGGAGGAAATGGACCTGCGGTAAACTCTCCTGAGTTAGTGGCACGGCTGTAGAATTTTCCTTCCACAGTATCATAAAGTCCCGCGACCGCGTCTGTTTTACGCCGCACGGGCATGAGGCAATGTTTGGGAGTTTCACTACCGGAAGCATAGAGTTCAAAGTAGTACAGACGATACGATCCCTTGTTACCTACATCGGTGGATGCAATGCCTGCTGAAAGATTGGAACCTTTTGTGTGACTCGCAAAAAGCATCAGCTTGCTACCAGGCGTAAAGTTACCTTCGCCCAGCACAACATTCTGATCTATACCATTGACTGAAAACCTTCGTGTGTCATAGTCCGCTACGAGGATCGTGTCGCTACCGATACCGGGTTGTGTAGTCCCTTTTGCTGAATTGTTCGTGTTACGATCACACCTCACAACGTTTTCGATGTGGAAAGCCGTAAACGTGTTTTCCGTCATCGCAGTCCGTGAACAGTATAGCGCTTGCGTCCCAGCAGTTGTAAGACGGAACTTCATCTTGACAGTATCGGTACAACTCGGCACGATGTCCGTCACAATCCATTGATTGCCTGATGCTTTGATGTAATCAAGTGACTCATACTCCGTATTGTTTGCGTCAACGTAATCGGCAAGCACACTCCCCGCCGTCACCGTCGCGATGACCGCAAACACATACCCCATCATCATTCTAAACATTATGTCCACCTCTTCTTCCGCACCTATTTTCGTCCGAGGCAGAATCCACCTCGGCGCGGAAAAAAGTGGGTGGCGTGCCTTATATTCTCACGTCCTATTGAAGGCATCGCCAAACGCCATTGAGTAAACATGAAAGAAGACACGCCACGTGCTACCACGCAGCGCAACTTCGTATCCCGCTTACTCTTTTTTACTTTGGCGAAGTTTTCAATAGAGCGACAATACGCTGTTGCGTACGCCCTGCGGTCCCGGTTGGGATTCCACAGGCACCCCGAAAGCACACGGCACCTCGCGGCCATAAAGACCGCGCAGCCGAGAATGCTTCCCGAGCTTCGCCTTTCGCGGATCAAACAAACGATCCGTTCCGGGCCGGTGGCGGACGCAGTATGCCGCCCGCCTCTAGAAAGAACAATCCTGTTCGTGCGCAACTACGCACGAAAGACAAAGTAAAGTATAGCCAATCCCATCGCCGAGTTCAAGGGGAAAAAGCCGCTAGCCGCCGGAGGCGGCAATGAAATAATGAAGAGAGAAGAGTGAAGAGTGAAGAATGAAAAGAAGGCAATAGGGAGTAGGCAGTAGTGGCGGCGAGTGCTTCGCGCCAGCTGAAAAGCTGAAAAGCTGAGAGGCTGAAAAGCAAGCCGCCGATGGCGGCAATGAAGGCAGCGAAGCCACCAGCTGAGAAGCTGAGAAGTAAGCCAGGCACCGGAGGCGGCAATGAAGAATGCCGGACGGATAAAAACGATCATTCGTCCCTTTTGTCTTTTTCGTCCTTTATGTCCCTTCCCCGCCTAACACGCTTAACCAGCTTTACCAGCTTAACTCGCCTAACACGCTTTACCAGCTGGCAGCGCCGTCGTTACAAATACGCTTGGAAATCGGGGGGTGGCGGGACGGTGAAATCCATCGGTGCTCCGCTAACGGGATGTTCGAAAATGATTCGCGTGGAGTGCAGCATTTGACGGAATGGAACGGGGGTGAGCCGCGCGTCTGCCGACGGTCGTCCGTAGTAGGAATCGCCGATGATCGGACAGTGCAAGTAAGCCATGTGGACGCGAATCTGGTGGGTACGCCCCGTCTCAATCCGAACGCGTACAAAGGAGACCGGTCCAACAACTCGTTCCACGTGGTAGTGCGTGACCGCTCGTTTCCCGTTCTGCTCTACCACTGCCCAGTGCTGACGCAGAACAGGATGCCGTCCAATCAACGTCTCGATCGTGCCGAATTCCTGAGGCAATTTTCCATGAACGAGACAGATATACTCCTTGTGGATTTTCCCGTTCATGAAAAGTCTTCCGAACCCGCGCATTCCGGCATCGGATTTCGCGGCCACCATCAGCCCAGACGTATCCTTGTCCAGTCGGTGTACGATTCCGGGACGTTCCCGTCCGCCGATTCCCCGCAGATCGCGACAGTGAAACAGCAACGCATTGACCAGTGTGCCGGTCTCATGTCCGGGACTCGGATGCACGACGAGTCCGGCAGGCTTGTTGATGACAAGACAATCCTCATCTTCGTACACGATGTCCAGCGGGATATTTTCCGGCTCCGGTTCAATCGGAGCCGGCGGCGGAATGAGGATGCGGATTTCCCCCGATTCCTTGAGAGCATCCCCCGGCGCCACGGAGTCAAACCCAGAAATCGTGATGTGGCCTTCCTTCAACAGTGACTGGATACGGGTACGGCTGAGTTGGGGAAGAAACGGGACCAACCACTTGTCGATACGCTCCCCTCCGGTACCGTCTGAAGGCAAGCGGAGAACGATCTCTTCGGGTTCCGGGGAATCCTTTCCGTCTTGTTCTTCCGTCACTTCCTCTGGGGCGTACTCACTCATCCCGATAGACATCCGTCTTGGTTTTGTTCTTTCCGTACGGCGGAGGATCGACCGTCACCTTCCCCTTGTCAGACGGAGGATTCTTCGGGAAGTGCCAGGTGCCGCCTCCCCAGCCGCCTCCTTCTTGCAGGTAAACAAGCTTGTACTCACGGTCGGCGGAGACGAAAATAAAGTACGCGATCAGCAGAAGATTCCACGAGCCGCCGATTACAGGAATGTGAATTCCCATCCATTCAAAAATGACGCCGGCAACAAACAGAACCGCAACACCACGCCCAATACGCGAGGCAACCCACGTCGCCTTTAAGCGTGTCATGAAGCACTGTTGCAAAATCGAACGCAGAATGCGCCCGCCGTCCATCGGAAACGCCGGGATGAGGTTGAAGATGCACAACCAAAGGTTACCCCAGCCGAACGCATAGTAAATCACCTGCTGGAATCCCCGATGCAGAAACGCATAAACCGGTTGTCCTGTCACGGGATGGGTCACCAGAACAGGTGCCGCCAACCAGATACCGAGTACGCCCAACAGAAGGCTCACCGCCGGACCTGCCGCCGCCACCAAGAGTTCCTGCCACGGCTTACGCGGCAAGTCATCCAAGGCGGCCGCGCCGCCGATGAGCATCAGCGTAATATCGCGTACGCGACACCCGAACCGCATCGCCACAAGACTATGTCCAAGTTCGTGCAAGACGATGGAGACGACGAGCAGCACAAATCCCATCAAGTCATAAAGCGGGTCGTTGAACATCCCGCGCACCAGAAGGAAGAGGATGATCAGGGAGAGATCGACCTTGATGGGGATTCCGCAAATCCTGCAGATTTCGTATGAGGACTTTATCATCGCAATGCCGTGATCAAAAGTTCCGTTTCCGTTTCAACCGGCTCGACACTGTATTCAACCCCGTCCGCCGGTACCAAGCAAGAAGAATTCGCGGCAAGCTCCACAGTCACACCGCCACAGGTAATCTTCGCGCCGCCGCGCAAGGTGAACAACGCATGGAAGGTCGTTCCGTCCAACGGGATCTTTTCCTGTTCACGCACGCGCACCTGCCGGAGATGGAAGTACGGCGTTTTCAGTACATCACCCCATGCGTTACGCCCCTCGCGTGCCAACGGGACGGCACGACGCAACGAAGGCGGCGGCAGCATCCAGTCGATCGAAAGAAGCCCCTTTTCCACATGAAGTTCGCGAGGCTCTCCCGACGCATCCACGCGATTCCAGTCAAAGAGTCGGTAGGTCGTGTTGGAACTCTGCTGCACTTCGTAAATCAGGCATCCCGGTCCGATTGCGTGAACCAGTCCACCGGGAATGTAAAGCGCATCGCCACGGCGAACAGGCAGCCGGAACATTCGGTCGGCAGCCGTCCCGTCGCGAATCGCGGCGGCAAACATCTGCGCATCAGTTCCAGGTTTCAGTCCCGCATAGACACAGGCATCCGGAGCGGTGTCCAAGACATACCACATCTCGGACTTCGGCTCCCCCTTCGTAAGAGATGCGTTCGCATCGTTCGGATGCACTTGAACGCTCAAGCGATCCATTGCATCGATAATCTTGAAGAGCAACGGAAAACGGGTGGGCGATGACGCGGACGTGCCGATCAAAGAGGCGCCGAACGTTTCGGTCAGTTGAGAAAGCAACGCCCCCTTGAACGCGCCAATGCGTACGGAGGTAGTGCCGGCAGGATGAGCCGAAAGCTCCCACGATTCTCCGCAGGGAGACGGCACGAAGGAACGCCGCGGCATCGCGGCAATAAGACAACCGCCCCAAATATTCTTGCAATAAACGGGGTTGAAAACGAGAGGCTGCTGAATCCGCTTCATCGGAAAGGCTTTCCAGCGGGTTACAGCTGCTGTTCTTCGGAGACCAGGGACAAGATCCGATTCAGCGTGGCGGAGGCTTCCGCATTCTGCTTCATACAAGCCTGGCAGAGGTTCACCAACTCCGCACAACGGTGGAGAGTCGAAATGCGGGATTTCTCCAGTTCACTCCGCCGCAGTTTCAGACTGTTCAGGCTCTCCTCCAGCTCCACGACACGCTGCTCGCACTTGGCTAGCATACGCCGCGTCTGGAAGAGCTGGGTCAGCAGCTCGCCCGGATTCAGGTCCAGATCCGACAACTTCATCCCTTCCGGGATCGGAACCTGGATCATCTCCCCGCACTCCACGCAGCGCGTCTGCAATCCGGCACCGCGATAGTCAATCGCCAGATTGTGACCGCAGTGAGGACAGTCGAAGACGATATCCGTCGGGCGGATATCGTCCTCCACTTCATCCACGCCCGCTCCTTCCTCCTCCTGGGAGAATAGCACTTCCTCCACAGAAGCTACCTTTTCCTCGAATGCCTGCTCAGTGACGTCTTTCTCGTTAGTTTGACTCATAACACAGCCTCCGTTTGGCGAAAAGAGGGAACACAATCCGTTGGGAACGGGGAGATACCAAGCTCCAGAAACGAAACTAGGCTTTCGTAACCAGACCCTGCTTCAGGCAACGCGTGCAAATACGCATGTGCGTCGTCGTGCCATTCGGCAACTTGACGTGAACGCGCTGCAGGTTGGGCAAGAAGCGGCGACGGGTGATACCGGTCGTATGCAGACCGATGCCGCCCTTGCACTTCGCCAAACCGTGACGAATGATCCTGTTCCCCACCGACGGGTGCTTTCCGCAAATTTGACAAACTCGTGACATGATACTTCTCCAATCTTGGTAAAAAGAGAGACTATCATACCATACCAAAGGCGCAAGCGACAAGCAGAAAATGATTCTCTTTTGCCGTTATTTTTCGTAGCCGAATGTTATCGCAGGACAGCCTTCCCGTGATGAACCCGCGCAAGAATGCGCGGGCACGGAACCAAAACCGCACCGACTCATTCGTCACTCGATTTTAGAAAAGCGTCGATCATTCGTCGGGCAATCGAACCTGGAGGAGGGATGGAGGGAAACGCATCAGGGGCGAACCATCCTGACTCGATTACCTCCGTGCCGTCCGGCTTGAGTTCACCAGATGCATACTCAGCCCGAAACGCGATCATCATCGCGGAGGGAAACGGCCACGGCTGGGATCCGAAATACCGCAAATTCTTCACCTCGATCGACGCCTCCTCGCGAATCTCGCGACGAATGGCATCCTCCAAACTTTCCCCCGTATCCACGAATCCCGCCACAAGAGACCAGTGCTGCGCGTGGTAATGCGAATTACGTTGCAGAAGAATCTTCCCATCCTTTTCGACAAGGGCAATCACGGCGGGAGAGATTCCCGGATAGGCTGTGAATCCACACCGGGGACACAACATGGCATGTTCCACTGGATCCGGATGGGCGGTCATCACCTCACCGCATCGTCCGCAAAAACGGTTGGTTTCTCGCCAATGGGTCACCTCGCGTTCGTTCGCGGCTTGACGGAATTCCGCATCCGTCATCTCCCCCATCCTCATCCGAAAACTCTTGTCGTCTGTTCTGTTCATGGTCTTCCCGCATTCTTCCACACGACATTGTTTAAGGGCTCTCCCAGCTTGTCAGCTTGCCTAATTTAACACCACACTTGACCAGCTGGTGGGCAACCGCCCCTACACATCAATCTTAATGATTTTACGGATGACGAGCCAGCCGAGAACAATCAATCCGGCAGAGACGGCGATCGACATGATTCCCATGCTCGACTGCAGGAACGGCAACATCATTTCGGGCTTGATCGCGGTCATCAGGATACCGAGGATAACCGGCATCAGCGCTACTATAAGCCCTTGCAATCGCCCCTGCGCGGTCAAAGTCATCACACGACGTTCAATGCGCATCCGTTCCCGAATCGTCTGTCCGATCTTATCGAAAATCTCCGTCAAGTTGCCGCCTGTTCTCCGTGCGATGTCGATTGCCGTGACCACGAGCGTCAGGTCATCGGAGCCGACTCGTTTGTCCAGACTTTGCATGGCGTCGTAGAAATTCATGCCGACACGCATCTGCTGGAGCATGACACCGAACTCCTGCGCAATCGGCTTTTCTCCGCTTTGCACGACCGTCTCGAACGCCTGGTTGATGCTGAACCCCGCCCGCAACGCATTACTCATGCTGCTCAAAGCCTCGACCAGTTGCAGGTTGAACTTTTTGCGACGACGAATTCGCATGATCTCGACCAACTTCGACGGAGCACGCAGTGCGCCGAATCCGAAGAGGCATCCCAGCACCAGCCCCGCCAAGGAGGAAAGCGGTTTCTCCAACGAAAAGAACGGTATGAAGCAGATCAAAAAGAGCGCCGCTGCAAAAGCCTTCCCGATGTCGGAAATCCGTTTGGCGGGAATGAACAGGAATAGATCCTCGAACTGCCGCGAAGCCTCCGCCGAGAGGTTCTCCGAGTATTTGGCACCGCCGCCCTCAATCGAGTGAATGACGATAAACGCAAAGACCGAGAAGGCTACGCCCACACTGACAACCGCACCGATGCGGATCCACGTCATCATGTCTAACGCCGCGAGAATCATTGCCGGTACACCTCCGAATTGGGATCAAAAATCTGCGGATCAAGAGAAAGCCCACGATGGGAAAGTTCCTCGTAGAATGTCGGCATCGCTCCGGTCGGCATGAACCGTCCCTGTATCTTGCCGTTCTCGCCGATACCGGTCTGCTGGAATTCAAAGAGATCCTGCATCACGACCTGCTGTCCTTCCAGTCCGACGATTTCCGAGATACACATCACCTTACGGGAACCGTCGCTCAGGCGTGACTCGTGAACAATCATGCCGATAGCAGACGCGATCTGTTCACGAATCGCGCGGGAAGGCAACTCGACGCCCGACATCAACACCATCGTCTCCAGACGGGAAATCACGTCTCGCGGCGTATTCGCGTGAACCGTGGTCAGCGAACCGTCATGACCGGTGTTCATCGCCTGAAGCATATCGAGCGTCTCGCCGCCACGACATTCGCCGACGATAATTCGGTCGGGACGCATACGCAGGGAGTTCCGTACCAAATCGCGAATCGTAACAGCCCCCTTCCCTTCGATGTTCGGCGGACGTGCCTCCAGACGAACCACATGCGGTTGTTCCAAGCGCAATTCTGCGGCGTCTTCAATCGTCACGATTCGATCACCGTCCGGGATGAATCCGCTCAGCACGTTCAACAGCGTAGTTTTTCCGGAACCCGTTCCACCCGCCACGACGATATTCTTCCGC
>JAFYDR010000187.1 GCA_017544725.1 Kiritimatiellia bacterium
AACATCAAAATACCCGGAGAGTTTGTCGCATACCAAATCCCGAAAGTCTGGAACTCGTTGGTGTTGCCCGATCTGGCGTAGAGCGTCATCACATCCGTTGCGAGCAAATCCATGCGGTTGGTCTCCAGCCAATTCCGAGTGCGTTGGATATATTCGTCTATCTTTCCTGCCTTGCGTAATTCCAGTAACCGCTCCACTTCGGAAAGCTGTGCGGAAACATCCGCGCTAGAATTCTCACTTGTTCCAAGGGAACGGTGCATGTCAGGGTACGTCGTTCGGTTTGTCACTCCCTGTACAGCGGATGTTGCGGAGGACACACCAGTTTTCCTCGCATCACTCGGACGGAAAAAGAAATATCCGACCGCCAGAAGAGTCGCGAAAAGGAGAAGCAAAAAACTGGCGTTTCGTTTTCTCACGGTTTACTCGTTCCCTTTCTTTTGGATGGATCGGAGGATGAGGGCTTCGAATTCCTCTTGCGTAATCACTCCTGAATCGCGCAAGGTCTTTAGATTCGTTCTTTCGGAAGAAGGTGCTTGTTGGGGCGGTTTAACGGATTCAGCAGGGAGGGCGTCTGCCGGTTCCAACTGAAACAGATCGGATTGTGAGCTGAGCTTGGCACGGGTGGGGACTCGTTGCGTGGGAGCGACTATCCTCGATGGGCTAACTTTTGAGGTTTGCGTGAGTGCGTGTTCCGTAAAAACAGTTGGTTGGGAATCTTGGTTGCGGACAAGTGTGCCATAGACTGGTGCTTCATGGAGTTCCCACATCGCACCTGTTGCAGGATCGATACTGAGTAATCCCGGAAGTCCTAGGATACCTAAAAAACCGTTGAAAAAATACCATATGTCTATGTCTGCGGTTAATCGGTACTCATCTCCCGTATAACCATCTTTGGTAAACGAAATCGTGTATCGCGCTCGTTCAAAATAGCCGTTTCCCGCTGAGAGATTCACCTCACCAGGCGTTCGTACAGAAGCAAGGATTTTCCCTTTCTGATCACGGATGGTTGCAACTGCACCCTGCACGTTTGAACGGATGGGGATACAATAGGTAGATCGACTTACGATACTAGCGCACCCGGCAGTGAGAAACATGAAAACAACCCAGATTCGTTTCACGAGGTTACTCCTTCTTTCGCTCAATTGTGCGCATTAGCATCGTCTCATACTCCTCTTGCGTGATTGTTCCCGCATCGCGGAGCTGCTTCAGCTTGGCGGCGGAAGATACAGGAGCGGTTTGCCGAGTTGCAGTAGGTGTAGCTGCGGGTGCAGGAGCTGGTTGTGGCGCGCTTGGAATCGTGGTCGTACTTACCGTTGGCTGACTGATGAGGGGCGGTTGGTATCGACCCCGTTCCATATCGGTCAAACAGGCAGCGATACCCATCGCCAACGTTTCGCAAAAGACATCTTGCGAGTCCCGACATGAACGTTCATTTATATGCGGTGCCGCCATAATTCCTACCCCAGTTCGGAATGATGGGGCAGGAACAGGGTTATATGGGATCAATCCAATCGGAGAAAATGAGAGTTTCATATCGGAACGATATTCGATTGAGAACTTCCGCGATAGGTTTCTGTCCCGTGCCAGTGTGACGATTACGTCACATCTAGTGGATGTGCCCATCCATCCGGGGAAAATTCCTAGAGAAATCAAATATGGGACGATGATTGAAAACATATTTGATTTTTCGTCTCCGGCGGATGTGATTTGGATCTCAACAGGTTCGGCACGATTGTCGGAACTGAACATGGATGGAATGAATTGTTCCAAATCGCAAATGATCAGTTCGGTCTTTTTCTTGTACGAGACCTGCGGGATCGACCACGGATCCGGTGCGGCGAACGGATCATCGACATGACGAAAACTTCCGCTCATTTTGGGAACGGTCATCTTGAATTTTGCAATGCGGTATTTTCCTTGCGGCCTGGCCCCCGTAACAAAAGCTGGATCGTGTACCGTACCTTGAAAGCGGTAGGACGAGCATCCGCAGCACACTGTGACGAGAAGGATCAGGAGAATCCCGATCCGCTTTCCGCAATGTCCGTTACGCTTTTTTGCGTCCATGTTTCATCTCCCTCTCTTGCGGGGGATGCCGAAAAAACAAAACGGCGAACCCCCAGTCCTGATTTCGCAGAAGGCATCGCCAAACGCCCGAAACAAATACAGAAAAGAGGGTACGCCATATAGTTGACTACATGGACGCACCCGTTTTTCGCTTTGTTTCGAAAAATTGGCGATTTCTCTGCGAGCGAAAATCTCAGTTGCGTACATTCCGACAAACCGTTTCCGGCTGGTCGGTCGAACTAACTTTGACGGATTACAACCGCCAAAGATGCGTTTAGTGTACCACAACGGAAAACCAAAATACAAGCCTAATCCAAATCTGAGCGCGTTTGAGTTTTTCATGTGAACAGAATATTCGCCCCGCCTCCGATGTGCAAGCAATAACAAAATAACCTTTGGATGGCGGCTGCGCTGAAATGTAAAATGAAGAAAGTTGAATGAAGAATGAAGACGGCCTTGCCGCCCTGTATCGCCGCTACGCGGCTTGGGGGGTGTGATCCTAATACGGGGGTTACACCCCCGCCTGTGCCTGTGGTGTCCCTACGGGGCTACGGGAGGGGCAATGTGCCCGTTGCCTCACTTCGTTCGGAATGAAAAATGAAAAATGACGAATGACGAACTGTGGCATTTCATTTGGCAATAACCGCCCCACGGGAGGGGTAACGTCCCCGTTGCCCGTGATGGAACGGACTGGCGAGACTGGTAGGACTGGCGGCTACCCCCCGTCCCCGTTGTCCCCATCGTCCCCGCCTCTCAGTCGGCGGCATCAGCCGCCTGTCATTCGTCACTCTTCACTCGTCATTCGTCACTGCCGCCTCCGGCGGCTTGCCTCTCAGCTTCCCCGCTTCTCAGCTGGCGCGAAGCACCCCAGCTTATCCGGCTTAACACGCTTATTCTAGGGTTAGCGGGATGGAGGATGTCTTTTTGAATAGGGCGGTGGCATAACCGATGTTGCCAACCATGACACCGTTCACGGGTACACTTACACGCGGACCGACCTCGTAGATAGCGCGGAATGTTCCCTTGAAAAATCCTGTACTCGGCTTGTATGTCAATTTCATCCCCGAAGGATGATACTCGGATAAGACTTTCCAAGTTTTCCCGCAGGATACGGCAAGACCGTCCGGCAGATATCCGTTGATGCTCCCTCCTGAAAAATCAGTGGGATTCAGATGGATTGTGTGACGCCCGCTTGGCGTGGCGAGTTTGCTGCCCGTGAAATCGGGCATGGCTTCAAACGGCTTCCTCGCTTTCCGACCATCCCAATAGACTCCCCATCCGAAATCACCATCCATGATCATCGTGCGATCCTCGCCAAGCCAAAGGAGTGTTCCCAAGCACCCCTTCTTACCCGTATAGAGTTGTGCGAAGAAGGGAACGCAAGCGCGATATCCGTTCGATCCCTCAATGGCAACCAGCTGGCTTGTCGCACTGACCTTTGTGCCGTCCGCGAGAACACCGCGCGTCGTTACCTTGCCCTTTGCTCCCACCGTAAGCGAGAAGGCACTGAAACCGCGTGTCAGAGAAATCCCGGAGCCGGATGCCGTTCCATTTCCAGTTGCCGCCGTCCAAGTCCCACGATAATTACCGAGACTCGCACCGGAGGCAAAGACATTTCTCGCACCGTCGAGCGACAGGCCGTTCCCGGACGTTCCCCACATCCGGTTTCCGCGTAGATTGACGCGCAACGAGAAGCCGCGTCCCGAGAGCGTAGCTGTGCAGGTTCCATCAGAGGGACGTGCTGTTCCGCGCAGGGATGCCTTGACTCCTTGCGCGACGACCTTTGCAGTCAACTTGACGTCACCCTTCTTGTTCATTTTCCCAGTCTTCAGCTGCACAGTTCCGAGAACTGTACTGACAGACTGCGTGTACACCGTCCGTTCTCCCCACAACCAGCCGTTGTAGGTCGTCACGGCATTCCCTGTGAATGCAGAAGCGTCCTCCGATCCGTCGGTCTCCAGATACTCGTCTGGAGCGGGAACAGCCTTCTCTTTCCAGACTGCATAGAGCTTGGTCACGCCAGATGCCGCGATTGTCTTTTCGTTGACGGAGACACCCGCCGCCGTCCGCCATCCCCCAAAATCGAATCGACGCTTTTTCGCCGTCGGCAACTTTCCGTAAGTGTATCCCACGTCATAGATGTATGCATTCGCTTCCAGACCGGGAATCGGGATATACGTCGCCTTTTCCCCGCAGTCGAACCGAACGGTAACCGTCTGCCGATAGAGTGCCGTGACTACGATGTCAGCGGTGACATTCTGGAACGACCGATCCCATCCGATGAAACGCCAGTTCGTATAGGCTTGGATTGTGGGGGCGTTCGCATTCTTTCCTATGTCAATCGTCTGGTTTGCGCTCCCGGATGCAATTTTGCCATGCGTTCCTGGATCAAACCGCACATTCCATGTCTTGATGTACTGCGCAGTGACCGTCATGTCCTGCGTAATTCGTGACAGATTCTTGTCCCATCCAGTGAACCGGTAACCTCCATCCGCAACTGCGGACGGCGGTATTACCGTTCCATCTACGGAGAATCTGATGTTGTCTCCGACGAGGAATCCATGCAGACCGGGAAGGAAAGTCACGATTTTTGCGCTTTTTACGGAAAGGTCTGCGATCCATGCCTTGTCTTCTCCAGCAGACGAAGAAGCGTTCTTTTCGTATGCGATCTTCCAAATGTGGGTTCCGCTATCTGTGACTCCATTCGTGACCCATTGCCAGTCTGCGTCGGTTCCAGAAACCTCAGTGATCTTCACGTCATCGCGGTAGAGACGTAAATAATCCTTTTTCGCTTCACTCGATACCTTCCACCGGAATGAAACCTGTACATTCCCGGATGAAGAGAAGGAAAGTTCGGCTTTGTTACTGTTGCCGATCACCGTACCGTTGAACACGACAGTGTTCGTGACGACCATAATCGCGTCTGTCTTTCCGGAGAATGTCGTGGCAGAGAGTCCAAAGAGACGAGCGGCTTCCTGTTGCCGTTCCGCCTTGGTTTTCCCACGCCAACCGATCGCATAGGTACTATACCCGCTCTGTCCTGTTCCGTTCACGTCCATTGCAGCGACAACGAAATAATAGTAATGTTTGTCAGGAGTATAGACCGTACTGTCCGAATAGGAACGTGCAGTCTGCCAGCTAGACAAAGCTGTCTTCGTCCCTGTTGCGCTCTCCGCACGATAGACGCGATAGTAACTTGCCCCAATCGCGGCATTCCAGCTCACGGTAATCGGTGTCGGATTGTCGTTCTGCACCGCTCCCTGCGAAGCGGTGACACCACTTGGAGAGGTAAGTTTCAGATATCCGATTACAAAATCGTCCGAATTCACGGATGATGTCGCGGATGCGACCGCCTTCACCCAGTATCTGTATTTCACGCCCGCACTAGCTGTGCTATCGTAGTAATACAAGTTCGTCGTGGTACTAAGTTTGCTAGCACTGGAGAACGAGGCAGAGGAAGAACCACGATAGACCTCATACGAAGTTGCTCCAGATACTGCACCCCACGAAATGCGGACATACGAGGTGGAATTGTTGCCGACGTTCAAAGAGGTCGGATAGCCGATTGTTCGGTACGCCGTTACGCAGGAACTGAGTACACTTTCTCCAATGTTATTTACAGATTTGACCCAATAGTAATACGTTACGCCGAGTGCAGCAGAGGTGTCCGTATAGTAGGCAGAAAAAATGTTGGAGGCGAGAACGGTCGCATACGTCACGGAACTGCCCGTCCCCCTAAGAATCGTGTAGGACGATGCGTTCGCATTATCAGTCCAGCTGATACGGATGCCGGTTGTGGGGGTTCCGTTTTGCGCCGTGACCCCCGTAGGCGCAGATGGCTTCGCTTGAAGGTAAAGATTGTTTCCCCACTTGTTGTCTGTCATGTTCTTGATCTGGACAGAGAGCATAAATGTGGACTTATGGGTCGAGTTTTCAGCTGTGATGTTGTACTTTCCGGTTTGCGTTACGAAAAGCGCATAAATTCCCTTTGCGTCAGATGTCGCCGTATAGCTCGGGTATCCAGAGGTCGATATTCCGGTGACCGTTACGCCGGAGACAGGATTTCCTGATAAATCGGTTACACGTCCACTGATCACGACTTCGCTGGCGTTTGCGGTGAAGATGTTGTACATCATCTTGTAAGCGGAGTAGTATTTTCCGGAACTGGAAGCATCTACCATCGGCAGATTGTACCAGCAGTTGTCTGTACCGTCCCACCCCATATTTATGTGTGTATAGGTAAGACCGCTTTTGACGGCATATCCGTCCGCCACCACGGCGTGACTTACGCTAGAATCGAGGAGAAGTAAGGCGGGGCATTTTGCATCAAGCGTCGCGTACAGATTATCTGCCGTACTTGTGGAATAGCTTTTCGATCTGACGGAATAGGAAAAGGTATTCAGCGCAGACTCAATATCGGAAAATGTTGTAGAGGAACCGTCGCTTCG
Source organism: Kiritimatiellia bacterium (assembly GCA_017544725.1). GTDB lineage: Bacteria > Verrucomicrobiota > Kiritimatiellia > RFP12 > UBA1067 > RGIG8368. The sequence goes on from JAFYDR010000187.1 coordinate 6,513, forward strand.
GAAATCCGTTTTGCAGGCGACAGCGCAATCGTAGGTCAGTTTGCCGATTTCCTTCCGTTTTGCTTGCGTAGTCCAGATGTCAGGAGAATCGTCCATGTCGGAATAACTGTATGTGCCGCCCATCATCGAGAGTGATTTGGAAGTGCCATTCACCTTACATGTTCGCGTATAGCCTGGGGATGAGGATGGGTACTTCCAGTATTTCATGATCTGTGCTATTGCAGTTGCTCCGCATCCGCACGGATAATTGTTGGGTGTGTACCAGTTGAAACACTTTGTTGTCCACAGACCATCAACATTTCCTTGTCCCCAACTGGCTGAGAGTAACTTGTCCACACGAATTTCACTTGTCGCAGGAGAGGTGATTCGTGTTGCAAACTTTTTCCCGTCCGAAGTAATGGTGGCAAAACCGACGTTTTCTTCGGAAAGAAGTTCTGCCCACCGTTGCTTCGGTATTTGAGAGCTGGTGGTTGGCGTTCCTTTTACAGAGTAGGCGATTTTACGTGACAGTTTCGCCCTCGTTCCCATATCGTATTGCAACCATGCATAAAGCGGGCTGGCGGGATTTGTGGCGGAGCTGCCGTCACCTGACTCCGAAAAAGCAATGATGGGATCTACATCGTCATCAGCGGATGTCACAACGAAACCACCATCCTGCATCCGGATGACGTGGAATAGCGATTCCCCGTTCGTACTACTCCCGGTTGCCACGCTTTGCGCGACTTGCCCGATGTTCTCGCCCAACGGCTTCGGCGAGAACCTCACCCAGTTTTGCGCGGCACGCCTTGCCGTATCCGCCCCAACCGGTGTCGCCATGCCTGTTCCGACTGTAAACAACCCCGCCGTCAACACCACCATCCACTTCATTCTCATCGCATTACTCCTTGAAAACCGTTATGGTTCTTCTGCCCTATCATCATACTTGATATCACGTTCATACCTTTTCTTATACGCTTCTTGATTATGTGGCAGCCGAGAGATACTTTCTGCCGCATCACCAAAGAGTATCGGACAAAGATGCTGTTGTGAATCACCTTCGACATAAACGAATTCATCGTATTGGAAAAAGAAGGTTGCTTTATTTCTCCCCTTTTTTGATAAATTCGGATTCCATGTACGGAATAGATAAGACTTTTCTTGATATACTTTTTTGTAATCCCAATTTTCATCTTTCTTACTGTAAAACCGAATAGGGAACAAGTAGCAAAAGGACTCCCTCCATTACCCAAAGCAATAGCATTCAGGATCATTTGAGGTATCCCGCCAGATTCTCCAGCCATCAACAGATATTTCAACCCTTCGGCTTGTTGCGATAAATATCTGTATGGTGCCTGAGTTTCGCTTCTCACGGTTCTGTTCTCCCTATCCTCACCGACAAGGATTTTACCTCTTGTCGGTGTGAAGTTTTACGGCTACTGTTCTCGTGTTCTGGAATTCCTTCCTACCATCAGAAGTCCTCAAAATCATCAGCGTTCGGATCATCCGGCCAAGGATCCGCGTAAACCATTATGTTGGGATTATACCCTGTACGAAATCCGTGTATAGCCCCACATACGACAAGCCAAGGGGAGTCGTCTTTACGATTGTCAAAGAGATCTGCCTCTGCGACGGGACGAACGATAGCGAAATTGCGCATATCAATCTCGTTGGTTTCCACATCCTCGTCACTCTTTTGTTCTTTTGGGCAGTTTTCATCCTCGTTCTGAAGAGCAGGGAAGTTTTGGTCCTTTGCAATCGATTCTCCAGTCACGATACAGATTCCCGGATGATGTTTGAAGAATCTCATGGTTTCGTATGTCCACATCGGATGCGGCAAAGAGTCTCCGTCTAGAAAGGCAATGATGCCTGCATTTGTCCGCAATGCAAGTGCTATGCCGATATCGTATGCACGGATACGTCCTGCACCGCCGCCTGTGTAACACACAGTGGTTCGTTTCCATACAGCTAGTCCAGTCGGAGTATCAAGGGCTGGCTCGAAATCCGGGTTGTATGCATCCCCTTTTGCATCAACTACGATGATTACAGAATCGGCTGGCAACGCCAATCTGTTCAAAGCATACCACATTTCGTCTGCAATTGGACAATAACTACTCGTAGTATTCGTCCCTTTACAATACACGACTATGGCTATCCGAGAACCGGAAGTAACGGTGTTTTTGTAAACGTCTGGTCTATCCGTATTCTCAAGTACAAACTTTGCGTCATTCATTTCTGTTCCTCCTTTGTATGGAATCCAATTGTTCCAAAGCACTTTCACCGTATCAAACTTCCCCAACCGATTCAACTAATAACAAAATAACACGACTCTTGCGGGGGACATCATGGGTTTCTCCTCTTCCCTTGGGGAACGTCTGGCTTGATGCGCCAGTCTGCTCTTACGGCTTGTTTCTGGGTACGCTGTTCGATGTGATCCTTGAAGAAGTCATCAGCCGAACTCCACTGCATCTTTCGAGCGTATGATTTTTTGTTCTCGTCGCCTTTGCGTGGGGGGAATGCCTGTCGCCAGCCTTTTTCACTAGGCACCCATCCGTCGGTAGTTTCTTGGCCGATCCGTTTTTTTAATGTGATGATAGCATGTTCAGCTTTGTGGAAGAGACAGCGGCGGATAATCGAGAAAAAGCTGTCGGTAGTAGCATATAATGACTGATGCAGGGTAGTTTTTGTTTGGACGCGAGTGCAAAATTGCCGACCAAACGAATAAGTGGTGAAGCGACCGATACTTGGTATCGAACAACTCCCCTTGCGCAGATTGTCACTTCTGATAGATTCAATCCCGTCAAGGTCACCGGCTCGTATTCGTGCGGGATAATGCCCACGAAGATACCACATGATTTCTCGTTGCCCATCAAACATTTTGTGCATTCGTTCTTCACATTGCTTGAGGAAGTCATTTATATCTATTGTTTCGTGATTTTTGAGCTTTTGGGCGTACTCATCGAAGAGATCAACCGCTGCGAGACAAGCTTCCCGCCATTGATGCAATGGTTCGGTGTTCTTGCCAAAGAATCTGTTGAGCCACTTTTCCATCACAAGAATCGTTTGTCGAATCCCCCATCCTTCCATGTAACACCGAGGGATGCTCTGGGCTACCGAGGTCACCGGAACTCCTTGCTTTGTGTCGGGAAAGAACGTGGTTTCTTTTTTCACGTCGAACTCTCTTTCCGAACAATAGATGATACAATGCGAATCACTCAAGCGGATGTTAATGTCCTCCACAAAAACTGATTCTCGCCGATAATCTTCAAACAGTTTTTCCAGGATCGGTGTAGCTCGGGCTTCGATGGTATAGATTTTCTTTGGGGAATCCAAGATAATCTCGGATATTTCTTTTTTTGAATCCCGATAAATAAGGAAACGCCCGATACGTTCTTCAGTACGTTCTACCTTCAAAAGAATGTCTCGAACGAACCCCGAACAATAACATACTCTTTGAATTAAACCAGAAATCTCTTTCAGACAGTCCTCTCGTTCAAAATTATCCGACCACTCCGCATCGCGCTCGTTCTCGGCGTAGAATTCGAGCCGATTAACAAAATCGAGAAAAGCGAGTCGCCAATCGAGAAAAGTTTTTATGTTTTTCGGGAAGAGCTGATGCAATGCGTTTCCGGTCATCTTGATCGAAAAACGGATCGAGTTGCACAAAAGGTTGACCAGACCGGAATCAGCATGGGTAACATCGTCTTTCGGCAACCTTGAAACTGAAAAGCGATGATTGAGTTTGATTTCCTCCTCAATCTCTCCTAAACAGCTGGCGGCATAAACTGATATCAGGAATTGGCTCTGTTTCTTGTAATAGTTGTATCCATAAAAAACTATACCATTAACTAGTGATTCACACTGTGATTTCAGAGAAATCAGGTCGTCTTCAAACCACGTTTTCTGTTGGGATTTTATAGACTCCAGGTATCGATTCAGCGCGACTTGGTAATCCCCCATCTCATCCCGTACTTCCAAAAGGAAGGGATTGCAATCCCCCACGACCATTCCGTGTTTTACGATCTCCGGTATCTCGTTCTCATCCTGTGACATTTTTCGTTCCTTTCTTCAGTCATTGTCGAATTCGTCTTTGTCATACACACAATCCGGTATGATACGCCAGAATCCGACCTTGTTCTCGTTTCTCGCATCTATCTTGTCGCGTCTCTCGCGTTGAATTTGTTCCTGATAAAACCTTTCCGCATCTCGATCACGGTGCTGAAACGCCTGTCTCCACCCTTTTCCGGCCTCTTCCCAGCCATCCTCGGTTTTTCCATTCTTTGATTCGATACATAGGCGGTAACCTTTTAGAAGTTTCTCGATGATTTTCACCGTACTGGGGGGCAACCGTTCGTAAGGGGGAGGTGCGCCATAGTGTCGAAATACGGCTATTCTTACCAGCTCTTTCGTTGTACTCTCACGGTATATCAAAAAACGCCCAATTCTTTCTGAAACCAGTTCCTTTTGTCTCAACACATCGGCTATGAACAATGACTGTTTGTTCACCTCTTTCATCTCGTCCGTAATGGCTTTCTTGACAAACTCTTTCTCTTCCTCACAAGACCAGTCTTTCTGCCACATTCGACACGAATAGTCTTCCACTCTATCCACCAGCTTCAAGAAAGCGAGCCTCCAAGAAACGACAACTTTCTGATCAGAAACGATTCCTTTCAGACCGTTCCCGATGACCCGAATGATACAACGTAATCCATAGCAATGGGTTCTGAAATACTCTTCTTCTATCCGGCGTGCCTCTTCAGGGGACATGTTATGAAACTTTGCATCATTGAGAATAACTGTGATACCTCTTCTTAAGCATTCTTTCGCCTCATCCTCGGACTTCTTAAGTCGATTCGCAAGATCGCCTTTTAGGATTCCGTACGCCTCGTCATCTAAATAGTCGTTCAATCGCATCAGCTGCAAATAGTTCTCCAGCCAGTTTGTCAGCCTCGCGAATAAGCATTTCCAGCTTTCAGATGATGCTAATTCCGGTAAACTCTCTGTGAAGTCACTCTGCGTATATCGGGTAATGAAATTTTTGATTTTGCTCTGTAATTTACCACACAGGATTTGGAAAAAATCTTCTTCTATCTGTTGATCGACTTCATAAGAATCGGCAAAGATTGCCTTCAGTTCTAATAAACTCTTACCAATCTCTTCCAAGCGGTTACTTGGTGATTTACTTGGAGAATTGTGATTTTCCTCGGTGACAAGCTTCCCCCCGAATTCATCTGAATACCTTTGTGCATAACGAAGTTCCTGAAACAATAAAAAGAATTTGCCATACAAGTTGTCGATTATGTCTATCACCGAACTAGAGGGAACCGTCGGCATTAATCTTGGCATAAACTTTACCAGGTAACTTTCTATTTCCCTCGTCTTAGACTCGGCAAACGGGTTCAGATTTCCAATGACCATTTTGGGGATTCCGCGAGAAACTTCTCCTCCTTCGGTCTGTACGGACTGGTTACACTCATTCATGGTAGATTCTCCTCGATTTTGAAACATGGAACGCAAATTTTCAGTACAACACCAGTTGTCCAGCTTTGTATTGAAGACATCGTCCTACGGAGGGTAAAAAGTATATCAGATCCTAGTTGACAAGAGCAACGGAAAATCAAGGTATGGGGGAATGGTCGAACATATCTCTTCACCGCAAGTTCCGCCGCCTTTTGAAAACAACTTGAACAACTCAAAAAATCAACTTCTCGCCGATGCGTGATCGATACGGTTCGTGCTGGATACACCCGCCCGCAACAAAAAGCCACAAACATCAAAATACCCGGAGAGTTTGTCGCATACCAAATCCCGAAAGTCTGGAACTCGTTGGTGTTGCCCGATCTGGCGTAGAGCGTCATCACATCCGTTGCGAGCAAATCCATGCGGTTGGTCTCCAGCCAATTCCGAGTG
>JAFYDR010000188.1 GCA_017544725.1 Kiritimatiellia bacterium
GTAAGAATCCACCTGCCGTAAGCCAGTAATGGGTGATATGGAAGATGATTTCGACAATTGGCTTGCCGAACGGGTAAACGACATTTCCAGAGGCGAGGGGGAACTCGCTGCCGGAACCCCTGTCGGCGATTATCGAATCGTCGCGCTGCTTGGACGCGGTGGTTTTGCGGATGTCTATCGTGCGACCGGCGGAAATGGTGCGGCGGTGGCAATCAAGATGCTTCACAAGCTCGACGACAAGTCGCGTGCAAGATTCGTGCGCGAATCGGAGATCCTGTCGCAGATCAAGCACCGAAACATTCCGCGTCTTCTGAGCTTTGGAAGCTACGGCGACCGTCCGTACATGGTTACGGAGCTCTTGAAGGGTTACGAGCTGCCGGACTCAGACCTCAAGATCGCGAAGTTCCTCCGACAGATCATGTCTGCGACGGAGGAACTGCATCGACATGGATTCATTCATCGCGACATCAAGCCGGCCAACATCCTCTCGCGGGACGACGGTACGCCGGTACTGATCGATTTCGGGTTGGCATCGCCCGTGTCGGTAGCGAAACGCGAAACGGAAGCCCTATCGGTTGAAGACGGGAAGCCGGTCGCGGTGGGTACCGTCGGCTATTCTGCGCCGGAACAGTTCAATGGGCTTGAAGCGGGGCCGGAGGCGGATGTCCACGCAATCGGAATGCTGATCAACAGCTGCTTTGATGGAGATATGCCGAAATGTTGGAAACGAATCTATCTTTCGGCTACAGTGTCCAATCCCAAGTCGCGATACCAGACGGTGGCGGCGATGAGGAAGGCGATTTCTTGGCGACACTGGAAATTTACATTGCTCGCAATTTTATGTGTCATCGCAGCATGGACGATTGCGTTTCTATTTATGAACGCAATGGAGAAGTATCATGTTGAAAATCGCATCCCGCACAAGTTCTATGAGAGGGAACTGTAAGTTTACAGTCATTCGTGACGTCTTACCGCATATAGCGAGTTATATGAAGAGTAGAGTTTTTTTTGCGGTGGCCACGGTATTAGGAATGGTGATGTCGGTATGTGCGTACGACTGCCAAGTAGTCGGGAACGGCATAGGAGATTCCAAGCTACTGACGCTTGGAGGCTTTTCCTTCGCCAAGCCATTTTCCATTGATCTTGCACCAACTAACGCGCCCGACGAAGAGGCGAGCTATTCGATACGTTGTCAGACAATTTATGTGGATCGGAATATTCAGCGTCCCGAAACAGATGAGGAACGTGCCCAGGCCCGCGAGACCGGGAGACGGTTGAACGATTGGCTGAAGGAATTTGTCGTCGCACAGTATGGCGGTGTGGAATACGATACGCTCCTTGCTGCATATTTTGATCATCGGATAGAAAAGGACCTCAACGCGTTGTTCCCTGAATATGTCGCAGAGAAGATTGCGTCAATGGCGCCTGACGAACGTCTTGATATAGCCGCCGTTACTGTGGATATCGAAGCTGAAGGAGAATTCCGCGCCGAACTCGTGGAACTCCTAAATCAGCAGGTGTCCGCGCAACAGAATTGATGCCTGCGCAAGTTGCCGGTGATAAAGCCTCCCCCGCCGATGGCTGGCAGGGGAGGCTTTTAGACTTTTTGTGAAAGCGCGGAAGAGCTGTCGCCGCCCGAACCAGTCATGCCCCATCCGCATCCCCCTCCAAGAATTAGTCCGAGATTAATTCTCATTGACTCTGCGGGCGGGATGTGGTATCTTATGAGGCTGTGTGAAAGGAAGTCGAGAAGGCATTCTGACTGGCAAACCGCAAAGCGGGCAAGAGAGGAATTCGATGGACAAAACAATAAAGAGGCATCTGGAGAGGCGAGGTGTGTTCGACACCGCCATCAAGGACCACGAGAGGCCGTTCTCGGAGCGGAACAGGGACTTCTTCGCGTGGTTCGAGGAATCCATCATGGGGTTCGATTCCGACGAATACAGAAGCAGATTCTGGCGAGAGGCGTACAGGCACGGCCACACCATAGGCCACAAGCCGTACGGGTTCAACGAGTTTGCGGCAGAAAGAGGCAGTATTGCGCTCTACTTCGCGGCGATGGGCGTGTCGTTCTTCTTTTGGATCGCGAGGCGCGAGATAGATCGGCAGATACACCGCCTCCGACGCCCCACGTACTACGAGACGGAGCGTGCGCGGCGTCTTGCGCTCTCGGAGGAGCGCAGGAAACTGCACAGGCGGCGTACGCTGAATGGCAGGCCGGGCATGGACGACATCCGAGAGGCACTCGTCCA
>JAFYDR010000189.1 GCA_017544725.1 Kiritimatiellia bacterium
GCTTGCCTCTTTTTCCCTCACGTAAAGTTCACGAAGTTCGCTAAGCGTCTTAAGGTCACTTGGGATGTGCAGAACAACCGGTCTGCGTATTCCCCCTCCTTTGCCGTTACCGCGACAATCATTTGGTATCATTGTCTCGTTACCTTTATGGAAGGGACTATTCGGGCGCGGGCGAGTTGGCCCGCGTTCTAAAGACAAGTTGTTTTTTTAAATTGTTTCTGTTGTTTTCTTTTTCAAAAGACGATGGCGAAAAACACAGAGGTTTTCCATTGTTTTCATTTGTCAAATGTCGTTCTTGACAGTTGCTAAATGTTTGGTAAACTAGTTTTTTCGTTTTGCGAATGAGAGAGGGGAAATCCCCAGGAGGAAGGTTGCAGTGAACAATATCGTTCAACCGTTGCTTGAATTGCAGGAGATCGACAGCAGGATCCGTGAACTTCAGCAGGAGATTCAGGACATTCCGGAGAGGAAGGTTCAGGAATCGAGGAATCTGAACAACGCCAAGAAGGATCTGGATAAGGCGAAGGCCAACATGCACGAGCAGGAAGTCGCGATCAATGCCTCCGAGGCCGAGATCAAGGCGATGCATGAGCGGATTGACCAGCTGCAGCAGAACCAGGGCAATTTGAATTCGAATGCCGAGTTCAAGGAGTTCAGTCTGGAAATTACCAAGCTGACCAAGGATGTGGAAACGCAGGAGCGTCTGTTGCTGATCAAGCAGGATGACCTGATTCCGTTGCAGGGGCGCGTGGCAGAAGCCGAGGCGAAGCTGGAGAAGGAACGCGCGGAGGTCGAGGGATATCTGGAGGAACTGGATGCTCGCCTCGCTGAAGTGGAAGAGGCGCTGAAGGAAACCGAGGCCGAGCGTGCGGCGTTCGTCGCGAATGTCTCGCCGAGTCTGCTGACCTACTACAACCGTCTGCGTGAACGCCGCTGGCCGATCTTGGTCGAATTGCTGGACGGCGGTGCCTGCAACGGTTGCCATTTGGTGCAGCCGCCCTCCAAGATGCAGCAGGTGAAGCTTGGCGACAAGATGGTGACCTGCGAGATGTGCGGGCGCATCCTGTACTATCCGCAAGTCTAGGTTCATTTGATTTGGATGGCGGGGAGAGTGACCGATCGCTCCCGTTTCGGCGGGGGAGGAAAGTCCGGACTCCGTAGGGCGAGAGGTCCGGTCGTGAAGGCCGGAGGGGCATCCTGAACGGATGCCGACGGAAAGTGCCACAGAAACAAACCGCCCGTGCCGCAAGGTGCGGGTAAGGGTGAAAAGGCGGTTTAAGAGACCACCGGGCAGATGTGAGAATGTCTGCCGTCAAGGTAAACCCCCTCTGGAGCAAGATCGAATAGGGGATGCGAGACGCGGCCCGCGTCACTCGCCTCGTGCGATAGCGTTCCGGGTTGATCGCGCAGATGAATGATCGGAACCCGTGATGAACGGGCGAACAGAATCCGGCTTATTCGCCTCTCCGCCATCTTTTATTTGAGAAGGAGTGTGACATGAGCGAATCCAAACGTACCATGATTGTGACATCTGCGTTGCCCTACGCAAACGGAGATATCCATCTCGGCCATCTGGTCGAGTATCTGCAGACCGACTTCTGGGTCCGTTTTCAGAAGATGCGCGGGAACCGTGTCGTTTACATCTGCGCGGATGACACGCACGGGACGCCGATCATGGTGCGTGCGCGTCTGGAAAACACCACGCCCGAGCAGTTAATCGAGCGGAGCTACAAGCAGCACACTTCGGACTTCGCGAGTTTTGAGATCGCTTTCGACCACTATGGCTCTACAAACTGCGCGGAGAACCACGGGTTCGTGGATCAGATTTACGCGGCGATGAAAGAGAAGGGATTTGTCTCGACCAAGAAGACCAAGCAGTTCTACTGTGACAACGAAAAGATGTTCCTTCCCGATAGTTTCTTGGTGGGCGTCTGTCCCAAGTGCGGCGCGCCCAATCAGTACGGGGACTCCTGCGAGGCCTGCGGACAGACCTATTCGGCAGAGGAACTGAAATCGCCCCGTTGCAAGTTCTGTGGGAAGGAACCGTCTATTCGGGAGTGCGAGCACCTCTATTTCGAACTGGAGCCTTCGCGCGATTTCCTTGCCAACCTCGTTCCGCAGATCGTGACACCGGACATCGCGAACAAGCTTCTGGAGTGGTTCAACGAACCGTTGCGCGGCTGGTGCATCTCGCGTGACGCCCCCTATTTCGGGTTTGAGATTCCCGGACACCCCGGCAAATTCTTCTACGTTTGGGTTGACGCGCCGATCAACTACATGGGCACGTTGCTCGCCTGGTGCAAGGAACACGGTCAGTCCTTCGACGACTGGTGGCAGAATCCGGGAACGGAAATCTACCATTTCATCGGGAAGGACATTGTGCGTTTCCACTGCCTCTTTTGGCCGACGATGCTACACGCCGCAGGTTTCCGTCTGCCGACGAAGGTTTTCGTCCACGGCTTCCTGACCGTTGATGGCGAGAAGATGAGCAAGAGCAGAGGCACGTTCATTCAGGCGAAGGCTTACCTCAAGTACCTCAAGGCACAGGATCTCCGTTTCTACTACGCCTGTAAGCTCAACAGCACGACGGACGATCTCGACCTGAATACGGAGGATTTCGTCAACCGCGTCAATTCCGATTTGGTCGGTAAGATTACCAACCTTGCTTCGCGTGGTGCGCAGATGTTGCAGAAGCACTTCGGGCGAAAGCTCGGCAAAATGGATGCGGCAGGAGAAGAGACCTGGAAACACGCACTCGCCATCGCCGATGTCATTGCCGATGATTTCGAGAACCGCAATTTCTCCAAGGCGATGGTGGAACTTCGCAAGATTGCGGACGAGGCAAACCAGTATTTCGACTCGATGGCACCTTGGGCATTGGTCAAGCAGGATTCCGAAGCCGCCCGTCAGGTGTTGACCTCCATCTTGAACATCTTCCGCACAATGGCGATCTACCTTGCGCCGATCCTGCCGTCTTACGCCGTACGTGTCGCCAAGCTCTTCCGCGAGGAACCTTATACGTGGGACGACCTGACGAAGCGTCTGGAAGATGTTGAGATCGAAACGTACGAATATCTTGCCACGCGCATTGATCCGAAGAACATCGAGGCTCTGCTTGAGGAAAACCGGAAGCTAGGCGCGGTCCCACCGCCTCCGCCCAAGCCCGCAGCCGTCCAGTCGGTGCCGGTCAAGGAAACGATTGATTACGACACCTTTGCGAAGGCGGATTTGCGCGTTGCCAAAGTGCTTCAAGCCGAGCTGGTGGAGGGCGCAGACAAACTGTTACGCCTCTCGCTCGACATCGGGGACGGACATCCGCGCAATGTGTTCGCGGGCATCCGCAAGGCATACGATCCCGCGTCGATCATCGGGCGTAGCGTGGTGATGGTCGCCAACCTCGCGCCTCGCAAGATGCGGTTCGGCGTTTCGGAAGGCATGATCCTCGCCGCCGGAAATCCAGACGGTTCCCTCTTCCTCGTCACGCCGGACGAGGGGGCGATTCCCGGAGCGACTGTCAAATAATCCTTCGTCTCCGTGAAAACGGGATTGACCGACGGGGGTGAAAAACGATACACTACAGACACTATGAGCGACAAACCAGATGCAGAAGGCGGCACGGCCGACAACCTGAACGAAGAAAACCCGATCGCGTTGGAGTTGGACTTCGCGCCTAGCTGGGCGCGTACGGATCCATCCGCCAACATCGAGCGGTATCGGAAAGACGACTATCAGTCGGAAGAGCGGGGGGATCGTCCGGAACGGTCGAGAGACCGTCGCGACCAGGATCGCCGTCCCCGTCGCCGCGAGTTCGACGGCGAACGTTCGGATTCGCAGCGTCCGCCGCGTCGTCTGCGTCGCGATGCTGAGTTTCCGCCGCGTCGTGACTTCCGCGATGGGCCGCATCCCGCGTCGCATGCGCCGCAGGGTGAACGCCATGCGTCGGAAGACCGTCCACATGGCGATCACCGCAATGGTGGACGTCGTCCCGATGGCGGGCGTCCGCTGCGTCGCGACTATCCGCCACCACTGCCGCTGGAAATCCGTGTGCTTCCAGAACAAAAGGCTCTGGGTGCTGTCATTCGGAAAATCCAGACGTCGCGCCGTGCCTTCCCGTTGCGTGATCTGGTCATGCTCTTTTTGAACAACCCCAATTCCTGCCAGTTCCGTATCGAACCGCACAAGGAAGAAAAGCTCCAGATTTTCCAGTGCAAGATGTGCGGAATGCCGGCGCTCACCGAGGAGGAAATCCGTCAGCACATCCTGACCTGCCACATGGAGGAATGCTTTGAGGTGGAAGAGGTGGAGTGCGAACCACCCAGCGGCCAGTTCGTTTGCGTTGCCCGTTGCGGTTTGAGCGGCGAGTTGCTGGGCCCCCCGAACCATCATAGCTTCAGTGCCAAGGTGCACGAGATGCTGCGCACTCGCTTTTCCAACATGAGTGAGGAGAGCTACCGTTCGCGCATCGAGATGGTGCGTGATCCCGAAGTGATCGAAGAGTGGCGCAAGCAGTGCACAAAGAAAAAGCTATATCGCCGCAAGACCGATGCCGCGGCACAGGCACCGAAGCCGGAAGGCGCGGAGGGCGAGGTCGCGGAAGAGCAACCTAAGCCTCAGGGTGTGGAACGGGAAATGGCAGAAAGCATCTTCCAGCGGGAGATTTTGCCGCAGCAGATTTCCAGCCCGCGCCACATGCTGTGTCCGGTGACGGTTGCGCTGAAGACGCCGAGTCGGCAACTCCACTATCAGCTGCAGAACATCTTCTCGCGGGAGCAACGCGGCAATTCCATTACTTTGTCGCTCGCGCTACGCGGTGCTTTCCGTCACCGTGCGCTCCACCTGTTCCGCGCCAATGAACCGCGAGGTATGGAATTCGTCCAGCAGACAAAGCCCGCTCCGCTCGAGTCCGAGCACTTGGTTCCCGCGTTGCGTGACGTGCTGGAATTCATCCAGACGCACCCCGGTTGCCAGAAGCAGGAAATGTTGGATGCGCTCTCACCGGGGAATCAGCCGGAGCGGACTAAGGAACTGCTCGCGCACCTCGCTTGGCTCGTGGAAAAGGGGCATGTGATTTGGTTCTTCAATGATACGTTGTGCGGACCGATTGACTACCCTGTCTTCCATCACCAGAAGCCCGACAAGCCGAACGCCAAGAAGGAAGATGCCGCTGAGACGGCAGCTGCTCCAGAGTCCCCGCAAGGGGAACTCCGGCAGGTTGAGAATCCGGTCGAGACCGCAGCAGCCGCACCAGCCGAGCCTGTGCCAGAAACCGCACCAGCTGAGCCAGTGTCGGAAGCTGCACCAGCCGAGCCTGTTGCATCTGCCGAGCCTGTGCCAGAAGCCTCCGCTGAACCGACGGAGCAGGGGACTGCGCCTACCGCTTCTGCGGCGGAGCCAGAGACTGGACCTGCCGAGCCGGCCGCACCGGAAAAGTCTGAGTAGAGTCGTGATGGATACGATTTTCGATTCCATCGAGGATGCGCTTGAGGCACTTCGCAGGGGCGAGGTGATTTGCGTTACCGATGACGCAGACCGGGAAAACGAGGGCGACGTGATTTGCGCCGCCGAGCACGCGACCTTGCAGAATATCAATTTCATGGCGACCCATGCCAAGGGGTTGATTTGTATGCCGATGTCGCGCGCCTTCACGGAGAAGCTCGACCTTCCGCAGATGGTGGAGCGGAACACAGACAACCATTCGACGGCGTTCACGGTCTCCATTGACTACAAGACCACGCACACGGGTATCTCTGCCGAGGAGCGTTCCGTGACTGCGCGGATGTGCGTTGATCCGAATGTGAAGCCGGATGACTTCCGTCGTCCAGGCCACATGTTCCCGTTGCAGGCTCGTGTCGGAGGCGTGTTGAAACGCGCGGGCCACACGGAGGCCACCGTTGATTTGCTTCGTTTGGCGGGACTTCAGGAGTGTGGACTTTGCTGCGAGATTATGAAGGACGACGGCACGATGGCGCGTCTGCCGGATGTGCGCGAGTTCGCTAAAAAGTTCAACCTCAAGTTGATCTGCATCGCCGATCTCATCTCCTACCGCCGTCGGAACGAACGATTGATTTCGCTGGTGGAAACGGTCGATATGCCGACCGCCTATGGGCACTTCACATTGAAGATGTTCCAGTCGCATCCAGACGGACTGGAACACCTTGCGTTGACGATGGGAGACCTCACTGATGGTACACCTGCGCTGGTTCGCGTTCACAGCGAATGCTTCACTGGAGACGTGCTGGGTTCTTGCCGTTGCGACTGCGGCAACCAGTTGCATCAGGCTTTGCGTATGATTGCGCAGGAGGGTCGCGGTTGCCTCCTTTACATGCGGCAGGAGGGACGCGGGATCGGACTGGCGAACAAGCTTCACGCCTACCGCTTGCAAGAGCATGGGCTCGACACCGTGGAAGCGAACATCCAGCTTGGGTTCCCGCCGGATTTGCGCGACTACGGGATTGGAGCGCAGATTCTCTCCGAACTGGGACTCTCCAAACTTCGTCTGATGACCAACAACCCACGCAAGATCGCGGGACTGGAGGGGTACGGACTGGAAATCGTAGA
>JAFYDR010000190.1 GCA_017544725.1 Kiritimatiellia bacterium
GTCGTCGTTACGCGGTGGACGCGACGGAGCGCGTCCCTCCCCATCCGTCACTGCAACCTCTGGTTGCTTACTTCTCAGCCTCTCAGCTTCCCCGCTTCTCAGCCGGGCGGCTCCGCCGCCCTGCGAAGTTATAGGCAAGAATATCTCACGCGAAGTACACAAAGTCCGCGAAGGAGGATTTGAGTTGACAGCACTCAAGACCAAAAAGACCATGAATCAACTTCGCGAACCTTGCGTGAGGTAAAAAGAGGTAAGTGCTCGACATGAAACGTTACATCATCATCCTATTCACCATTCTGATCGGTCTCCCCTCCCCGTTCCTTCTCGCTGAAACCTATTATGTCGATAGTCTGCGGGGAAGCGACAGCGCGACGGGAAGATCGGTTTTCGCCGCCTGGAAAAGTGTCGAAGCCGTTCAACGCGCTAACATCCGTCCGGGCGACACGGTGCTCTTCCATCGGGATCGTTACTGGATGGGGATGTTCGATGCAAGGGAGGGTGTGACCTACTCCGCTTACGGCGAGGGAAACAATCCGATCTTCGCGAACTTCATCCCGCAACCCGATCCGCACCAGTGGGAATCACAGGGAAACGGTATCTGGATGACACGTCCGATCTTTCCCGTCTTAGAGGAACAGAGAGTGGATCTGTTGGACTCCCGCTGGGAGTTCCCTGCCCCGGCGGGAACCAACGAACTGGTGAGGCGTTCGATGGAATTGCGCCACGAGGAAGAGTGCTGGTTCAATCGGATTTTTATCCACCCCGACAGCAACACGCGAACCAACCTCGTTTTCACCGGCCCGACCATTCAGGAACTCTTCGATACGATGCTCCTGCGAATCCGCGTCCGATCCTCCGTTCCAGTCACATGGAACGGCGCGGTCTCTGTCGTCCGAGGAGCGGCGAAGACGCCTGTCATGCGCAGCATCTCGTTAATGACAAATGAGCGGATATCGAATTCGGGGTGGCAGACACTCTACATCCTGTTGCAACTGATTCCGGGAATCAAAGACAACGGATACCTACAGTTCTCGACCAGCTTCGAGTCGCAGCGACCGTTTCTCTTCGACTTCGAACCGATCGGTTTGTGGAATATCCGTTTCCGTACCAACCACGCGCGAGCGCAATCGCTCACCGCCATGCAGTTGGGACAAGGATACGGAGAGAAGAAAACACAACGAGAAGAGTTGTCTCACCCTGGCGACTTCTATCTGGATACGGGATCGGGACGCGTCTTTCTGCGATGCGACGTCTCTCCAGCGCAAGAGTACCATCCCATCGTTTTCGTCTTTGGAAACCAAGTCCCCAACAATGAGAAAGACTGCCGTATCGAAAATCTTTCCTTCCATCTGCTAACCCCTTCGGGAAAAGTTGATCCCCTCCCCGCCTCCTTTCATTCGTGTGACGTCAACTTGATTCCGAGACTTCCCCCGCCCGCAAAGCAGTGACGAGAGATGGAATTAAGTGGGCTTCGCCCTAAGTGAACCCCGGTTCGAAGTGGGGCTTCGCCCCGAAGTGACTTAGCCCGAAGGGACACTTAACCAGCTTAACACGCTTAACCGGCTTAACTAGCTTGACACGCTTTATCGAAATGAAAGGTATTCGAGTTACAAATGTTGTAAGGCGCGGACAGGGTGTCTGGTGTCTCGTCGCGGCCTCTTGCATCTGGGCCGTTTCGTTCGGTGTCATCGGCAATAACCTTGTCGGTATTCCTGCCTCATTCAGCGCAGGGATCCGTTTGTGGATCGCTTTGCTGGTCTTTCTCCCTTGGACTCGATGGACGGGATGGACGGACATGCTTGTCTGCCTAGCGATTGGAGCCGTTCAGTTCGGTTTGATGTCCCTCGCCTATATGGCCAGCTTCGCCTACCTACCCTCGCACGAAGTTGTCCTGTTCACCGTAATGACCCCTGTGTATGTCTCGCTTCTGAACGACTTGCACGACCGGACCTTCCATCTCCGAAATCTGCTTGCAGCCCTGTTGGCGGTGGCAGGTTCCGCCGTGATCGTCTGGCACTCCGACATCGAATTCTCACGTTCGCTCATCGGTTTCCTGTTGGTGGAAGCCTCTAACCTTTGCTTTGCGCTCGGACAGATGGCATACCGGTTTTGGATGAGCAGAAGGAACGCACATGCCACCGATCTCTCGGTATTCTGCTGGCTCTATCTTGGCGGTGCGCTGGTTCTTCTTCCGGGATTGCTGATGACATCCTCCCCGACGTGTAGCCAGCTCACAGGAATGCAGTGGTTCACGCTCGCCTTCCTCGGCGTAATCGTCTCCGGTGCCAGTTACTTCCTCTGGAATCGCGGAGCAAGAAAAACCTCGCCAGGAACACTTGCGGTCTTGAACAACCTCAAGATCCCCCTCGGCGTTGCCGCATCACTGCTCCTCTTTGGCGAATCTGCCCCACTCCTTTCCCTCTTCGCAGGAGGCATCCTGATCCTCCTAGCCATCCTCACGAGCTGCAAATAAAAATGAAGAGAGATAAATGAAGGCGGCAAAGCCGCCAGCGGGATAAGCTGGTTAGGCTGGTTAAACCGAGAACAAGGCAACGAGGACGTTGCCCCTCCCCATTCTCTGCGGTCTCATGCGACCTTCGCACCTCCGCGTGAAATTTCTCTCGTCACTCTTCACTCGTCACTGCCGCTCCAATACTTCATCCGTGCGTGTTTTCTGTATATACCGCATTTTCCATCTCTTGCAGCTGACTTTCCCATCCTCGAAAGCTTTTATTTCCTCGGTATAGTCATCCGTGATTGTCCACCAGAGTTCCGGGGCAAGGGAAAACGGCTTGTTTTCCTTGCGTTGTACACACCGACAGAAAAAGTAGATGGGATCTTCTCGGCGGAACAGTTCCCACCTTTCAATCAGCTAGGAAATTCCCGAAGGGGCGGAATAAACCCCGGTGACAAGCATCCTGCGTTTCCTTTCTCCTTCGCAAATCGAAAAGCATTCGGACACCCAATGGCGGACGAAGTCAACGGAAGACCATGGTCCCAAGCGAAAAAATTCGCTGTACAGTGTTGCGCCGAACTGTAACATCCCATACCCATACCCATACCCTTTTCGTGAAATAATCGGCAGTGCTATGAAAAACATCAGGTAATTTCCTTTTACATGTACTTTCGATACACGATCTTCTGTCCGACGAGAGCCATTCCCCATCTCCCCACAAGTTTCATCGGTGCGAGTTCCGCCCATGTAAACGTTCTTCGATGGTGAGCAGGATACGGGTAAAAACCTTGGCGGTAAGCCAAAGAAGGACTAAGACAACCGTGACAAAGCAGATCGTTTCCAAGAGTCCCCCCTGAATTCCAAGCAATCGCCCAATGAATACCGAACCGAAGAAAGACAAGAGCGCGGAGAGGATTACCGCGACGGTGAAGAGGAAACCGACGAGCCGTTTCCTTCCGAGTCTCTGGTAATGCCCAGTCGGACGGGGACTCCTGTTTGATTTCGTCCGTCAAAACGCTTTTGGATTGTGATGCATTTAGGAATTTCCCGTCGGCAGTTTGGGGTTTATATCGGACTCCTGACCGGATATTGGAACATATGCTTAAGTCCACGAACTGGATTTGTGCATCCGTCTCTTCCTTTTTCTTTGAACGCATCGCAAAAAGTAACCGCACGATCAGAAGCGGAATGCAGATCAGGAGCGGAACGGATCGGTATTTCCCCGTGTAAAACAGTTCGTGAACCCAGATAAACAGGAGAAATGCGGAATAGGCAAGAACTGCGGCGGGCGTCCTCCCTCGTCTGGTTGCGGTGAGAAAAATAACACCCGTTGCGAATACCCCCACGCCAAACGAGCCTTCCGATTTCTGACGCATATCAGGAAAAATCACAAGACTTGTCACCGCAAATAAATGTCCTATGATCGCGTAACAAGCCGGAATTCCTGTTTTCAAGTATCTCATTTTACCGTTCCCGGCATTCCCATTCCGATAGTTGTCGCACTACTACTCCAACAGAAAGATGCCGTTTGTGTCGATGGCAGAGAGGTTACCGACCTTCGGTACTTTCCAAACCGAAACCGTATCCAGTACCATAAAGCTCTATCCGTTCCTTGATCATTGACGGCAACAATTTTGCCACGTTTTTCCGTCTCGTACAAGCAGATTCGGGTTCCATATAGTAATAGGGGCACATCTGCGTAATTCACCCATTCCCGTACACACGAGAGATTTTGGAAACAACCAGAACAACTTGAAGGCAACATTTGAAAGAGGTGCGCGGACCAACCGGTCCGCGCATCGTCTCTCCTTGGGCTGTAACTTGCCGCTATGGAGAGCCGCCGTGTGCTACGCGGGCGAGTTAGCCCGCGCTCTAAAGACAAGTGCCTCGCCCGCGCCCTGCGCGGGAATATTCATGTGGAATAACTTGGAAAACTACCACATTTCGTCACTCTTCATTCGTCACTCGTCACTACTTCGCGCAGCGAAGTTGTTGTTTCTGTTGTTTTAATTTTAGAAGGCGATGGTGAAATATACAGATGCATGCTCACTTCGCATAGCGAAATTTTCCGTGTTGACTTATGTACGCCATTGGCGTATAATAAATGCGTGATTTTTATTGAAACAAGCTTGTTTACACGACGTATTGTTCAGCTTATGGACGATGACACGTATTGCGAACTGCAGGATCACCTAGCTGCTCATCCTAACGCCGGACAACTTATTGTAGGTGCCGGGGGAGTACGGAAGATTAGGTGGCGGGGATCGAGCAGGGGTAAACGTGGTGGATCCAGGCTCATCTACTACTGGGATGCCGGCGATCAGATTTTGATGTTGTATGTTTATCTGAAAAATGAGCGAGAGAATCTGACGCCGGAACAGGTATCGATGATGAGAGAAGTGGCAAAGGGGTTTAAGAATGAACAAGAAGAACTTTGATCTGTTGTTGGGAAGCATGCGCGAGGGGGTGCAAATTCTTCGCGGAGAATGTGCGCCCTCACGCCGGTTTGAAGTAACCAAGAAAGAAGACGTGCGCTACGTGCGCCAGACATTTCATGTAAGCCAGGACGCTTTTGCCAAATTCATGGGCGTAAGTGTAAGCACCTTGAGGAACTGGGAACAGGGACGGCGTCGCCCGACGGGTGCAGCAAGGGTGCTTCTAAAAATCGCATTGCGACAACCAGCACTCTTCCGAGCGACCATCCTCGAAGATTGTCCAGAACTTGCGTCGAAATAATCGCCTGCGACATCTTGCTCTTTTCGTCGACGAGGGCATCGTCGTTACGCGGCGGACGCGACGGAGCGCGTCCCTCCCATTCGTCATTCGTCACTCGTCATTGCGCGAAGCGTTCCCCTGGCGGCTTTGCCGCTTTTCCTACTCCCTACTGCCTACTGCCTTCCTCTCGCTTAACACGCTTACCCGGCTGGGCGGCTTTGCCGCCCTGCGAGTTATAGGTAAGGGTGAATAGCTTATTTTTCGCCATGTAAACGCAAGAGTAAAAATAGCACCATTTTTCAATTTTAAAAATTGGTGCTATTTTTTACATACGGAATCACGCTACTCAAAATTCCTGTTGCGCTTCTTTCAAACTACGGAGTGCATGGAAAATTGCGAGGTAAACAAGAAGGAAGCAGGGAGGCGCAAACGGAAGGGACAACGTTCGCAACGCACAGTCACGCGTTGCCCGATTATTCTCGACTGGTCATACGGAGGATTCCGAACTTGCTTCGCATAGTAAAGCAAGTTCGGTGAACCAGCTAACATATTGCTTACGGCATTTCGACCTTCACCTTGAAGAAGCGGTGTGCGGAGTTCGTGGGACATACCCACGCCGCATCCGTCAGGTTCGTCTTGCCGAGAACCGTGTACACGCGTACCTCGCCGTTCGTGTTGAGGTTCGGCGTCCATGTGACGCAAGGCATACCATTCGATATTGCAATCATGGCGTAGAAAGTATCGTCTGGGTTTGTCGGGTCTGTCCCCGTCACGTAGTCCTGCCACACGGACATTGCCCTGCCCGTTGCATCCACCTTGCCCGTCACCTGTTTCGCCGCCGTCTCGAAATCGGAATCAAGGCCCAGATTGTAACCCGTCAACCACGAATACGGCACGGGTTCGGGCGTGGTCAGCGTATATCCGCTGCCGTCGGCGGGAATCCACTGCACCTGGTCGAGCCAGATGCAGTCAGGCGAGTAGGAGGTCGCGCCGTCCTTGCGGTATTCCCAGCGAAGGACATGCTTACCACCAGTCTGCACGTCAACCGCAACCTTACGCCAACCAGCGTCGTTACCTGCAATCTTCGCTTTCTCCACGCCATCAACGAAGAACGAGCCGTAGTCGTACCAATATGTCTCATCGTCCTCCTCCTCTGCCTCTTCACAGGCAGCTTTCCACCAAAACGAAACCGTACCGGCTTTGCGCATGGATGTCTGAATCCACGTCATGCCGCCATGACCGATCGCCCCACTCCGAACAGACGAAACACCGTCGTGCGAAACATCCGTCACTACCATCCACGGATTACTTGCATCCGTCTCCATCAGATAACCGTACAGATTCACCGCCTCGCTCAAACTGTCAGCACGAGTAAAAGTTGCTGTTACTTCGGTCGAATCCTTCCAGTCGTACTTAACGGCAATCGCTCTGACCGTACAAGAGTTGTAGATTGTAAAAGGCTTTGTGTATTCGCGCCCATTCACCTTCGGGTCGCTTCCATCTGTCGTATAAAGTATCGTCGCGCCATCTGTCACGCACGACAGTGAAACCGTCTGCGAAACATTCTCAAAGGTAGTTTCATGCGGATTAATGACTGGTGCCTCAACCATGTACCACTCACGAATAAAAGTCATCGTTGCTGTCTCGCTCTCAAACCATTCGGCCTTGAATGCTTTTGCTTTTATCGTTGTGGTTTCAGATATGGGGAATGGTTTACTGTAGATTGGACTTACTAATGCCGGTTCTGTACCATCAAGTGTATAACGAATCAGAGTATCATCAGTTGAACATGACAAAGTAATTTTATTTCCGGAATCGTAAAATGGGCTTCCATAACTTCCTGTGATGGTTGGTGTATCCGTTTTACCCATTGCAAAAGTTCGTGTATATGTAACCGTATAGGAATACGATGGGACATAGGCCAATGTTTTAATGATGGTCTTACCATTCAATCTAATTGGTGCTCTATATAATTTACAATTGTCCGTTTCATAAGAACGAGGTTCACTTCCATCAAGGGTATAGTAGATGAATGCATTACTGTTTACACATGATAGTTGAATACATCCCGTGCTGTCGACAATCGAATTCGCTGGGGATATGTCAACTTTTGCTGCTCCGTAACGCACTTCACCCCACAAAAAGTTTTTCCCCATCCTAATGAACCTTCAGTCACATAACAAATACATCCCGAGAATAGATGTGTACCAGCATAATTTAACATGTGGTATTCAAAAAACGATCCCACACTCCAGGACGTCGCATCAAATTGCAAACAGCTGGGACGATCACACGCAAAGAGAAACCTTGTAACGAAAGGTTGAATCGTGTTCCATTTGTGAATGGTACGATTGTTTGATCCAGATTCCTTACCAACATAGTGTCCAACAAAAGCAAGCGAATCCATCTCTTTGACACTTTCAGGAATGACAATCATGTACAGTGGAGATGTGATTTGGAAAGCCAAAGCCCCAATATTTGTAACTGCATAACCGCCAAAGTTATCTGGGATGTAGAGGGTATATAGTCGATTATGCAAAAGGGTCAGAATGACACATAACATTTTGCGGCGCAATAAATTAAGTTAAATTTTTCTTGACAAAACCGGACGGTTTTGCTACCA
>JAFYDR010000191.1 GCA_017544725.1 Kiritimatiellia bacterium
GAAGTGACCGCCACCGCCGCTGAAATGACCGCCGAAGTGACCGCCGCCACCAAAAGATCCCGTACCGTAGAAGGACGGTCCGCGTCTGCCGCCACTCTTGCCGTCCTTGTGATACATCGCAATAAACCACAGGATGAAAAACACGATCAAAGCCCAATTTTCTAACGTATCATCTTGACGTTCCGATTGGGTTTTCTTCTGCGCATCGTAGTACTGAATCAGCTCCGAATCTTTCGTCACGTAGGCACGAACCTGCTGGACGGCAAGGCAAATGGCATCTGTATAATTTCCAGATTGGAGATATGGACGTATCGAGCGGATGATATCCCCAGCCCTCGCATCGGGGATCTCTCCTTCCCAACCGTACCCGATTTCCAAGCGCATCAGACGGTCTTTGACAGCAAGCGTCAGAATCGCGCCACGATCCTTTTCACGGTCACCGATCTTCCATTTCTCCGCCACGCGCATTGAAAACGACTCGACCGTTTCCCTGCCGATTGACGGTACCAGCAACACCGCCATCTGACATCCGGGGAGAGCCGTTTCCAGTTGCCGGATTTCCTGTTCAATCTTCTCGATCCCGCGTTCATCCAGTGTACCGGATGTATCGACGACTCGACCGGTCAACGTCGGGACTTCCGCAAATGCAACTGATTTTTTCGCAGTTTCAGAAGATCGAGAACACTGCTGCACGCAGAACGGAATCGCGAAGAACAGACAGGCGATCACGACAAAACGGCAAATCGCCCGCCTCTGTTCTCGTGCGGCAGCGGCATCGGGACCTCCCGTTTGCGAACGACTCCTCATCAACTTTCTCCGTCTGAAATGATGCCTCATCGAAGACGCAGTGTCAGAACGAAACTTTCGGGACCTCCTGAACCGCCTTCTCTCCGGCGGACGGGGCAAAGTAGTCCGCCTTCTCATACTTCAGCATCTTGGCAAAGAAGGAATGCGGGAACTGTTGGATCGAACGGTTGAAATCCTTCACGATTTCATTGTACCGCGTTCTTGCGACAGCGATCCGATTCTCCGTTCCCGCCAGCTCGTCCTGCAAACGCTTGAAGTTCTCCCCCGCTTTCAGTTCCGGATAGTTCTCGGCAATCGCCAGCAATCTGCCCAACGCGCTTTCCATCGCATTGGCTGCGGCGATCTGCTCGGAAGCGGTCTTCGCACCCAACAGTTTGGATCGAGCCTCGCTGACCTCGGTGAAAATCTTTTCCTCGTGTTTGGCATATCCCTTGACCGTGTTAACCAGATTGGGAATGAGATCCGTACGCCGCTGGAGCTGCGTGTTCACCTGACTCCACTGCTCCGACACGTTTTCATGTTTGGCGATCAACCCATTGTACATCGAAAGGCCGAACAGCCCACATGCAATCACAATCACAACCAAAACCAGCAGCACGGTTCCCGCGCCACCATTCTGTCCACGAATGCCTTTTCTCATCATTTACCTCCTTTGATTCGACGGTCGCTTTTGCACCCCGCCGTTCAGTGACATTTATTATACAAGAACCGGAGCGAGAAAACAAGAACACAGTCGTTACGTATGGCGGCTGAAACCGCCGATTAAGTGTCCCTTCGGGACTAAGTGCCGCATTAAAATGAAATGATTAAATCGCAGTCTTCGACTGCTTTCAATCGGGCTTCGCCCTTTCAATGGATCGCGCCGTCAGTTTCAAGCCGCGTAGTGGGGATTTAACCTTTTAACCTTTTCATTCCTCACTTCGCGGCTTTGCCGCACGCCTAACAGCTTAAAGCTAAAAGCTATTTCTAAAATCAGCTTGTAGAGAAGGGAAAGTCATGGTATAGTAATTGCCGTTCAGTGTCCGAACGCAGGTGCGTATCGGCGAAACGCAAGAAAGGTGGGTATCATGGGTACGTTTGCAGTCAAGCAAGTCAAGAACGGGATTATGTTTAACCTGAAGGCCACGAACGGCCAGGTTGTCGCGACTTCTGAAATCTATACGACGAAGCGCGCGTGCGAGAACGGAATCGCCAGCGTCCGCAAGAATGCGGCTATCGCTCCGATCGAAGACCAGACGGCGGAGACGGTCGAAAAGCAGAAGAACCCGAAGTTCGAGATCTTCACGGACAAGGCCGGCGAGTTCCGTTTCCGTCTGAAGGCCGCGAATGGTGAGATCATCGCTGCCAGCCAAGGTTACGCCTCGATGAAGAGCTGCCTCGCGGGTATCGAATCCGTGAAGAAGAACGCTCCCGAGTCCCCGATCGTGGAAGAGGAAGCCCCGAAGGCATAATGGTTGATTCCATTCGCTGACTCCCCCCTCGTCCCTCGCGACGAGTGCGGAGACGCAAGACGGTGACGCACAGATGTTGCGTCACCGCCTTTTTTATGCAGAGATAAGAAGGCGGTAGTAGGGGTGCCAGCTGGGTAAGCTGGTTAAGCGTGTTAGGCTGGTTAGGCGTGTTAAGCTGGTTGAGTGTCCCTTCGGGACTAAGGGGCGAAGCGCCACTTAGAGCCGAAGGCTCACTTAGGGCGAAGCCCCACTTAATTCCATCTCTCGTCATTCGTCACTGGCGGCTTGCCGCCTTGTCATTAGTCGTTCGTCATTTTTTCATTGCCGCCTTCGGCGGCTTGCTTCTCAGCTGGCGGCTTTGCCGCCCTTCTTACTTCAGTGTAAGTTTGACCACGATGTCGAATGTGTATCCCTGCGGGCGGGTGACTTGAACGGAGATGCGTCCGCCGTCTTGTGGAGTCGCCTTCAAGGAACTACCTGGCAGTGCGTCCAGAATGCGGACGGAACCGTCCATCTCGCCATCGACCTTGAAGGTGATTTCATCCGTACCGGGCGTGAGGAAGTGGAGATAGAGCGTCTTGCCCTTGCGCGTCGCCACAATGTCCTTTCCTTTGGTAATCGGGCAACCGCGCGTTCCGTAGATCGACTCGCCGTTCTTGGCAAACCACTGACCGACAGCCTCCATCACCTCTACGGCCTTGGCGGGGAATTGTCCCGAACCGTCCGGACCGATATTCATCAGGAGGTTTGCGTCTTTCGCCGCCGCACGTGCCACCATCGCGACAACGTCGCTAGGCGTACGGAAACGCTTCTCGCCAATCCGGTAACCCCAGACGTTGTTCTGGATCACATCGCACTGTTCGATCGGTCGGTCGGCAGTGACAGGTTGATTCGCTGAAAAACCGGCATCCGAGTTGTCACCGGGAAGATCCCGCTCGAAAAGCTGGATATCTTCTTTCGCACGGATAGGCTGATGGTTGTTGTTCGCCACCAGCGTGCGCTTGGAATGGATGAAATCGTACAGGGTGTCGAAATCCCAGTCGAGCGTCCGTTTCCACGATCCGTCCTTCTGATGAGCGGCGTGTTCCCACTCACCGTCAAACCAGATGTTTCCGGGATGATAGTTGTCAATCAATTCCCCGATCTGCGCGAGCATGAATTTCTTGTAGGAGGCGTAGTCTCCCTTCTGGTCTCCGAGGACAACCCGCGCCGCTCTACCAGCAGGATAATCCTTCCGGTGCCAGTCCATAATCGAGTAGTAGAAATTCAGCTGGAGTCCTGCCTCGTCGCAAGCCTTGGAGAGTTCTCCGAGGATATCACGACCAAAGGGCGTCTTCGAAACGTTGTACCCGTCATCAGCCTTCGTCGGCCAAAGTGAGAAACCGTCATGGTGACGGGATGTGATGGTGATGTACTTCGCACCTGCACCCTTGACAACCCGAACCCACTCGCGCGCGTCGAACTTGGACGGGTAGAACCCGTACATCATGCGCGAATACGCCGCCTCATCCAGTTTCCCCTGTTGCAAATACCACTCGCCCTGCGCGTAGTTGGCATAGATTCCCCAATGGATAAAGACCCCGAATCGCTGAGCAGCGAACTTCTCCCGCGCCTCGAGATTCCATTTTTCAGGCTGATACTCATCTGCCTGTACCACACACGCACTTGCCACCAAAGCAATCCCGACTAGAATCTTTTTCATCTGTCCTTCTCCTTCACCTGATTCCACGCGGATCCGCACGGTACATCCGACCGCACACGTAATCCTGTTGGGTGATATTGTAGCACGATTCACCACCCCGCGTCAAATAGCGGGTGGCGGCAAGGCCGCCAGTGACGAGTGACGAATGACGAGTGACGAATGACGAATGCAATGAAAAATGAAGAGATAAGAATGAAGAATGAGAAGAAGGCAGTAGGCAATAGGGAGGAGGCAGTAGGGGCGGCGAAGCCGCCTGCTGAGAAGCTGAGAAGCTGAGAAGCGGGGACGATGGGGACAATGGAGACGAGGGAGACCGCCAGTCTCGCCAGTCCAGCCAGCCTCGCTAGTCCAATGCGGCGTGTCGCGTGTCGTTTGTCGCGTGTCATCGGTAGCTATCGATTGCTATCGAATGCTATCGAACGGGAGGGACGCACGCTGTAGTGTCCGATTGCACTTAGTGTCCAACGCGCTGATCTGTCTCGTCGATGCGGAAACGGACGCTGACCACCGACTGCTTCCTCGTGTCGTTCCAGTACTTGATGTAGGTCGTCGCGAGGATCGTGCCGTCCGGCAACAGGTGGATGCCGGGATATCCGCAGTCACCGCCTGCATAGCTGTGTAGCAACTTGATACGGTAGGTGCCTGTGACCGCTTTCGAGTGGATCGCATCGTAGGGGCCAACCCACCCCACGAAGTGACCAGCCGTTGGAGAGGACGGCGCCGTATCGCGAAAGACGATGACCTCACGTCCGTCGGGCAACTGTACACCTTGGTGGCGGTCCCCGGAGAGTGCCCATGGCGTATCCTCCGCCTGTGACCACGTCGTCCCTTCGTCGTGGCTGAACATCATCAGACTGCATCCCTTGTGTGTATTCTCGCGCATGAGACAGCACAGCTCATCGCCATTCGGCGAACGGAAGACGTATGGTTCGCACGGATTCTTTCCCTCCACGCGACATACCACCTGCGGTTCGCTCCAGGTGTAACCACCGTCCGCCGTCACACTCTGCAACACTTCCAGCGGTGCCCGATCCGCACCCTCCGGTCCGCGATGGAACATCCCTAGATACGATCCGTTTTTCAGCCGTACGATTGACGAGAATGCCATCACACAACGGAAATTTGCACCGAGCGAAGGCATCTCTGTCCAAGTCTGTCCCTCGTCTTCGCTCATCACGCTCGGCATCGGCGCACCGAGTTGCCGCCTATCGTACGAGCTTGTCGCCTCCGGAATCATCTTGACCTGACTCCATACCCAAAGACGCGCCTTGCCGTTCGGGGCGATTAACCGATAGATGCTGGGGCAGTTTACATGACGTTTGAACTCTGCGGGGAAACGGTCGTCGATGCGCGTCCATGTCTTGCCGCCATCCGACGATTCCGCAGCAGGACCGCACCAGCCGCCGTGCGGCGTACACCAGACGGCGATCACCCGCCCGTCCGCAGTTACCACAGTCGTGGGATGTCCCTGATAGAGGTTGGGTTGTCCCTCGGCGATGATCACGTCCTTCGTCTTATCGACTGAAAGATCCACGACCGGGAAATTCTTCGCGATGTTCTGCAACGCCAATTTATCGGCGAAAGCTTTCGCATAATCACCGAACCCCTCCGCACGGATCGCGAAGGCATACACCTTCATCGTGGAACGCCAGGGGCGAAGGCCGATTCCCTGCTCTGCCTTTTCCTGCATCGGCACAGAGCAAATCGTTTCCTCGTCAATCGAAACGGTTAGCGTACCGTCCTTCTTTTCTGCAACCAACTCGAACGCCTTGCCGTCGAGTACCGCTTGCGGCGCACGGCGCGCGGTCAAGGTAGCCTTTGCAGGTTCAAAGAGCGAACCTTCGCAGAACATTTTCCCCGAACCGCCTTCAAACCCGAAAAGGCTAGTCCCCACATGAAACGATGCGGCGGATTTTTCCACATCCGCAATCGCCATACGGATACGTACCGACCAGGCATCCCCCTTCGGGAGAGCATTCGCCCAATAGATAGCCTTGTGGTCTGACAAGACCGCCGCACCGTCACGAAACGCCATCGGCGCATTCAGATTCGTCGGCGACACCGCAGTCATCCGCGCCTGACCGCCTTGCACGACCGAAAACTCAGCTGCCGCCGCAAAAACGGCCAGCAACATGAAAACCGAAAACCGAATCAGAGACTTCATCTTCATTCTCCTTCTTTTTGCTAAACCAGTTAAGCCGGTTAAGCTGGCTAGGCATCTACGCTTTACACGCTTGCCAGCTATCATGCTCAACCGGCTGGCGGCGGCAGCCGCCGTGCGTCATCGAATGGACAGGACTGTGCCGCTGGGCGTGACTTCCGCACCGAGCGTGTACTGTCCTTCTACGAAGTCGGTTGCAGAAAGCGTTGTCGTGAATCCGTTCGCGGTTCGTGTGAGGGCTGTCGCGACAGCCTCCCAAGCACCGCCACTCACAGAACGCATCAGCTGATACTGCGGATTCAGCCGCTCTTCCAGCAACGAAACGCCTGCGTCTGCCAGACTGAACGTCAGTGTCAAATCCAGCGACGCCGCGTTCGTCTTCGTGATGTGCCAAGCGCGTTTCATGCGCTTGGCTCTCGTCCCCGTCGGAACCCGAACCCATTCGTTCTCTTTCACACCGTGTCCTGCCAGTACGTAATCGCCGTTCGCGAGCGAACCCACGGCTTCCAGCGTCAGGCCCGCCGAGTCTCCACTGATGGTCACGCTACGCGCTACATGGACGCTCCAGCTGTTGGTGACGGTTCCTTCGTTTGAGGTGTTCGGTGTATTGGCATTGGACGTCGAACGCCCGATGCCCACCACGTCCAACACGCAGTCGTCCGCCGCACCGCCGTAGAGCAGATTGTTACGCATCGTGATGCCATACCGAGCCGCGAGATGGTTCGCCACAATGTTGCGTTCCGCGTCGGAGAGTGTCCGGTTATAGATGCGTACTTCGGCGAAATCGCCCTTGAAGTAATGCGTCAGTCCAACCATGCTCCCGATCATGAACTGCGACGAGGATGCATTGCCCTGTGTCGGGTTTTTGCCGTCCTGATGCAACCCATCCAGATAGGAATCGACACAGTTCCCGGCACGGGAGGAGTCCAGCAACATCGGTTGCCCGATCGTGAAATTCGCGGTAGGAATAACACAGTAGTTTGAGGCTTTATTATTAACATATCCGTGCGTTCGCAGTACCGCACTACTCGTGAAGAAGGATCCGAACCGTGATTCTTCCCTATTCCCAAAGATGCCCATGTCCGAAGGTACGATACCTGCCGTTACCTTGAACACCGCGAACCAGGTGTTGTTGTTCCCCGCACACCATTTCAGGTTTCCTGCCGTCTGGAGATACGACGAACCGTCAAAGAAGACACCGGCTTCGGATACGCCGGAGGCGCGCGGGAAGGCGGTCGGAGCAAGCTGGGGCGCCCCCGCTGCCGTCGTGACATCGGCTTTCGTACCAAAGATGCCCAAATTACGCCAAGTGGAGACCGTGCCGCCCGATGCCACCACGCCTGTATCAGCACGGTACCATCCTACTAACGCATTCTCTATCGCCGCACAGGGACGGGCAATCGTTTCGCCAGACGCCGCCTTGCCCAATGTGAAGTAACCTTTGGCAGGAAGTCCCAACGGAATCCGCACACTCGCGGTACCGTAGGCGACCGTCACCAGATAGGGCATCGCAGACCATGCGGTATTGTCTTGCTCGCGATAGAGTAACACATACTCGCTGCCGTCCTCCGCATCACCCAGCAGGAAATTGAACCGCAATGTGGGGAAGGTGCTGATGCCGCTGCCAGAGAGATACCAAGCACGTTCCAGTGCGGTTGTCCCGTCCGTCGTCGTCCACGCGAGGCTTCCGCCATTGTGCGCCAGCCAGATGGCGACGTCGCTCGTTCCGTCCCATTCGGGATAATCTACCACCAGCCCGCCGCAACCGGGCGAGGTGGCAGCCGGCGCTTCGAAGTTCGCAGTGCCGTAGCCGATTACCGACAGACCGGAACGATAGCTTGCGCCACTCGCATGCGTTGCAGAGAGGAACGGCTGGTTGAGGGTCAAGCCGTAGGTGTCGGCAAGCTCTTGATCCACGAGCAGACGCTCCAACGGGTCCAGCGTCTGTTTATAAATACGGATTTCGGCAATCTGTCCGGGGAAAGGCTTGCCCCATGCATCTTCGCGGAAATGTCCTACCTTGAACAAGGATGAAACATTTTGATAGAGATAGCCCGAATTGATCAGGTTGAACTCTTCCTTCGCATCCACCACCAGACGCGGCAGAATTCTTTGCTTGCTCTGCCAATAACCGGCAATGTCCATCAAATGCCAACTCGTCGCGGATATGACCGTCGGATAATCGGAACCGCCCGTCCCCACATAACCGCGCGGTCTGTATCCACCATTTGCCAGCGGGAAGAATGAACCGAATCGGTAATCATTATTGACAAGTCCGAAGAGACCGCAGTCCTTCTGCGCTTCGGCGTCAGGTCCGGGCTTGAACACGATGAACCAGCTCGGCGGTTCCTGACTGTCGCGACCGAGATCAGTCGCAGCGGACGACCGCAGGAAGGAGTTGCCGCCAAAGTCCAGCGCGGGATAATTCTCCGTCTCCGCCGCATTGGAGAGCGCGTTCTGCACAACCGTCACAGTACCGGAATAGGCGTGGACATCCGCCGCCGCGCCGATCGATCCCTGGTTGACCCAGTTCGTCACGGCACCTGTCTCGTTGGTCTGGATACTCTCGTCCGGCTTGAACCAGACCGTGATCCCATCCGTCGTGGGCGCGACTTTCTCCGCTTCCGTCACCGACGTAACAAGCAATGCGTATTCGCCGTCCTTATAGGCACCAGCGGCGAAGGTGAAGGAGAATGTACCAGCTGTCAGACTCGAGCCGCTTCCCTCGCCCCCTTCCATCTGAAGCCCGTTCAAGACACCGGTCAAGCCCGTATCGGCAAACGCGACGGATGAATCGGCACGGTAAAGCAACCGACCCTCGAAACCGCTGATACCGGAGACAAGCTCCGAAAGATCAAAGGTGAACGTGACGGCGGGAACGGAGTCGAGCGTGGTTTCTGTCCGCCAGGTACGCTGGACACGCAAACAACCATCCGCCTCGCTCCACGCAATTTTTGCTGGCTTGCTGTCATGCGCCACCAGCAGATAGCCATCCGCACCGGAGAGCGATCCATCGGGAACGGAGAGGATCAATCCGCCCGCATTGCCGGATGTTTCGACCGCACCCGTAATGCGACCGTTACCTGTCGTCGTCGATGAACCGATACCCGCGAGGTCGTCGCAGAATCCCGCCGCCGCGCCTGTCCAAATAGGATCGGTGATCGTCAATCCCCAGCGAACCGCCAATGCGTTCCGAACGATACGCACCTCGGCATCCTTCAGCGCACGGTTGTAAACCGCCAGCTCCGCAATGTCGGCAGCGGCGGAATTCTCGACATCCACCATCCGCCCAAGGTAGAACTTACCAGCTGAGGAACGCACTTCGAATCCAGAAGTGAATGAACTTGTATTCCGCACTTCATCCCCGTTCAGTCCGCAAACCAGCCGAGTACCGTCTCCACGGCTATCCAGCAGATTCGACTGTCCGATCGGAACGGAGACATTACCATTACCACCGGGATTGCAGTCATTGTGGAAACGCAAATTGTTGTCGCCCGACCCGATGAAGAACGCACCGAAGCGCGGACTGTTGTCAAAGCCGAAAAGGCCCTTTTGGTTATTGGCGGTCAGATTGTTCATCACAAGGAACCAAGTCGTCGCTTTGCCGAGGTTCAGTGTCGTATCGACCGACGAGACAAGATGCATCTGTGTATGGTCGGTGCCTGTTGCCGTATTCTTGATATTGCCGGTATTGGTAGTGTTGCGGATAAAGCGAACGGCAGGGAGTGATGTGCCATCCGCCCGCTGGAATGCGTTTTCCTGCCAGTTTGGGCGCGCACCTATTTTAACCAGTGTGAACGGAGACTCAACGCCGGCCTCCGGTTCCCAGCTATTGATCGGCGAACCGTGTGCCGGGAAAGGCGTGTCCGCCTTCACGCGCCCCGCATGATCGGAACGGAACTGTACCTGAAGCCCATCCGCGGGCAAGCTTGACGAAAACGCTGAACCAGCGACAAGCCAACTCACACCTAGCCCAAGCACACACTTCCACATCGATGTTGTACGAAATACCATCATCCACCTCCAACTACAAGGATTAAAAACAAGAATATCATACACGATTTTCCCCTCACCGTAAAGAAGCCTTTTTTAGGAATGAGAGAGGAATGACGAGTGACGAATGAAGGAATTAAGTGAACTTCGCCCCGAAATGACGATTGAAATGGTTAAATCGCCGCTACGCGGCTCGAAATTGAAAACCCCGTTTCCATCGTCTCCATCGTCCCCATTGTCCCCGCTTTTCAGCTTAACCAGCCTAACCAGCTCCCCCAGCTGGCGGGTATGCCGCCCAGCTGAATTAAGTGGGCTTTGCCCTAAGTGAGCCTTCTGGCTCGAAGTATGGCTTCGCCACTTAGTCCCGTAGGGACATTTAGCCGCGTAGCGGCACTTAGCCACGCAGGGGCACTTAACCCGCTACCCCCGGCTGGGCGGCTTCGCCGCCCTCGTCCGCCCCGCCTTTATTCTTCATTGCCTTACAAAGTATGTTTGGTATAATGCGTGATGTGTTTTGTCACGGAGCAAAGGAGAGAATATGAATAAACAGAATGCACGAGGTGGATTGCGGCGGAGGGAGTTTCTTCAATTGGGGACGGCGGCTTTGGCCTTTCCGACGATTATTCCGTCGAGGGTTCTGGGTGAAGAGGCACCGTCGAAGAAGATCGCGCTTGGTGTCATTGGATGCGGTCGTATCGCGCACGGCTACAATGTGCCCGCGACGCTGGAAGGCGATGGCCGCAAGGTGTGTTCGATCATTGCTGCGGCGGATGTCGATCTCTGGCGTGTGCGAAACATGCGTCGCTTTCTCGCGACGGAGAAACTGCAAGGTCGGGATCTCGTCTCCGACGCACGATGTGTGCAAGACTATCGTGTCCTGCTCGATGATCCGGCGATCGACGGTGTTCTCATCTGCACGCCCGACCATTGGCATGCGGCGATGGCCGTGGAGGCGTGCGTGAAGGGTAAGGATATCTTTGTCCAAAAACCGATGGCGATGAGTGTCGGCGAGGGACGACTCATTGTCGATGCCGTTCGGAAGTATGGTCGCATCTTCAGGGGCGGTACGCAACAACGCACGGAGGAACAGTTCCTCCACGCCGTCGAATGTGTACGAGACGGACGACTCGGCAAGGTGATGCGTGTGGAGATCGGATTGCCGGAAGACCCGCCCGAATACGACCTTCCCCTTGAAGAACCCGTACCTCCCGACTTCAACTGGAATCTCTGGCTGGGTGCCTCTCCGCTGGTACCATACGCCCAGCTCCGTAGCCACAAGCGCGGATCCGCAGAGAAGCCCGATGTGAAAAGCCGTCCTGCATGGATGACAATCCAGCAATACTGCATGGGTATGATTTCCAACTGGGGCGCGCACCATATCGACATTGGGCAGTACGGACTCGGATATGAGACGAGCGGCCCCGTGCGCGTCGAAGGAACGACGGAGTACCCCGCCGGGCGCAAACTTTGGAATGTTCACGGCAATTGTGACATCACCTACACCTATCCGAACGGTGCCGTCATGAAGGTCGGTAAGACGCGGGACTATCCGTGCGGTGTCAAGTTCATCGGGGAAAACGGCGATTGGATTTTCTGCGGACGTGGAGGCGGGGCGACAACGACTTCGTCCGATCCAGATGTCCGTTCACGCTTTGAACTCGGCAGGAAGAAAATCGCTGCGAGTCGTCCCGAACTTCTCGAAGGCACCGTCAAGAATCCGATTGCGCGTCCGCTCAGTCATCATCAGGAGTGGGTCCAATCGATGCGGACGCGGAAGGTAACGAGCCTCGGCGTTGAAGAGGTGCAACGCTCTACGACAACCTGTATCCTCGGCTACACGGCGATGACGCTCGGGCGTCCGCTCACATGGGATGTGAAAACGGAAAAGTTTGTCGGGGACGAAGCTGCAAACAAGACGTTGTTCCGGGACGAACGCGATGGGTTTGGCGTGAAGCGCCTTATCGCGGAAGTCCGTTGAGGGCGGCGGCGTCAGCCGCCTTGGAATTAAGTGGGCTTCGCCCTAAGTGGACCTTCGGTCCTAAGTGGGGCTTCGCCCCGAAGTGAAGAATGAAATGAGCCTTCGGCTCCGAAGTGAGGCTAATGCCACTTAGTCCTGCAGGGACACTTAGCCGCGTAGCGGCACTTAGCCCCGCAGGGGCACTTAACCCATTCCCCCAGCTACTGCTTCGCAGGTAAAAAGAGGGCAATGTAATGAGGCAAGATGGTTTGAAATGGACGCGTAGAGAGTTCGTCATGACGGCAATGTCGTTTTATGGTTTTACCATTTTCGGCGAACCGACTAGTGATGTTCCGCCGCTTGTTCGCTTCGGACTTGTCACCGATTTGCACTACGCGGACATCGATCCGCGCCCCGGACGCGGCGAGCGAAGCCGTTACTTTCGCGAATCGCTCCGTAAACTGGATGACGCCGTTGCCGTGTTCAATGGAAGGAAACCGAACTTTGTCATCGAGTTGGGTGACTTCAAGGACAATACGAGAGGACATGACGAAACTATCAAGGCACTCGTACGTATCGAACAGGCGTTTTCCCGTTTCGAGGGACCTCGTTACCATGTTGCGGGCAACCACGACTTCGACTGTATTTCGCCTGAGGAGTTCTTTTCACTGACACCGAACAACGGCAAGACAACGGAAAAGGGATGGTACTCTTTCGTTGCGGGCGGTGTCACGTTTGTTG
Source organism: Kiritimatiellia bacterium (assembly GCA_017544725.1). Taxonomy (GTDB): domain Bacteria; phylum Verrucomicrobiota; class Kiritimatiellia; order RFP12; family UBA1067; genus RGIG8368. The sequence goes on from JAFYDR010000191.1 coordinate 12,813, forward strand.
TCCTGAACGCCTGTTTCACATCGGATGGAAAACCGTATTGCCGGAACAATCCGTGGACAGACGCCAATGTGCCATCTGAAGAGATGGAGTGGCTGAAGAAGGAACTCGCAGCCACAAAGGGACATGTCGTCGTATTCTGTCATCAGCGGCTCGATCCTGCAGCCGAACGGCATCATCTGGTAAAGAATGCGGCGGCGGTACGCAAGACGCTAGAGGATAACGGCAAGGTACGTGCAGTTATCATGGGACACCAGCACGGTGGCGGACAATCCGTCGTGAACGGAATCCCATACTACTGCCTTCGCGCAATGGTCTGCGACACGGGAAAGGACGAAGGTTGTTATGCGGAAGCGGCGCTCTATCCATCCGGCGCATTTGCCGTCACGGGCTGGCGTCGGGCAAAACCAATGAAATTCTCGGCTAGTTGACCCTGAGTGAGCCTACGGCTCTAGGTTGGTAAGTGCGGCTTCGCAGAGGATGCCCGGTTTGCTAGACGGCATCTGCGTTTTTCGCCGCCAGTTCA
>JAFYDR010000192.1 GCA_017544725.1 Kiritimatiellia bacterium
GCTATCGATTGCTACCGAATGCTATCGACGAATGGGAGGGACGCGTTCCGTCGCGTCCGATTGCGTAACGACGTTCTCGTCGTCGAAACCGAAAGAGTTATTCCCCATGAATATTCTCGCGCTCGACGCAGGGCGCTTGCCGCCACCTTCATTCGTCACTCGTCATTCGTCACTCGTCATTCTGTCATTCGTCATTGGCGGCTTGCCACCACCTTCATTCTTCATTTTTCTCTTTTCATTTTTCACCGGCTCTGATGCCCGACCAACTAGAATTTTGTATAGTTTTATCCAATCGAATAATCGGGCATTGAAACACCTAGGGATAGAAATACAGCCCAATGAACCAGCTTGAGAATTTGAATTCGTCTGAATGTTGAGGAAACGCATACTGCGTGTCGATTATCGTACAGTTTGACGGAAACTGCGTAGTCGGATTCAGCAGCCATATTCTTTGGCACAGATTGTGCATTTTTGTTTTATGTCGCCGATAGGTCTCGCAGAAAGTGCGATTCCCCAAACGCAGAATCCGGTGTGGGTTTCGGCGAAATGGAAAACAACTTGACAATACGGGAGGATGAACATGAAAACAAAGGTAACGATAGCCAGGGCTCTCAAAGAGAAGAATCGTGTTGCGGGTCGTCTAGCAAAGGCGCGTGACCTTGTCGGCAAGGAAAACTCGAAGGACATCAAGGTGCCGCGTGGCATCGATGTGACTGCGACATACGCGCTTGCGAAGGCTCTGCGCGACCGGCTGGTCGCAATCAAAAGTGCGATTGCGGAGGCAAACAAACCGATTGTCTCGAAAATCATTGAACTGGACGAGATTAAGTCGGAGATTGCCTACCTGAATGGACTGAATGTAAAGGAGGGCAAGTTCGTCGAAACGAACTACGGTTCGCGTATTGAATCGGAAATCGATGCGGTCATCCGCAAACAGCAAGTTCTGGACGAAATCGCGGCGCTTCAGGCGCGTGCCGATTCTCTGCAGGACGAGCTGGACGAGTTCAACGCGACCACAAAAATTGAAATAGAAATTGACGAATAACTTGAAATCCGCGTTGCGACCGCTGCTTCTACGACAAGGCACCGCCTTGCCGCAATCGAGGCGGGGCGAGACGCCCAGCTTCAAAAGTTAACGATATCGAGACCTGCTCATCATCATGGGCTTAAACCGTACAGGGTAAGGGCTTATATCGTAAGACGTAAGCGGTAAACCGCAAAACTTATCAAGCAACGGCACAACGAGGGTTTCACCCCGGGACGGGAATGCGAGAGGCGATCAGCCTTCAAAACGCACCACGCCCCGGGGGCTTTTTTGTATTCGCAAACAATGCCCCTATCATCGGTTCCGACGGCAATCGACTGCTATCGAATGACACGCGACACGCCCCTCTCGTCTTTCCGTCACTATTTCGCTCACCTCCTTCATTCTTCATCATTCTCTTTTCATTGCCGCCCCTGCGGCTTGCTTCTCAGCTTCTCAGCTGTCGGCGTTAGCCGCACCGCCCACGATTTTACACCCTCTGACAAATGGCTTGATTTTGACAGGATTTACTCGTTATAATGTTGGTCTTATCAGGATGGAGGAAACTTGAGATGACGGACCGAATGCAGCAACTAACGGCATGGGTGTTGGACAAAAAGCAAGCCGTATGGCGGAAACAAATTAATTGGGGACTACTGCAACTTCGCTTTTCGGACGAGAACCGTTCCGCTTCTGATCGCATTACAGACGGATTCTGTGCCGTGCTGTCGCAGGAAACGCCTGTTTTTCTTCCCGGCGAACGGATTGCCTTCACACGTACCGTCGAAAACCTTCCGGAACCCTACACAGACGCGGAGATGTCTGAACTTCGGAAAGCGGCTTTCTATGCGGAAAAGGGACGTGTCTTCAACATCTCGCCCGACTACGCGTCCACGATAGCCGTCGGACTGGACGCCCGGCGCAGCGAGGTCGCAGATCGACTCAAGCTGGCAGAGCAAGAAAACGATGCTTCCGCAATCGAATTTCTTTCCAACGCACTCCGTTCGATCGATGCGGTTCTCGCGCTGGCTGACCGATACCGTGAAGAGGCGAAGAAGTCCGGATTGGACGAGGTGGCAGCATTGCTTGCACAGGTACCGCACGGTCCCGCACGCACCTATCCAGAAGCTTTGCAGATGTTACGTATCCTTCACTTCTGTGTCTGGGCTGAAGGAGAGTATCACAACGGTCTTGGGCGTTTCGACCAGTACCTCTGGCCCTACCTCCAAGCGGATCTCGACGCTGGGAGCTTGACACAAGATGAGGCGCTGGAATGGACTGAGGAATTTTTCCTCTCCTGTAACCGGGACAGCGACCTCTACATCGGGGTGCAGCAGGGGGACAACGGACAGAGTCTGATGCTGGGCGGATGTGACCGTCAAGGAAATCTCGCTTACAATCCCCTCACGTACCTCTGCCTGACGGCATGTCGCGAATTGAAACTGATTGATCCGAAAATCAATCTTCGCGTCAACAAAGAAACGCCGATGGAGGTTTTCAAGGCCGCAACGGAACTGACCAAGGTCGGCATCGGATTCCCGCAATACGCAAATGATGATGTGGTCATTCCGGGACTGGTCAAACTTGGATACAGTCTAGAGGATGCCCGCGATTATTCGGTTGCAGCCTGTTGGGAATTCCTGATTCCCGGTTGTGGAATGGACATCGCCAACATCACAGGGGTCTCCCTTCCTGCCGTGGTTGATCGGGTAATGCGCACCTCGCAGGCAAAGGATTTCGAATCCTTCTACGCAGAAGTTCGCCAACAACTGGTGAAAGAGGCGGACAAGATTTGCGAGATGCTCCGTGTTGTCAAAATTCTGCCGGGACCTTTCATTTCCCTGTTCTGTACCGGGCGCGTCCAGGCGGGACGTGATGTCTGCGAGGGGAACAAGTACAACAACTTCGGCATCCACGGAACCGGTTTTTCCGTCGCCGTCGATTCTCTCGAATCAATCAAAAAATGGGTCTTTGAGGAACACCGTCTGACGTTGCAACAGATGACGAAAGCCTGCGATTCCGATTTCAAGGACGAAGAGCAGTTGCTGAACGACATCCGGTTCCACACCCCTAAGATGGGAAACGACATCGAGGAAGTGGATGGAATCGGAGTCCGGTTGCTTGCCGATTTCGCCGCATCCTGGGTGGGACGTAAAAACTGCCGGGGCGGCATCTACCGCGCTGGAACCGGGTCCGCCATGTACTACGTCTGGCACGCAAACGAACTCCCTGCCACGGCGGACGGTCGGTTGAAAGGTGCACCGTTCTCGGCGAACTTCTCCCCTTCCCTCGACGTTCCCGTCAACGGTCCGATCTCGGTCGTCAAATCGTTCACCAAGCCCGCCTTGATCGACGCAGTGAATGGAGGTCCCTTGACGATGGAAATCCACGACAGCGCATTCCGAATGGAGGACGGGTTGGAAAAAGTCGCGTGCATTCCCAAATTCTTCGTTGAGCGCGGCGGTCACCAGCTCCAGATCAACGCGGTCAATCGGGATCGCATGAAAGATGCTCAGATCCACCCGGAGAAACACCGCCACATGATCGTGCGGGTGTGGGGATGGAGCGGATATTTTGTGGAACTGGAAAAGCCTTACCAGGACCAGATCATCAAACGCGTGGAGATGAACCCGTAACGGAGTAGTTTCATGAAAGGCACGATTTTCGAAATCAGGGAATTCTGTCTGCAGGACGGTCCCGGCGTGAGAACCACCGTCTTTTTTAAAGGGTGTCCACTTCGTTGTTCGTGGTGCCACAATCCCGAAGGATTGTCCCGTGACATCGAGACCATGCGCGGTCAACCGTGTGGACGCGTCGTGGAAGCTTCCGAACTCGCGGGCGAACTGCACAAGGGCGATGACTTCTTCCAACGGTTCGGCGGAGGTATCACCTTCTCCGGCGGCGAACCATTCGCGCAGATCGATTTCCTGCTGGAACTGGCTTCCCTTCTGAAACCGCTTCACCTGGTTGCGGAAACATCCGGTTTCGTTTCTCCCGCCGACTACAAACGCGGTGCGGCAGCGGTGGATATTCTTTACCAAGATTTGAAACACTGGGACGCGGATGCGTTCAGTACCCACTGCAAGGGGGATCTTTCTTTGGTGATGGACAATCTCACGTGGCTCAAGCAGTCGAACGTTCCCCATGTGATCCGCATTCCGCTCATTCCCGGCGTCAACGACCTGCCAGGGTACGAAGAATCGTTCGTGTCTCTGCTGAACGGGGACAAGGCACTGCAACGAGTCGAGCTACTCCCCTACCATGTCACGGCTTCCGTCAAGTACGAGCTGATGAACAAGCCGTACAAACCGACATTCGATCCATCCGCCGAAATCCGCAAACCAGACCTCGATATATTCAAGCAGCACAACATCCAAGCCGTTTTAGCATAGAAATAATTCCGCAATTTTACGGGGCAATGCTGTAATGAGAATATCAAGACGGAATTTTTTGATCGGCGGCACGATGGCTGTCACGGCAGATGCAGCTCTTCCTGTGGCGGATGAGGCAATAAGTACACCACCCGATTCAGTGCCCGAAGGTCTGATAGGCTCCGAACCGATACTGATGAACCCGGCTGAGCAGTCGATGGACATCGCATTCGCAGTAAACGGAGAGGCAACTGGTTGGGTTGATGTCGCAAAATCCCCAGACATGAGTGACTCGGTACGCATATATTCTGGTGACGGGCCCATCGTAAAAGTCCATGACCGTTTCGTGACCATCCGGATAAGGGGATTGAAACCTGCGACACGATACTGGTATCGTATTGGGGCAGACCGGCTCGAATTCGAGAATCATTACAAACCTCGGAATCTCGGTCCGGTATTGAACAAAACGGTGTATTCTTTCACGACACTCGGTACTGATACGCAAGGTTCGTTCTGTGTGATTAACGATACGCATGACCGCAAGCCGATTGTCGATATGGTTTTGACGAAACTTGCGGAACTGAAACCGTCCGTCATCATCTGGAACGGCGACGCACGAAATTTCTACAGGACGGTGGATGATGCCATCGGTACATTCCTGAAGCCGCATCCGAAACATCCCGCCTATGCCGCAGAATCACCGATTTTGTTTCTGAACGGCAATCACGACTTCAGGGGACGCTTTGGCATTCACCTAGAAGATTTGATGATGTTCCGCGACTCTGCCGAGCGGGAGATAAAGTATGCGGGACTGGGACGAAACTTCGTTCAGAGGCTAGGCGACCTTGCACTCATCGGACTCGACACAGGCGAAGATAAGCAAGACACGAATCCAATCATGGCCGGACTTGGGCGCATGACACGATACAGGGAATTGCAGACGCAGTGGTTGGCCGAGGAGATCGAAAAACCTACCGTAAAGACTGCGAAGTTCAAGATCGCCTTCTGTCACATCCCGCTCTTTGACACGCGCCCGAACGAAAACCCCGGCGACGTTCTTCCGGCTGATGATGACCCGCGCTACAGGCACCCTTGGGCTTCGTGGCAGAGAACGTGTGCGAATATGTGGGGACCGCTTTTCGTGAAGGCCGGAGTACAGCTTGTCGTGACGGGTCATCAGCACGTGTTCCGCTACGACGCCCCTACGTCGGGGCGTCCATGGGCGCATATAGTTGGCGGTGGTCCCGACTTCGTTCCACGCAAGTCGAGGAGTTTTCCCACGGTGTTAGAGGGACGTATCAAAGACGGGCAACTCGCCATAACCGTGCATGACTGCGGAAACTTGCGAATCGTGTTCAAGTCGTAACCGCTTGCCATGCCGCGCCGCTTTCCGTCGCCCTTTCAGGGCTAACGTGGCTTTGCTTGATTCCGGGGGCGGCGCTACGCTTGCCCCCGTCTGTGTACCTTAGCCCCTTCGGGGCTTGCCGAAAGTTATTCCTGTGAATATTCCCATGTGCGGCGGGGGCGGCGGACTTGCAGCCACCTGCATTCTTCATTACCGTCCCGCTTCTCAGCCGACGGCTTCTCCGCCTCACGACAGGCTAAACACAGGAATCTTTAGCGTCTCGCCGCCCTTCATCGCACTGATGTGCGCGTACACACCTGAGACTGTGGTATTGAGCGCCGTTGCGACATCCACACATATCTTGTGCCCTGGTACAAGAATCGCACGCAGGAAGTCGTCCGTAAGGTACGGGTGTGAACCGCCGTGATGGCCATTGTTTTTCATGCCGGGCGGCAACCCCGCACGCACGAGTTTAAGGTTCTTGACAATCGAATAGTTGCCCGCGAAACGGTCATCGCGGAAACAACCCAATGTACCGAAGCAGCGTCCAAGTTCTCCGCTGTAGCCAGGCAGCCCCCATGCCACGGTCATGCGTGCGCTGCCGCCGTCGCTCGTCTTGAAGAACGCCACCTCGCTGCTAAACGGGTTCCCATAGGGATTCTTCCGCTCCTTATAGATCGGATTTTCGTCCGGCGTACCCACACAGGTTACCTCTGTGAAGTGCCCGTGCGTGACACACGTGTAGAAACCGTTGGAGTGAGTGGGATAGTACTGTGGCGGCAGCCCGATCCGCCATCCCTTGTACGAGCCGATAGAACCTTTCCCAACGCTATGGTGGAAGTACTCGCCTTCGGTGTAGGCAAGCCTGCCGAACCCTCCAGCCTCGTAGATGCGACGCATGGCGATGGCCTGCGGACGGAATGCCGTCGTCTCGAAAAGTGCGTATACGAGCCCACCCGACTTCTTCACAGCCTCGATCATCTTCGGTGCGCGGTCGAGCTGGCGTTCGCCGAGGAGCGCGGGCACGGCACTGCAGACGTGGTAACCGCGGTCAAGGGCACGAAGGACGAGGTCTGCGTGGCTAGCCGCATCCGTGGCGATGAAGACGGCATCCATATTCTTGCCTTCCTTGTCGATCATCTCCTCGGCGGAAGGATAGGTGCGCTTCGCACCGACGACTTGAGCGAGTCTCGCGCAACGTTCAGGGTCCAAATCAGTTGCCGCCACCACCTCCACGTTCGGGTGATCTTGAAAGAAGAACATCGCACCGAACGTGCACACACCATACCCCGCAATACCCACGCGAACCTTCTTGTCGCTGAACGGCTGCCATGGTCCATCGGTCTTCCCTTCAACCGTCTCGTCAAAGCCCTGCAACTTACCAACGGAGGTCGGCGCGGCAGCTTTAAGCCCAGCCGCCGCAACTAACGCGGCAGAACCGATGAAGAAATTCTTTCTCGAGATATCCATACGTACTCCTAGTGATTTTCTGCCCCCTATTATACCATCCCAAGCATAATCTTCCAATCAATTTATGGACGTATCTTGCCTATAACTTCGTAGGGCGGCGAGGCCGCCCAGCTGAGAAGCGGGGAAGCTGAAAGGCTGAGAAGTAAGCAACCAGAGGTTGCAGTGACGGATGGGAGGGACGCGCTCCGTCGCGTCCGATTGCGTAACGACGATGCCCGCGTCGTCGAAACCGGCAAGTTATCCCCATGAACGTTCCCGCGCGAGGCGCGGACGGGGAGCTTACCTATAACTTCGTTGCACGAAGCAGTGACAGGCGTCACCTGTTCAGTGTGCGGGCAGGAATGCCCGCACTCGTACAATGTCTGCTCACCTAAAAGCTAACAGCTGGCAGCTGAAAGCTAACCACCTAACTACTCCTCTGGCGGCGGGAAGGTCAGGTCGAAGGAATTGATCAGCGATTTTTCGCCGTCGTGGTTTTCTTCCATCAGGTAGATTTTGCTCACGTAGGCGGGAGGTTGCAGGACTTCCCAGCAGGGTTCCCCTCGGAGTTGAATCCGGCGCACGGTCATCGGACCGGCGTACGGCAGCACGAATTTGTCGCGTACCATCTGTACCGCCTCGCGCAACGGAATCGGCTCAATCGGCGTGAAGCTGAGTTTTTTGACCTTGCCTACCTTCCCTCGCTCGTCCAGATAGAAGTCGGGCGTGATGGATGCCCAGCCGTATTGGATGGTCGCGTCACGTACGATGAACGCCATGCGCTTGTCCGCACGATCGTTGTTGCGCAACTTGGTCAGCGTCTCCACAATGATCCGCCGAATCTTCCGGTAGTGTTCCATGTGATTCGTTTCCAACAGCGTCGCCAGCGGAAACGTATAGGTCTCCGTTGCCGGTTTCTTCCCGCGCGTGTCGATCCACGTGAGGTCATTGGGCGACAACTTGGAACGCTTGGTCGCAATCACTTTTCCGTCCGGACGCTTCAGGAAGATCTTGCCGTCCTCCTCCTTCAGGAACGCACCTTCCACCTCATTCCCGTTGATGGAGGTCCACGTGCGCATCTCGGGTTCCGCGGGCTGCGGCGTTGTCTGCGCCGACAACGCGGCTGCCGCCATCCACATCGCCAGTAACAGTTTCCACTTCATCCTTCTTCTCCCCATTCCTCATCCCAGTTCCGAAAGGGACGCGAGCCATTCCTCGTCCGTCCTCTTGTCATCCTGCGGTACGACCAGCGCGAGCGAGAGTCGCGTCGGCTCGAAGATTTGGGACGCGACGTGCCGTACATCCTCAGCGGTGACCGCCCGCATCCGGTCGATCTGTTCCTGCGGATCGACATAACGCCCGTAGCTCAAATAGCCCAGCCCTTGCAGAAGCATCTTCGTGTTCGTCCCCTCCAACGAAAGACGATTCACGCCTGTGATGTAATCTTTCGCGCGTTGCAGTTCCGCATTCCCCACCTTCCGGTCCGCGATGCGCACCAGTTCCTTGGCGATGAGCTTCAATGCCGGAATCCCCTTCTTCACATCGAATCCTGCGCTAATCGCCAAGAGTCCCGTTTCCTGGAAGAACTGGGGTTGCGACGCAATCGTGTAGCAAAGCCCGTGCTTCTCGCGCACCTGCTGGAAGAGGCGGGAACTCATGTTGCCGCCCAAAATCGCACTCAGCATCTGCACCGCGTATTTGCGGTCGTCATGCAATCCGAAGATACGGAATCCGAGCACGGCGTTCAACTGGTTAACGTCCTTGCGAACGATGGTCACGGGTGCTTGCCGAACCTTGGCATCGACCGGCGAACACTTCGGGATGCGTCCTTTCGGCAGAGCACCGAGCGTCTTCTCGGCCAGTTCAACCGCACGATCGTGGTCCAGTCTGCCAGAGAACGAGAAAACCGTGTTCCCCGGCACGTAGGTGCGTTTCTTGTAGGCACGCAGCGTGTCGGGCGTCATGGCGCACAACGTACGAATGGAACCGGAGACCGGCGCACCGAGCGGATGTCCTTGGTACAACGCCTCTTGGAATTTCTCCTGCACGATGGAAGCGGGCTGGTCGTCGTACATCATGATTTCTTGGATGATGACCTCGCGTTCTTTGTCGAACTCTTTTGAATCAAAGGTCGCGTTCAGGTACATGTCCGTGAGGACATCAACCCCCTCCGCCAAAAACTCGTAGGGGAGGCGCACGTAATAGTAGGTGACGTCTTCGCTCGTCGCCGCATTCATGTACCCGCCCCGCCCTTCAATCGCGCGGGAGAGATCCGCCGCCGTCCGCTTCTCCGTCCCCTTGAAATGCATGTGCTCAATGAAGTGGCTCACACCCGCCTCAGACACTTTCTCGAACCGGCTGCCGACACCCACGAAGATGCCCATGCTCACGCCTTCCACATTGTCGCTGCGGGAAGTGATTACCGTCACGCCGTTCGCCAGCTTCGTCTCCTGTACGTTTTCAATCATCATGGTTCCTGTCTCCATTCCTTTACCGAGCTGCCGCCATCATTTCAGCCAACGTCGTGCGTCCGTCGTACAGAGCCTTGCCGCAAATCGCGCCGATGAGGTTCGGACGATTCAGCGCCCGCAACGCGCGCACGTGTTCCGGCGCGCTGACGCCCCCGGAGGCGATAACACCGCATTCCGGCACCGCTTCGCAAATCCGGTCCATCGCCGCCACGTTCGGCCCCTTCAACATCCCGTCTGTCGCCGTGTCGGTGTAGATGATGGTGCGGACACCGCACGCGACAACCTCCCGCGCCAAATCCACCGCCTGCTTGCCGCTGGTCTCGACCCATCCCTTCACCTGAACAAAACCATCCCGTGCGTCGATCCCGACGGCGATGTGCCGTCCGAATCTCTGGACGAGCTGCGCAAGGGCAGCCGTGTCTTCCAATGCGCGCGTCCCGATAATCGCCCGTTCCGCGCCCGCCTCAATCAACGCCTCAACCTGCGCGTCGGAACGCAGTCCGCCGCCGACCTCGACGGGAATGCCGATGGCGCGAATGATCTCGGCGATTACCGCCGTATGCTTCGGTTCGCCGCTGAACGCACCGTCCGAATCCACGACGTGTAGTTGCTCCGCACCCTGCGACAACCACGTCTTTGCCTGCGCCACGGGATCATCCGAATACACGGTCTGATCCTCTGCCTTTCCCTGCCGCAAGCGAACGCACTTGCCGCCCTGTAAATCAATCGCCGGTAAAATAATCATACTCGTATCCTTCTCCGCGAAGTATAACAAAATTCCCCCCGTGCGTGAAGTGCGTTTCCTCGTCGAAGCCCATTTAACCGCCTCGGGCGCATCTGCGTATTTCACCGTTGTCTTTTTGAAAATGAAAACAACAGAAACAACAACTTCGTTGCCGAAGTAGTAACGAGTGACAAATGACGAGAGGCGGTAGTTTCCAAAGTTATCCTCGTGGACGTTCCTGCGCCCAATAGTCCGTCCCATAAAAGCAACGGGACAATGATACCAAATGATTGTCGCGGTAAAGTCAAAAGAGAGACGATGCGCGGACCGGTTGGTCCGCGCACCTCTTTCAATTGTTGTCTTCAAGTTGTTCTGGTTGTTTCCAAAATCCTCTCGTACGTGCGGAATGCGTGAATTACACAGATGCGAGCAGACGCGGGGAGCTGAGGTGGTGGACGTGCGGGCATGGTATGCCCGCGTACAGAACATGGTGTTCGGCGGCTTCAGCCGCCCGTACTAGCGAACGAACAGGCGCGAGTTTGTCGGCGGACGCGTGTCGAGAGCGATGCCGTTCGACGTGGCTTCCGTGCCCGTCTGCGTGTCGAGTATGGTGGATGCTCGCGCGGCGGCACCTGCCGCCGTCACTGCCGCCACAGGAACGGCGACGGCGGAACGGACGCGTACAGGCGGTTCGCGCTCGATCGTGCCGCTCTCGATGCAGGACTCGGAGGCTCCCCGACTGGCCATGACGTCCAGCAGTTGCATCCTCGGTCCCATCGTCTGTTCCTTGCTGGCGAGACGATTGCCCAACACCACGCCCGCGAAACCGCGCACCGGATCGACAGCCACCGCAGGTCCGGTCCACCCGGTGTGACAGATCGCCTGATCCGAAAATCCCGTGGCGTACCACGAGGTGAAGCTGGAAGTTTCCGATGTCATCTCCCAACCGAAACTGCGTCGGTGACCATTCCCGTTGTAGGAGACGGAGAACTGCAAATCGTAGTATGCCTTCGGGAAAGTCCTGCGTTCCAGCATATCCGTCAGGAACAGCAGCATTTCTGGTGCCGACGAGAAACTGCTGCCATTACCCATCGGACGAGGCGCATAGTGGCAGCTGAGGTCGTTGTGCTCGCCGATCTGGCGAACGGGGCTACTGGAGGTCGATTGCGGGCACTCCACCGCATTCGGGTTGCCAACAATCGTGTTCCACGTTGTGTATGTCATACCGAGCGGTCCCCACAACATCGCCCGCGCCGCCGTGTCGAGGCTCGCGTATCCCGTGAGTTTTTCGACGATCAATCCGAGATAGATGAAATTGGAGCAAGCATACTCGTAGTGCGTGGCGCGTGGCCACACCGGACGTTTCTTGTAGAGTTCCTCAAACATCTTCACGGTGTCCGGGGTCTGGTAGGGCTTGGAGTTGTCGAAACCGCCGGAGTGCGTCGCCAAATCGCGTACGGTGATTTGGCAGTTCTCCTTCGCCAGCACATGTTCGGTGAGGTACTCGGTAAAGGGCGCGTCTGGATCCAGCTTTCCCTGCGTGTAGAGGAGTGCGCAGAGTGCCGCCGTCTGCGTCTTGCCTACAGACGCAAGGTCGAAGAGCGAGTTCGGCGTGATCGGATCGCTATCCTCCGCCAGCGTACGGCGTCCCTCGCAAAGCAGGACACCGTGGTTGGAGGCGCAGGCCAACCCGCGGTAGAGACCGCCGGAGACGAAGCCGCGCATAATCGCGCCGACCTTCGCCGCGCCGTTCTCTTCGGCACCGCGAGTCAGACCACACGCCAGCGCGGCTCCTCCCGCCAACAGAAACTCTCTTCGGTTCATGTTCATCCGCGTTCCTTGTTTCACCCCGTTTCGCGCCGCACCATTCTTGGCGCGGGTCTCCATGCGGCTCTACTACTCCCTATTCCCTACTGCCTATTCCCCTTCCCTCAATACAACCGCAACGCCACGCGGAAACCCATGCTACGATGGCGCGTATTGGAGGTATTCATGCCGCGATAGGTTGCACGTAGGTATTTTGACGGAGGACTGCCCTCGGCACTGCCGCCGTGCTTCACACGGTAGTCGGTTGCCGTCGCAATGCCGAGCGGATCAATCGCATCCTCCGACCCCATCGCCGCATTGCTCGGACAACGGTCAATGCACCACTCATAGACATTGCCGATCATATCGTAAAGACCAAAGGAATTCGGCAGATAGGTACCCACGACAGCCGTCGCACCATTCGTACCAACACCGGAACTCCAGTTGCCGCCACCGTTATTTGCATTGCGCGCAATGGGATTCAGCGTAGCCGCGTTAACCGTATTCGTACCTATGTAGAGTGCGGTCATCGTTCCCGCCTTGCAAGCGTACTCCCACTGCGCATCCGTTGGCAGGTCAAAGCGAACACCCGTGCGTTCGCGCAGCACGCCCAAGAAGGAATCCGCATCCACTGCATCGTTCGCCGGCCACTGGAGTCCCAGCGTCGAACCACGGATGTCTTGATAAGAGACATTCTCCACCGGACGCATCTGATAGTAGGTGTCGTTGTTGGCCACACTCGGACGATTCCCTTTCACCAACTCCCACTGCCGCTGGGTCGTCTCATATACGCCCAGATAGAAATCGTTGGTGAGCGTCACCTGATGCAACGTTTCATGCGAAGCGTAATCCCCAGCGATGGAGGCGGGCGCCCCCATCGTGAACTCGCGACGATTCGCCGAGATGAGCCGGAAGAGCAACTTCCGTGTCTTATAGACTTCGTTCGAAATGCCGCCCGGCACCACCTCCGCCGAAACGTAGTAACGCACCTCGCCATTCTCGACATCGGCAACCATGTAGGGCGGCGGGGCGTTTAACGCCCACGCGCGTACCCGCACACCAAAAATCTTCTCCGTAATCTGATGATCCGGCCATATCCGATCGGGACGCCACGTAATCGTTCGTCCCGTCCCGGCGGCGACGCGGCAGTTCATCGTACCGACGGCGTTCGTGTAGTTCTCCGTACCGATGGAGACGCCATTCGTCATGAAATCGGCGGTCACCACGGCGTCCGCATCGAGGTCATACGTCACCGTCACCTCTCGCGTCATCTTGTCCTGTTCCACATGCACATTCGAGACCGTCGGAACGGCGGCGAAAGTCGCCACGCATCCGAAACCAACCAGCAGGATTGCAATCTTCTCTTTCATCTTCTCAGCTCCTTTCTCTGATATCCGGCATCAGGGAATCCGCAACGCCACTCGAAATCCGATTGTGTATGCGCTGCTCGTGTAGTTGGAAGCGCTGCGGTATGAGGCACGGTTGTAAACCGCATTGCTCGCCATACAACCGCCACGCCTCACGCGATAATTGCCCGTCTCCGCACCGAGCGGATCGATCACGGCGTCCGGCGACATCTGAAAACCGACGGCCGTTTCGTCCGTTAACCGATCTAGACACCATTCAAAGAGGTTACCGAGGGTGTCGTAGAGTCCCCAAGCATTCGGCTCCTTCGTCCCGACAGGTGCCGACTTCGAATTGCTATTGGCTCTATACACGGCAATCGGATCGAGCAAATCAGTGCGGTAGTTGGAACCGAAAAGCTCATGTCCGTTGTAGAGTGCGGACATGGTGCCGGCACGACAAGCGAATTCCCACTGCGCCTCTGTCGGCAGGTCAAAACGCATTCCGGAAAAGGCGCGGAGCATCCCGAAGAAGGAGTTGGAATCCACCTCGTCATTCGCCGGCCAACCCAACGAAGCGGTCATGCCTCGTAGATCCGTCCAGCTCACGCAGTCCGCCGGATGCACCTCACGATCATCCTCCAGGTAGGCGCCGTTCTCCGCCGTCGCGTAGGTCGGGTACTTACCCTTCACGCGATAGAACTGTCCCTGCGTCAGCTCATAGACCCCGATGTAGAAGTCGTTGGTGAGCGTGACGCGATGCGGTGTCTCGCGCGTACTTCCGTCATACTCATCTGTGACTACGCCCGGCGCGCTGGCTATGCTTCCCATCGTCCACTCCACGTTCTTCGCGGCGATGTACCGCAACACGAGATAGTCCGTCTTGTACAGATCGTTCGTGATGCCGCCGCCGGGCAACTCATCAAGCGTCGCGTAGTGGCGCACGTCGTTCGCGTTCACGAGGTTCAACACCATGAAAGGCGGCGGCGCCTCTACGGGCCACGCCGTCACGACCGCCTCTGCCGCTGCAACATCCAACGTTTGATCCGGCCATGCCTTGTCAGCCTGCCAGGTGATCGATTTTCCGTTTCCGGGCTGTACCGTCCGATGCACATCGCCCGCCGCATAGTCCAAGTGAATCGCGCCGATCGACACACCGTTCGTCCGCACGTCAAAGGTCACGATCGCCGGCGCGTTCTCCAAATTGTACGAGATCGTCACTGTGCGCGTCGCAGCGTCCTGCGACATCGACACACCCGTCACCGACGGTGTCGCCGCGAATGCCGCTGCCGCCATCGAGCAGACCGCCCCAATCATCCATCCTTTTCTCATGGCTTATTCCTCCTCTGCGTTTGGAATCCTCGCCGCCAAGCGGAACCCGATGCTGTGTTCTACATCCGTGGCTTTGTTCGCACCTCGATAGGCCGCGCGCGTGAAATGGCAATCGCCCCGCCAGCTGCCACCGCGCTTGATGCGGTAGGTACCCGTTGTTGCGCCGAGCGGTTCGGTCACGGCTTCCGCACCGATGGCCGCGTCCGACGCACAGCGATCGAGACACCACTCATAGACATTGCCGAGCATATCGTACAGGCCCCAGGCGTTCGGCAGATAAGAGCCAACCTTTGCCGTACCGTGCGAGGGATCGCACATGCTCTCCAATCCGCTCGCGCCCTGACCGCCATTCTGGTAATGACGTGCCAGCAGACTCGCCTGCGGATCGTTACCGGTGTTCGAAATATCGAATCCCGAATACAGCCCCTCGGCGGTTCCCGCGCGGCAGGCGTACTCCCACTGCGCGTCCGTCGGCAGGTCTAACGTCGCGATTCCCGAATGCGTACGAAGACGCCCGATGATACAAGTATTGGTCACTTCCGAAGAGGTCGGCCAGTTCTCGTATGTCGAAGTTCCGCGCAGCATCTTGTACGAGACCTTTTCCACAGGACGCGTCTCGCGATACCACATGTTCGTGAAATAACCGTCGGGATAACTGGTCATGCGCCGCCACTGACCGTAGGTGAACTCGAAGACACCGATCCAGTAGTCGTTGGTGAGCGTCACCTGATGCCGCGTCTCGCGCGCCTTGTATTCAGAACCACCCTTTTCGTTCGTGCGCTGTCCCATCCACCACGTCACACCCTTCGCGGGAATGCGGCGCATCAGCAGGATGTCCTTCCGGTAACAGTCGTTCGACAGACCGCCGTAAGGCAACGCCTCCGCGCTGGTGTAGTAGCGCAGATCATTCGTGATGGAGAGGTTGACCGCCATGTAGTTCGGCGGATTCGACTCCGTCCACGCCGAAATCACCGCCGTCGCATTCGCCGCGTAGGACGCGAGCGCCGCATCCGGTCTCCATACGATTTTCTTCCCGCTGCCTTGACTGACGAGGCGGTTCACGTCGCCCGACAACACCGTCAGGTTCGCGTCGCCCACGCTTGCCGTACCGTTCGTCAGCACGTCCAGCGTGATAATCGCGTCCGCGTCCGCCAAGTCATACGTGACCGTCACCAGTCGCGTCGCGGGATCCTGCGCCAGCGTCACGTTCGAGACCGACGGGGTCGCTGCATACGCGGCACACCCCGCTGACAACGCGGCCAACATCACAATCGATTTCTTCATCTCATTCTCCTCTCGGTTATCCTATCTCAACCACGGAATACACGGAAAATCGCGAGTTCCCAAAAAGGATCGTTCCGTGGCGTTGACATTCCTCATTTGAGCATCAGGATCGTCCCGAACGGTTTCCGCGTGTCGAGCGTAATCCACGCCGACTCGTCCTCCGTAGCCGTCCGCGTGTCCAACGCACTTGCGGATGCCGTCGGAGCGGAGACCGCCGCCGTCGCCGCTTCCACCGGTGCGCTCACCGCCGCCGTACTACTCGCCGCCGCCGTCCGTGCGGTCGAGCCGGAAACGATACATGTCTCAGCGGTCGCAACCGCCGCCACCAATGCCCAAACCATCGATGTCCAAATCCGTTTCATCGCTATCCTCTCACTCCTCTGACAACCAACCATAGCTTCTGTTCCGAGGACAAAACGCCCGCGAAAAGAAATAATTTCGGATTAGAATAGCACCATTTCTACAAAATATCAAGTATCAAACCAGCAAAATAACATCACGATACCAGCAATCTAGCGAACCTTTTGTGGGTTAAGTGTCCCTTCGGGACTAAGTGAAGCTTTCCACCTGAAGGCCCCGAATGGGCAACAGTACACAGTTGACGCCCTTCAGGGCTAAACGGTCACGATAAGCGTGATCCGTTCGATAGCAATCGATTGCAATCGACAGCTACCGATGACACGCATAACTTCGCGTTGCGAAGTAGTGAAGTAGTGAGGAGTGACGAGAGATAGAATTATAAGTGGGGGCGCCCCGAAGTGACTTAGCCCGAAGCGACAAACGACACGCGATACGCCGCATTGGACTGACGAGACAGACAGGCTTTCTTTCATTCGTCACTCGTCATTCGTCATTGGCGGCTCCGCCGCCCTCATTCTTCATTTTTCTCTCTTCATTCTTCATTGCCGCCTCTGGCGGCTTCGCCGCGTGTCACTACTTCGCTACGTGAAATTATGGGTATGCGTCTGTGAAAAACGATTGACAGGGGTTGAAGAAGAAATTATACTAGATGCACGTATTTTGGATGTGGTGTATTTCTGAAAAGGGGTATCGGTATGATGAAAAAGATGATGGTATTCGGTTTTGCGCTTGGTTTGACGATGGCGGCCTTTGCCGCAGTTGTCGATGGCACGGCATACCTGTTGGACGTCGGCGAGACCGACACGTTCACGGGTACGGCGACCATTCCCAAGTTCACGGTGAACGGGACGTTCACGATCGGCGCGGACTCCACGCTGACGGTTTCCGGTTCGACCACGGTGACATCTATCATTGCCACCAACGCGGGAATCAACGCGACGGTGAATCTAGAGTCGGGGGCTACGCTGGATATCCAGTCGTACGAATCCGCCAACTCGAGTCAGGCCCTCGCGATCGGCAAGCTCGGTGGAACCGGCACAGTCAACGTCGCGAACGGCGCGTTGCTGAAGGCGAGCCAGCGCATTCGCGTGGGGTGCAACGCATCTAGTGCTGAAGAACGCCAGTTGCCAACCCTTGGTATCATCAACCTGGCGGGAACCTTGCAGTGCGCGTGGCTGGAACTGGCGGCGTTTTTCCCGAACGCTACTGAATGGGTGAACGACACCAATCGTTACATGCGCGCGGCCGTCGTGAACCTGTTGCCTGGCGGGTTGCTAAAACCGAATACCATTTCTGTAAACGACGCCGGAATTGCCACGCTGAATCTGCAAGGCGGTACTTGGCAGTTCGTGAGCGCTGGTGCGGGAAACATCGGCGGCGGCTATGGGTTGATGGAGATCAACTTTGTAGATGGAACGACTAGTTACTTGGATACCGGCTCCTACAACGTCACTTTTAGCACCACCAAGCGCACGAATGTCGCGGGTACCGGTACGCTGGTGAAGCAGGGAAGCGGCAATCTAGTGATGAATACGACGGGAAACTCGTTCACCGGTCCGATCGTCGTGGAGGCTGGTTCTCTCTATCTCGGACACGCACTTGCCGAGGACCAGACCGTTTATGTCCATTCCGGCGCCTCATACGTGTTGGCAGTTCCGGGAGACGCCGACAAAATCACCTACGAGAATGAGAGCGAGCGTCCGGTTTCGGATCCGCTTTACACCATCGATGCGAGCATTTCAGGCGGAGTGGATCTGCTCGGGTATAACGGGCAGTTCTACACCGACCGGCTCGGCGGTCCAACGATGGGCGGTACACCAAGGCTCATAGGTACGGTGACGCATTCGGAGGTCTCGGTCGAGTCACCCTTCCATTTAGTCGGTCATTCCGCATCCGGATACCTCATTCTTGAGAACACAGGACTGGAAGCGCTGCCGCTGGCCATTGACGGCCCTGGCAAGTTCCTGTTTACCGGAAACCGCGCGATCTTCTCGGAAGACAACAATCTGATCCAGCTCAACAACACCGGCGAATACTATCAGGAGTCCAACCTGTGGCTCTTCTCTACCAATGGTCAGCCCTACAAGGTGGAAGGCGGCAAGCTTTCCTCCGACCATGTCTGGGTCGGGGATAACGGGACTAACGGATCCGTAGTTGTCACCAACGGTACGCTCAATGCAACCACTATTGATATCGGAGGGAATAGCGGTACAGCTCGCTACTTCACCACGGCTGACGTCTCGGTTTGGAAGGACGGCGTGATGCACAGCGGCAGCCCGTTCCATTTTTCGCGGATGAGCCTGAACGACGGAGCGCGGCGGGACGAGGTCAACGCGACCCTCACGATCCACGATGGCGGAATAGTAGAGGGGAACTTTTACGCGAACGATGACCCGCAAGTCCAAATCGTCTTCGACGGAGGTGAGCTAAAGCCGAACACCTCGCAGACCGCCGTGATTGAATCCCAGCAGTATAGCTCATATGTGGTGAGTGCTCCTGCCGGAAAGAATATCATCATCGATTCCACCGCAGCGACGACCAACACGTTGGCGGTTACCGCCCATAACCCGACCCACCTGACCGGTGACGGCGGCTTCATCAAGCGCGGCAAGGGCGTGCTGAAGATCGGGAATGCGAACGCGCTAAACGCGGACTACGCGGGAGACACTGTGCTGGAGGAGGGACCGACGACTCTGCTTGGCGACAACCTCCTTCCGTATGGTACTGGCAAGGGTACGCTTTCGATCGCAAACGCCGCCCAGCTGGATCTCAACGGCAAGAAGTTGACCGTCAACGATATCTCCTTCGCGGGTTCGAGCCTCACCAACAAGGCGTCAGGTATTTCGGAACTGATTCTTGGTGCGGACGGGCGCAACCTCTCGTCCACGTTTATGTTGCCCACCAACGTGGTGCTTGGAAAAGCAGGTGCTGGTACGATGGACGTCCAAACCTCAGGCGGCGCGGGATTCCACGTGTACGAGGGCACGGCACGCCTCTCCGGTCGGGCCTACAGCCACTATCGCTTCAAGGTGGAACTAGTTTACGGCACCTCCGCCAATTCCATGCAGATCGGCGAGTTCAAGCTCCTCTGTGACGGAACGGACGTGACTCGTCCCTACCAGAGCGTCAGCCGTTCCGGAACCGGAAAGGCTTCACCTACTCCCGCCGGAAAACCACCGGAAACTGCCGTCTCGGCGGTGGACGGTGACTTGACTACCAAGTTCCTAGACTTTAACGGTGCGCGCGACAACAGCGGTTCCGCCCAGCTTCGCGACGAATGCTGGTTGCAGATCGACTACGAGGCACCTGTCCGCGTGACGCACTATACATGGGCGACGGCAAATGACCAATATGATCCCATTGTTAATAAGACGACGTGCCGCAATCCGATGGACTGGCGTCTGCAGGGAAGCGAGGACGGCACGACGTGGGTCGATCTGGATATCCAGAGTGGATACTCCACTTTCGTTGGAGAACGGCATTGGATCGCGGATACGTTTACGTCCGGCGGTGCAGCCGCTCTGTCCAGTTCGACGGTTCAGGTATCCGATGGAGCCACGCTGATTCTGGACGACGGCACATTTGCTGTCGGCGGTGATTTCCTCGGCAATGGAGGCTCGGTCATCCTGACGAACGGCGCCTCGCTCTCGTTCACTACCGTCTCTGGCACGAACACGATGTGTGGAGGAAATTTGATCGGCGATGGTTCCGTGGCGATTAACGGTAACGGATGCCTCATCCTCACCGGTACGAACAGTTTCACGGGAGACCTCGTGGTCAACAGCGGCACGGTCGAAATCAAATCCTCGCCGACCTGGTTCCGCATGACAATCCGCAAGACCAACTCCAACGGTGATGCGGCGATGCAGTTCTCGGAGTTCAAGCTCTTCGACGCAGCCGGAAACCGCCAAGCTCTGAATCTCACGGAAATGGCGGTGGGAACCGATCCATCGCAACTGCAGCCTGGATCGTTCTGCACTCCCGCCACGTATGCCTGTGGTAATTCGTCGAGCTATGGTGCGGAGAGTCCGCTCCGTCTGTTCGATAACAATACCGGGACCAAGTGGTGCGCCACCGGTGTCACCGGTTTGAAGACGGGTGATCCGAGCGTCTGGCGCACCTTCACCCTGCGCCTTGCGGATACGGATACTCCGGTTGTCTCTTATCTGTTGACCACAGCCAATGACAATCAAGGACGTTCGCCCTCTTCTTGGTTGCTGGAGGGTAGCTATGATGGAGTCAGCTGGTTCGTAGTTGATGATCGGACGGATATGCCGCACCCGACGACAACCTTCACGGATTTCAACAACGGAACGCCATTCGAGATGACGATCCCGTCGCAACCTGTAATCAACCCTTCGACAACCGTGGCAGTGGCGGACGATGCCGTGTTGAACATCGCCTCCTCTTCCGAACAGATCGGTGCCTTGCGTGTCGATTGCGAGAACGGCGGCGGCACGATCTCCATGCTGAACTGCGCAGCGAACGGAACGTTGTACCTGACCGGAACGGATTCGCTTCCGAATGGATATGTTGTTCCGCTCACAATCGGACAGACGCTGAATGCCGACAACATCAAGAGCTGGCGGATCTACTTCAACGGCGAGCCGCTTTCCGGTATGGGCATGCAGATTGTCAACAACCAGCTGGTCCTGAGTGTCAAGGGCCTCATCTTCATAGTTCGGTAACGATGAAGGAGCGGGGCGACAATTGCCGCCCCGCTCCTAAGGGCGCATCTGTGTAATTTTCATGCGCACGAGAGGATTTTGGAAACAACAGGAACAACCTGAATACAACAACTGAAAGAGGTGTGTGGACTAACCGGTCCGCACATCGCCTTTTCTTTGCCTTTACCGCGACAATCATCTGGTATCATTGTCCCCTCGCCTTTATGGGATCGACTATTGGGGCGCGGGCGAGTTAGCCCGCGCTCTAAAGACAAGTTGTTTTTGTAAGTTGTTTCTGTTGTTTTCTGTTTCAAACGATAGCTGAACTGGCGGCGAAAAACGCAGATGCACCCCGTTTCAAATGACGAGTGTACCGTATCGCATCTTTCCTCGCGCGGAGCCGCCGAGGTTTACAGAGGTCGCAGAGCCAGCGTGTTTTTGTCTCACGCAAAGGCCGCGAAGTCCGCAAAGGTGAGGCACGCGATATGCGACAAGCACGATTCTCCCAATCGAGTGCGCTCTAATGCAATCGAGTGCAGTCGAAATCAACGGTGAGGCATCGTCACCGCAGTACCCCTCCCCATTCTCTGCGGTCTCATGCGAACCTCTGCGCCTCCGCGTGAAATTTCTCTCGTCACTCGTCACTCTTCACTCGTCACTACTTCGCGTAGCGAAGTTATAGGCGAGACCTCCGGTTTGACTTTCGTTCACGAAAAGTGTATCTTGTTCGGCGTTTCAAACTTTGCCATTTTATGGGAACTGCCGTCATGTCTGACATACTTATAACCGGTGCCAAGCAGCACAACCTCAAAAACATCAACGTGCGGATTCCGCGCGATTCCTTGACCGTAATCACGGGATTGAGCGGGTCCGGCAAGTCTTCTCTTGCTTTCGACACGCTTTACGCAGAG
Organism: Kiritimatiellia bacterium; assembly: GCA_017544725.1. Taxonomy (GTDB): domain Bacteria; phylum Verrucomicrobiota; class Kiritimatiellia; order RFP12; family UBA1067; genus RGIG8368. The sequence goes on from JAFYDR010000192.1 coordinate 22,088, forward strand.
GGGCAACGGCGGTATGTTCAGAGCCTTTCCGCTTATGCTCGGCAATTCCTCGACCAAATGGAGAAGCCGGACGTGGAGAAGATCGAGGGACTCTCCCCTGCCATTTCCATCGAACAACATACCACCGGTAGCAACCCGCGTTCCATCGTCGCCACCGTGACCGAAATCCACGACTACCTCCGTCTGCTCTACGGCTCTATCGGTCAGGCGCATTGTCCGCAATGTGGCAAGCCCGTGCGCAAACAGAGCGCGGATGAGATTGTCGATCAACTGATGAAGCTGCCGCCCAAGACGAAACTGGTGATTCTCGCACCGCTCGTGCGCGGCCGTAAAGGTCGCCACGAGGACGTGTTGGCGAATGTACGGAAGAAGGGGTTCGTGCGCGTCCGAGTCGATGGCCAAATGTACGCACTTGACGACGTGCCGGAGCTAGACAAGAAGAAGAACCACTTGATTGACGCCGTGGTCGATCGCTTGGTGGCGGCTCCCGCCATCCGCAGTCGATTGACCGATTCCGTGGAGACGGCGTTGAAAGAGGGCGGTGGCATCGTCATGGTACAGATCATCCCCCCGACCGAAGCGGTCGCTCCCGCACCGCAGGATACCGCCATGGCAGAGGAGGCTCGCAAGGCAGAGGCGGCAGCTGCCGCCAAACCGCGCGAAGTCCTTTTCTCCGAAAAGAACGCCTGTCCCGAATGCGGAATCAGCTTCGAGGAATTGAAGCCGCGTTCGTTTTCGTTCAATAGTCCTTTCGGAGCCTGCCCGACCTGTTCCGGCATCGGCGCATTGTTGGTTTTCGACGAGGATCTGGTGGTGCCCGACAAGACCAAGCCGTTGGGCGAGGCAATCAAGGCTTGGCGCGTAGCGGGTCATCACGCAATCGTCTATTACAAGTACCTGCTGGAGGCGATCGCCACACAGTACGGCGTCTCGCTAGACACGCCGTACGAAAAACTCTCCGCGAAGTTTCGCAAGATGTTGATGCACGGTGGAGACAGCCGAAATCTCGTGTTGGAGTGGCGAAACAACGACCGTCCGTTTGAAGGGGTGCTGGCAACACTCAAGCACCGCTATGAGCAGAACGAGAGCGATGATGTGCGCGACAAACTCGCGCAGTTCATGACGCGACAAGTCTGCCCCGACTGTGGCGGTAAGCGGTTGCGTCCCGAGTCTTGCGTCTGTACCGTCGGTGGAAAGACCATCATCGAGGTGATGCACATGGACATCACCACCGCCGTCCGTTTCTTCGACGGGTTGAAACTCTCACCCGTGGAACAACAGGCGGTCGGCGACATCCTGAAAGAGATTCGCCGTCGTCTCCACTTCATTCTGGACGTGGGCTTGGATTACCTCTCGCTTGACCGGGAAAGTTCCACGTTGTCGGGCGGCGAAATGCAGCGGATTCGTCTTGCCACGCAGATCGGTTCGGGACTAATGGGCGTACTATATGTGTTGGACGAACCGACTATCGGATTGCATCCCCGCGACAACGAACGGCTCATCACCATGTTGCGCGCCTTGCAGCAGCGTGGCAACACTGTGGTTGTCGTTGAACACGACGAGGAGATGATGCGCAACGCCGATTACATCGTTGACCTCGGTCCCGGCGCGGGAATCGAAGGCGGCAATGTCACCTACCAAGGCGATTACAAAGGATTGCTCCATGCGAAAGGCTCGTTGACAGCCGACTACCTTTCGGGGCGCAGAAGCGTACCCGTTCCGAAGAAACGGATCAAGCCCGGTAAAGAACGTCTCCGTATCTACGGTGCGCAGGAGAACAACCTGAAAAACATCGATGTGGAGATTCCGCTCGGATGTTTCGTCGTGGTGACGGGCGTATCGGGATCTGGAAAATCCTCGCTCATCAGCGACATTCTCAAACGGTATCTTTTCCAAAAGTTCTATCGGTCAAGCGACAAACCCGGCAAGTTCCGCAAGATCACGGGCGACGACCTGCTCGACAAGGTAATCGAGATTGACCAGAGTCCGATCGGACGTACGCCACGCAGCAACCCCGTAACCTACACGGGCGCGTTCACGGGAATTCGCGAACTCTTCGCCGCAACGCCCGGCGCCAAGATGCGCGGGTACGACCAAGGACGTTTCAGTTTCAACGTGAAGGGAGGGCGTTGCGAAGTCTGCGGCGGCGACGGACTGCGCAAGCTGGAAATGAACTTTCTCCCGGACGTGTATGTGACCTGTGAGCAGTGTAACGGCGCACGGTACAACAAAGAGACGTTGGAAGTCCGTTACAACGGCAAGAACATTGCCGAGGTCCTGAATATGACAGTGGCGGAGGCACTCGTCTTTTTCAAAAACATCCCCACCGTCGCACGCAAGTTGGAGACGTTGAATCAAGTCGGACTGGGATACGTCGGTCTAGGGCAATCCTCGACCACGCTCTCGGGCGGCGAAGCGCAACGCATCAAGCTCTCGGCGGAACTCTCCAAACGCGCGACGGGCAAGACGCTGTACCTGTTGGACGAACCGACAACAGGACTTCATTTTGACGATGTGAGCAAGCTCCTTTCCCTGTTGTTGAAACTCCGCGAAAGCGGCAACACGATCGTGGTGATCGAGCATAACCTCGACGTCATCAAATGCGCGGACTATATCATCGACCTCGGTCCTGGAGGCGGTCGCGACGGCGGCAACCTCGTCTGCGCCGGAACACCGGAAGAAGTTGCCGCCTGCAAGGAATCGCAGACAGGTCGATTCCTCGCCCGCGTCCTTGAAGCGAAATAGCCTCTCTAGCTTTCAGCTATCAGCTTTAGCCATCCCCTGTTAGGGGAATCTAGGGTAAATCCTGTTAATCCTGTCAGAGACACTCCGCCCGCTCCGCACACGGAAACGTTCATGGGAATAACTTTCGATTTCGGGCAACGAGGACGCTGCCCGAAACGGAACGGACTGGCGAGACTGGCGACTAAACACCCGTCCCCATTGTCCCCATCGTCTCCATCGTCCCCGATTCTCAGCTTCCCCGCTTCTCAGCTGACGGCTTCGGTCTAGTGCGCTTCAAGCCAGTTCGGACCGGTTCCGATACCGACTTCCAGAGGAACGCCAATGTTCCATACGTTCACCATTGCGTTCTCTACCAACGTCCGTACCGTGTCCGTTTCCTCCTTCGGTACGTCGAACAGCAGTTCATCGTGAATCTGCAGGATCATCTTCGTGCACAGTCTCTTCTCGTGCAATTCACGATGGATTCGAATCATCGCCAGCTTGATCAAATCAGCCGCCGTTCCCTGAATCGGCGTGTTGATGGCGTTTCTCTCCGCCGCTTGACGGGAAGTCGCATTTCGCGAGTTGATGTCGCGCAAACTGCGGCGCCGGCCCAGCAGGGTCTCCGCATATCCCTTTTCGTGCGCGTCCGCCTTCGCCTTCTCCATGTACGCCTTGACTCCGGGATATTGCGCAAAGTAGGTTTCGATTAAGTCACCCGCCTCCTTCCGCGAAACATTCAGTCGCTGCGAGAGCCCGAATGCGGAGATTCCGTAGATGATACCGAAATTCACACGCTTGCAGGCGGAACGCATTTCATCCGTGATCAACTCCTTCGGCATCCCGTACACGCGCGCGGCTGTTGCGAGGTGGATGTCCTCGTGGTTGCGGAACGCCTCCATCAGCGAGGGGTCACGACTCATCGCCGCCATCACACGCAACTCGATCTGCGAGTAGTCGGCAGAAAGGATTACGTGATTCTCATCACGCGCGACAAACGCGGCACGGATACGCTGCCCGCGTTCCGTGCGAATCGGAATATTCTGGAGATTGGGATCGGAAGAAGAGAGCCGCCCCGTCTCCGTAAGCGCTTGCGAGAAGGTGGTGTGAATCCGTCCGTTTTCGTCGCGGAAATCAGGCAGCTTATCCACGTAGGTGGATTTCAACTTGCTACACGCACGATATTCCAGAATGGCTGGCACAATCGGGTGTTTCTGCTGTAACTTGACCAGAATCTCCTCGCTTGTGGCATACTGACCGCTGGCTGTTTTTGTGGCATTGGGATCCAGCTTCAGCCGCTCAAACAAAACTTCGCCCAACTGCTTGGGTGACGCGGGATTGAAGTTGCCGCCCCCCAGCTCATTGATCCGAGTGACCAGTCCAATCAATTCGTGATCCAACTCCTTGCCATACTCCTTCAGCGTGGCCTCATCGACGCGGATTCCCTCCGTCTCCATGTCCAGCAAGACGGGAATCAGCGGTTCCTCCACCTCGCTCAACGCACGTAACATTCCCGCATCCCGCACCTTGGGGCGCAACGCCTCGTCCAAACGCAACGTCACGTCGGCATCCTCCGCCGCATAATCCGTGATGAACTCCACAGGAAGATCGCCCATGTTTCCCTGCGTTGTCCCCTTTTTCTTCTCGCCGATCAATGTCGAAATTGGAATCGGATCATATCCAAGCAGCTCGCGCGCGCAGTGATCCATGTTGTGGTAATCTGCCGCATCGAGCACGTAGTGCGCCAGCATCGTATCGCGCAACTCGCCTTTCAACTCGATTCCGTACTGCCGCAGAATCGTCAGGTCGAACTTCGCGTTGTGTCCGATTTTGATCGAGAAAGGATTGGCGAATGCCGGCGCGAACTGGCGCAGGAAGGCGATACATGCCTCGCGTTCAACGGGAACGGGAACCCACCACGCCTTTCCCGGTGCGGTCGAGAACGACATTCCGACCAATCGGTCATGGCGAGGATCGAGTCCCGTTGTCTCCGTGTCGAACGACCACCGTTCGGCATTTTCCAGTTCGGTCAACAGTGCTTGAATCTGGTCTTCAGTCCGTACGCAAACATAGTTGTGCGGAAAGGTTGCCAGTTTCACATACTTCTCTTCCTCTTCCGACGGGAAGGAATCAAATGCGTTTTCGCCCAGCAACCGACGCCCCAATGAGAACAGTTCGTACTTACGTAGGACTGGAAGCAATGCCTCCGCGTCCGGCTCGCAACGGGCAAAGGATTCCAGATCGACCTCCAGCGGCACATCCGTACGGATTTCCGCAAGCCACTTGCTCAGGCGCGCGTCCTCCGCCGAGGCGGCAACTCGTTCACCCAGCTTGCCTTTGATCTCTGAGGCATGCGCCAGTACCTCTTCCAGCGTATTGTATTGCTGGAGCAGTTTCATTGCGGTCTTTTCGCCGACCCCAGCGACACCGGGAATGTTGTCAGAGGCGTCGCCCGCCAAACCCAGATAATCGATCATCTGTCTGGGTGTAGAAAGTCCCCAGTGCTCCAACACCTTCTGCTCGTTGTAGATTTCCGCGGCACTACCACCTTTCCCGGGACGGAAGAGAAGTGTACGCGGACCAACCAACTGAGCAGCGTCTTTATCCGGCGTCGCCAGATACGTCTCCCATCCCTCTTGCCGCGAAGCGATTGCTGCAAGCGTTCCCATCAAGTCGTCCGCCTCGTACCCGTCCACCCGCAGAACGGGAATACGCAAGGCTGTAGCCAACTCCATCGCCATTGGAATCGAAGCCGCTAAATCCTCCGGCATCTTTTCACGCTGCGCCTTGTACGCGGGAAACTTCTCCTTCCGGAAAGTGGTTGTGGAGGAATCCATTGCCAGTACGACGTGCGTCGGCTCGTACTCCTTGAGAATCTGCACCACGCTGTTCGCAAAGCCGGTTAATGAGGAGGTGTTGATACCCGTACTTGTCATTCGGGGATTTTTCAAAAAGACGAAGTGCCCACGATACAGGAAAGGCATCAGATCAATGACAAAGAGTTTTTTCATGCGTGTTCACCTCCATAAGCGGCACACAGAGGAAGCTGCCGATTCAGCAATCACTTTTCTCCGTTTACCCGTGTACCCACACAGTATAACAAGTCAAAAGCGAAAGGCAAAGCGCGAAACGCCGAGGTAGATCTGCCCGCATCTGCGCCAGCACCGCATACGGGAGTATTCATGGGGATAACGTGAGTATTGTTCACAAATCACAATTGTCACAATTGTTCGCAAATCACAAATACTGAGTAAGAGTCGGCATGGCATGGCGAGCTACGGTAGATTGTTTTGCCGCCCCTTCAGGGCTAAATGGTCCCGATAAGCGTGTCGCGTTCGATAGCAATCGATGGCAATCGACAGCTACCGATGACACACGACAAACGACATGCGGCACCTCCCTTCATTCGTCATTTTTATTGCCGCCTCTGGCGGCTTCGCCGCCCTCGCGCAGCGAAGTTATGGGAAAGCTCCCCGCCCGCGCTGTGCATGCGAGAACGTTCATAGCAATAACTTGGAAAACCACCGCATTGTTTCATTCTTCACTCGTTATTTGTCATTTGTCATTGCTTCGCATGGCGAAGTTATAGGTAAGTTGTTTCTGTTGTTTTCATTTTCAGAAGGCGACGGTGAATTACACAGATGCGCCAAAAAAATCTAGAAGAATCGATTTTTCGTTTGGGATTGAAAGCGGTATCAAATCGTGATACCATGACGTGCAAGTAGTCGTTGGGAATGTTTGAAACATTCACAAAAGTTCTTGGAAAGGGAGTAGGCTATGAGAGTGTTGTCATGGTGTTGCGCACTGGCGTGCGTGTTCTCTGCGTATGCGGAATCGACGGTGGTCAAGCATCGAATCGCGTCGAAGGAAATCGAGACGACAGCGTTGTTGCCTGAAAAGGCGTTTCGGTACAATGCCGGCTTTACCGTTGCGCCGGATGGCGAGATCGTCTGCGATAACGGAACGAACTCTGCCGTTCGCGGTGCGGGATGGGTACTTCAGCTAGACCAGCACGAACCCTCGGCGATCCGATTCACGGGTGAGTCTAAATCCGAACAGGAGTGGAGTTCCGAATCTTCTATGAACTATTCGCTCTACATCGACATCACCTATCAGGACGGGACGCACCAGTGGGGTGTCAGCACCGCGTTTGATCCGAGCCAAAAGACATGGCATAGCCGCGAAATACTCTTCCAACCGAGCAAACCGATTCGCCAGCTTTCGGCGTATGCGTTATTCCGGAATCGGCCGGGACGCGCGAGTTTTCGTAATCTCCGTTTCGGTTCTGCACAGATGAAGAACGCTCAGAATTTCGACGGGGTTCCCGTTTCCGAAGTCCGTTCGGTGGAACGCGGGTTCATCCTCCGCGATGTATCGGGAAACGGCGATTTCGTCACGGTGCCTGCAGACGCGGCAGAGGCGAAGACGAAAGGAATTCCGCAAGTCGTCTGTACACAGACCAAGGGTGCGGGAGATTGCGAGTTCTTCGATGTGAGCATTACCTCCCCAGACGAACGCGATCATGCATTCACGTTGTACTACGTCATTCCGATGCCGGCGGGGGCCGTTTGGCTGGACGCGGGAGAATCCAAGCGGGATGGTTCGGGACAGTCTTGGGAGGTCGCCGATGTGACTGCGTGGTCAGTACCCGGAAACGGACGACTCTCCCGTTATCCGTTTGCCGTCATGCAGGAGAATGGACGTGGGTTCGGACTCGGTATCGATCCTGATTTCCCCGCTGTCTATCGCGTCGCATACAACGGAGGGTCGCGCGAATTTTTCTTGGCCTACGATCTCGGCCTGACACGCGAATGCCCGACGGTGAAGATTCGCTTCTGCACGTTCCGTTTTTCCCTCGAGGAGGGATTCCGCAATGCGTTGGACGCCTACTACCGTCTCTTCCCGCAAGCGTTCGTACGTCGGGTAGAGCGACAGGGACTGTGGATGCCTTTCGCCAACATCAGCAAGGTAAAGGGATGGGAGGACTTCGGTTTTCGCTTCAAGGAAGGAATCACGGAAACCTCGTGGGACGATGCGCACGACATCCTGACCTTCCGTTACACGGAACCGATGACTTGGTGGATGAGCATTCCGAAAGGCTCGCCCTACACCCTTTCCAACGCGCTGGAAATCGCAGAGGGGCTTGCCGCGAAAGGGAACCTGCACGCACGTGCGCTGAAGACCAGTTCCTTCCGTAACCAGCGAGGGGAAGTTCCGGGGCTTTTCCAATACACGCCCTGGTGTAACGGGATCGTATGGAGTCTCAACGACGCACCTGGACTGGAAGGGGAGGTCACCGGATTCTCCTGCAAGGCGCGTGACCGTGTCTGTAAGACTCCATACGATCCGCAGACAAAGAAAGGTGCGGATGGCGAGTACATCGATTCCGCGAGCGGGTACGTGACCGATATGCTGGACTTCCGGCGGGACCATTTTGCGCGGATGAAGACGCCGCTTACCTTTGACCCCAAAACCCATGCCGTCGGCATCTACAAGGGCATGATCTGTTACGAATACATCAAGGGACTGGCGGATGAGGCGCATCAGCAGGAACGACTGATGATGGCGAATACCGTACCCAGTAACTGGAGCTGGTTGCCGCCGTTGTTGGACGTCATGGGAACGGAGACAGACTGGCATCGGGCGAAGAGATGGGATCCAACCTCGATCCCGGATATGTTCTACTGCCGCGCACTCTGTCGGCAGAAACCCTATTGTTACCTGATGAACACGGACTTCACCAAGTGGGGATACGAGGAGTCGGAGCGTTTCATGAAACGCTCGCTCGCATTCGGCTTCTTCCCCGGTTACTTCAGCGCAGACGCCTCTACCGACCAGTATTTCCAGAACCCGGAATGGTACGAGCGCGACCGTCCGCTCTTCAAGAAGTACATCCCGTTGGTTCGGCGCGTTGCCGAGGCGGGGTGGGAACCGCTGACCGGCGTGACCACAAGCGAAGGGAAACTCCATTTGGAGCGGTTCGGAACGCAACCGGGTAACAGTTACCTCACCGTTTTCAATCCGACGAAAACGCCGCAACGCGACATCTTGCGCTTTCGCAAGCAGGATACGTCGTGCCGCGTGAAAGAACTGTTGACCGGACAAGAGCAGGAATGGACGAAAGACGGACTCGCCGTGGAGATTGCCCCTGACGACATCCGTCTTTTCCTTCTGCAATGATACGGGGCTGCCACCTCACCAGCACCCCACCGCTGCTACTGCCTACCCCCTTCTTTTCATTCTTCATTCCGAACGAAGTGAGGTAATGGGGATGTTGCGCCTCCCGCAGTCCCGTAGGGGCGACACAGGGCGACAAGGCCGCCAGTGACGAGTGACGAATGACGAGTGACGAGGTGGTGCATGTCTCGTGTCCCATGTTGCGTGTCGTTCGATAAGACGGCGAAGCCGTCTTCACAACGTTCTTGTCATCGAACTTTGTGTCGCCGCTACGCGGCTGTATCGTATGGGGTGGCGTTACCGGGGGTTACGCTTCGCTCACCCCCGTCTGTAATCTGTCGCCGCTACGCGGCTATCGCAATCGACAGCTA
>JAFYDR010000193.1 GCA_017544725.1 Kiritimatiellia bacterium
CATTTCTCAAAGTTGGTATCGCATCAGTCGTTGTCGCCTTACCGGGTACGCAGACCGCAAGGGTCTCGACGTTCACCATGCCATCGCTATAAGTGATGAGCATTGCATTCTTCGCGTACAAGGCGCATGGTCACGTTGGGGTAGCCCTTGGAGGTATCCTTCGCCGTGTTCTTCGCCTCGGTGCGACAGTCGGTTCGTTTGGAATCGAACGCACCGCCCTTGACAGCGTTCTTTCCCTCGCCTCGCTTCGTTGCCGTCCACTCCCAGCAGTTGCCCCAGAAGTCGATTCCGCCAGACGCGCCTTTCGTCTGCGCGAACGCATCCACGGGGCGGACGACATCACCGACACCACAATTGAAATCCGCATCCTTCGGCATGTGTCCCGCCGCAAGTTCCCACTCTTCCTCCGTTGGAAGACGGTAGGCGTGTTTCGGATCGCGCTCACCGAGCCACTTACAGTATTTCGCCGCGTCCTCGACGGATACGTTCGTCACAGGGCGCTTCTCCGTCCCCGCAGCAACAGGCTTCCCGGTAAACTTGGCGTAGTCCTCGTTCGTAACCGGCGCGTATGCGACCGAAACGTTCCTTGCCGCACCCAGAAGTGGGAGATAGCCTGTGTTTTGATTATGGCCGCGAAACCGGGAATCCGTGAATCGCGCCATCGTCTGGTCGATGCGGTGTTCGCGGTTGGCAATCATCTCATCAACGATATCCTGCATCTCATCGACTTTCGACTGGTGCTTTGCCGTATGTTTCAACTCCTCCAGCTTCGCTTTCTTACGCTCGACAATCTTGTCGTAGTTGATCGCGCACTGTTTCCGCAAAGCGGCGCGATTCTCCTCCGACGGATTGCGGTGATACGCCGCGATGAGACGTTTCGTCTCGTCGTTGAGCTGCGGACGTTCTTTTTCCACTGTCGTGGAGAAACGGTGCAACTTCGCATCCGGATTCTCCCGCATACGCCTTTCCATACCCGAACGTTCCTGAGCGAACGCAACAAAACCAAGAAGAACGGTTGCACAAATAATTGTTATCTTTTTCATGATCGAATTCCTTTCTCTCTTTCGAAGGCATCATTGCCTTCCGTCTAGTAAGAATGCGGCAGATACAAAAAATCTACAGATCCAATTTCAAAATCTTTCAACGATTCAGTTTTCAACCACGGAATCCACGGAATGTACTGAAAATAATTCATGGGAATAACGTTGAGAATGTTGCCAATGTGGAAATGTTACCAGTTCCAATGTTGCCAGTCTCCGATTGATTATTGGGACTGATTATTGGCAATATTGGATATTGGCAACATTTGATCAAGTTATAGGCAAGCTCCCCGCCCGCGCCGTGCGCGGGAACGTTCATGAGAATAACTTTCGACAAGCCCCAAAGGACCAAACGGTCACGACGAGCGCACTCCTCCCCATTTCAGGCAACGAGGACGTTGCCCCTCACGCTTTCATCCGTCATTTTTCATTCTTCATTCCGTTGCCGTTCACCATTGCCTGTGACCTCGCGCGAACCTCAGTAGCTCAGATACGGTGTCAGCTGACCGTAATACCTTATTGGGCGGGGGCGGCAAAGATCTCCATTGTCCCTGGTTCAAGCCAGTATTCGTCCGTGTAGAGAGCAGCGTCAACGACGGAGCCGTCCTCCCGTATGCGTTTCACACCAGCAGTCAGACCAATCTTCAACGTGAGTTCCTTTTCAGGACTACGGTTCACAATCACAACGTACTCCTTGCCGTCATTGGAAAGACGGGAAACCACCGCACCGCCGTCAGGCGTTTCGAGCGAGGTAACGAATTGCGGCAGGTCTGTCGCGGCAAGACGCGTCGTAGCGGTTGGAATTTCCTTTCCCGTATGTCGCACACTCTTCACATCGCATCCAGCAAAAACAAACGCCCTCGCCTGGATGCGACGGTTCACTTCACGCACCCGGTCGAAGACTGAAGTGCGAAGATATGGTTTCTTGACGGAGAACGGCATAGACTCGTGACTGCTGGTTTGCCAATAGACGTAGTACTGCAACAGTTGCGCTCCGTATGCGAGGTTCACATTCTGCTGAAGCAACATGTGGGCAACCTGAGGTTCCGCGAAATCCCAACGATCCTGACAACGATAGGCACACGATTGGGCGAAGGCGTACATTGGAATTTTTCTCGCTTTCGCCTCTCGGAAACAAGGCTCCAGCGTCTCGTACCAGTTGGTCTTTACGCAATACCCAGCCTCGCAGGTACGCAGCGGTACATCTTTCGGGAAGAACTCGCGTGCGATAACGGGATACTTGTCGAAGCTGACGGATTTCACGGGCACCTTATCAAGGAAGGTCTTCACGTATTCCGGATAACTGTCTGTTCCTCCATACCAGC
>JAFYDR010000194.1 GCA_017544725.1 Kiritimatiellia bacterium
ATCTGTTCCTGGCCCAGCGTCTTAAGCATCGCGCTCAGTCCGCTGCCGAGTGTCGCGCCAACTGCACCACGCAGAACGGTGTCCAGCAGGTTGACGGCTTTACCCGCCGCCGATTTCGCCTCGGTAGATACGGTGTTCGCGGTCTTGACGGCGGCATCCACATCCGCCTTAAGTTCGGTCTTCAGTTCTTCAGTGCCCATAGTCAAAACTCCTGTGTTTGGAAAAACGAGTCCAGTATGACAGATGAAACGGGGAATGGCAAGCTGAAAAGCGGGGGCGGCGGCGAGCGGCGACGCAACTGCGTATTTCACCGTCGTCTTTTGAAAATGGAAACAACAGAAACAACTTAAAAAACAACTTGTCTTTAGAGCGCGGGCTAACTCGCCCGCGTAGTACACGGCGGCTCTCCATAACTGCAAGTACAGGCAAAGGAGAGACGATGCGCGGACCGGTTGGTCCGCGCACCTCTTTCAGTTGTTGTCTTCAGGTTGTTCGTGTTGTTTCCCAAATCCTCTCGTGCACATGCGATGGGGGAATTACACAGATGCGCCCCGGCGAGTGACGCCGCAAGTGCGCAGCCGCCAATGAAGAATGAAGTGCCGTCTTGCGGCGGCAATGACGAATGAAAACGGGAAGGGCAACGTCCCCGTCAGGTTCGCTCCGCGAACGGTTCGGTAGTTCGGTGGTTAGGTGGTTGGAATGAGCCGTTCCCGCATGGCATTTGGGAGGGGCAACGTCCCCGTTGTCCAACATAACATGCTTACCCATCCTACTAACCACTTAGTAGCAGATGCGCTCAAAGCTCATTGGTGCGGAAAACCAGAAATTGACAGGGAAGGGAAGAAGTGGTAGGCTAGACACGTTTTTCAAGGAAGGGTTTGATTATGCAGATTACTATTGCAAAGACAGAGCAAGCCGCGAGTGCGCTTGCCGGGAAAGTGGTGAATGAAGCGGTTCGCAAAAATCCGTTCATCGTGTTGGGTTTGGCGACCGGCAGCACGCCGCTGGGACTGTATGCCGAAATGATCAAGGCTCATCAGAAGGGATTGGATTTCAGCCATGTCCGTTCGTTCAATCTGGACGAGTATTACGGCATTACCGGAACTCATCCGCAGTCCTACCGCAAGTTCATGAACGACAATCTCTTCAAGCACATCAACATCGACCTCAAGAATACGCGCGTGCCGGATGGCATGGCGAAGGACGTGGATGCGTTCTGCCGCCAGTACGAGGCGGACATGAAGGCCGTCGGTGGGGTGGATATCCAGGTCTTGGGGATTGGAAGCGACGGACACATTGGATTCAACGAACCCGGGTCCTCGCTCGTTTCCCGTACGCGCAAGGTGACGCTGGCACCCTCGACGATCAAGGACAACACCCGTTTCTTCAAGAAGGAATCGGACGTGCCGCGTTTTGCGATCTCGATGGGTATCGGGACGGTGATGGAGGCAAAGCAGTGCATTCTTCTCGCCTTCGGCGTGAATAAGGCCAAGGCTGTCAAGGGAATGATCGAGGGTGGCATCTCGCAGTTCTGCCCAGCCTCCGCGTTGCAGATGCATCCGAACACGCTGGTCTTCCTCGACGAAGCTGCCGCCTCCGAGCTGGAGCTCAAAGACTACTACAAGTGGTGCCAGAAAGCGAAGTAAGAGCGGCTGATGCCGTTCGGCGTGTTAAGCGTATCAAACGGGCAACGAGGACGTTGCCCCTCCCGCGATAGCAATCGATGGCTATCGGGTGCAGTCGATTGGAACGGGCGAGACAAGCGTGCAACCGTGAGTCTCGCCCGTCCTTGTATAACGGGTGTACGTCCCAAACAGCAGAAGTAATTTCAAAACTACGGAATACACGATTTTCAGTGAATCCCGTGTATTCCGTAGTCGAAAAACAGGATGGTCGTGAGGTTTTGTAATTTCCTCACCAGCTACTCTCTGTCGCCTCTTCACTGCTGCATCCTTCCGCTTATTACTCGGTTTAACACGCTTACCAGGCTTAACCCGCTTACTCGGCTTACCCAGCTTAGCCTGCTTAACCCGCTTAACCCGCTTAACCCGCCTAACCGGCTTACCCAGCTTAACTCGCTTACCCGGCTTACCCAGCCTAACACGCTAACCCAGCTGGCGGCACCAGCCGCCCTGGCTGCCCCAAATATTTTTTGCCGAAAAGGCTTGACTTCGTGAGAAGGAAAGTCTTTACTTACGCCTCCATTTCAAGGAACGAAAGGAGTTGAGAGATGGCAAAAATACGTAGTGAGAAGAAGGTGACCAAGAAAGCGGCGGCGAAAACCGTCGAGAAGAAGCCCGCTGTGACGAAGAAGACGGCGAAGGCGCAGCGCGTGACGTTTACGGTACACGCAGATGTTGGAAGCAAGGTTTTCCTCGCTGGCGACTTCAATGACTGGGATCCCGAGGCGAAGCCGATGGTTGACAAGAAAGGCGACGGGGATTTCTCCGTCACGCTTTCCCTGCGTCCGGGCGAGTACCAGTACAAGTTCGTTGTGAACGGAACTTGGTGCGCGGATCCCTTGAACAAGGACGTGGTGCCGAACGACCTCGGAACTTTCAACAGCGTCAAGTTGGTGACCGAATAGCCGAGCGATGCAAAAGAGGCGGCTTGCAGTTACGGTGGGCGATCTTGCGGGAATCGGTCCCGAGATTGTCCTGAAGGCTCTGGCACGGAAAGACGTGACGGAAAACTGCCAGCTATTGCTCTACGGGAACGCCTTCGTTCTCGAAAAAATCGCCAAATCTTCCGGTATTCCCTTGCCGGAAGATTTGCTTTTTTTACGTGGCGCAGATCCCTCGGACCGGAATTGCGGGACGTCACACGCATTGATCGACTTCCCCTTCCCGGAAGAGGAGGACGTTCGTCCCGGCGAGGTACAAGAGGTGTGCGGACGGATGGCGGAGCGGTTTATCCGCCAAGCTGTGCAGGACGTGCAGGCTGGCGTGGCAGACGCATTGGTCACTGCGCCGATTCATAAGAAGGCACTGCGGCTTGCGGGCGTTCCGTTTCCGGGGCATACCGAAATGTTGGCGCATCTGACCGGCGTTTCGGATCCCGTGATGGCATTCGATTCCCCGAATCTGTTTGTCAGTCTGGTCACGATTCACGAGGCGATTTCCGATGTGGCGGCACTGATCACGGAGGCGCGTGTGGAACGAACGGTACGCCTGACGGCGGATGCCTGTCGCAAACGAACAGGCGGAAATCCGAGAATCGGTGTGCTGGCACTCAATCCGCACGCGGGGGAACAGGGGCTTTTCGGCGGCGAGGAGGAGCGCGTTTTGCGTCCCGTTATCGAGCGATTACGCGGTGAGGGTCTCGACATCTCCGATCCGCTTGTTCCGGATACGGCGTTCTCTTGGATCGTGCCAGGCGAAAAGTCTCCCTACGATGGATATGTCGCAATGTACCACGACCAAGGACTGATTCCCTTCAAGATGGTCGCGTTCGATTGTGGCGTGAATGTGACGTTGGGGCTTCCTATTGTGCGGACTTCGCCGGATCACGGTACGGCCTTCGACAAGGCATGGAAGGGAACTGCGTCGGAATCCAGTCTCGTGGCGGCGATCCAGCTTGCTCTGAGGCTTTCAGAACGGAACGCATAAACGGTTGTTGGCAAGTTCGCTGTCCGTGCACGGGAATGAAATGAGGATAACTGTTAAGTGGAAACAACAATGACAACTTGTAAACAACTTCTTCTTTTACGGCGGGCAACTGCCCGCCGATATTGAGGTCGGACATGGTTGCGCCCGGATGTCCAAGGTTATTTTTACCGGTTGTTCCAGTTGTTTCCATTCCTGTTTGTCGGTAATGCAGTGAGTAGGCAAGAGAGGAGAAGCGAATGAAACAGATCCCTCACAGAGTCTGGCTGGAGATCAGCCTTTCCAAACTCAAGGACAACTTCCAGAAGATTCAGCGGGCGGTGAAGCCTGCCAAAGTGCTGACGGTGGTGAAGGCGAATGCGTACGGTTTGGGCGTAATGCCCGTCGCGCGTGCGCTGATGGAGGCGGGTAGCGCGGGGTTCGGCGTCGCGGAACCGCGTGAGGCGTTGCAGTTGCTTCCGCTTGGAAAGCCAGTGCAAATCCTCAGCAGTATCTTGCCGGAGGAAATTGAACCGATGGTGGAAGCGGGCGTGACATTGCCGATCATGGATTGGGAAACCGCCCGTCGGATCAGCCGTGCTGCAGTCCGTCTGAAAAAGACCGCGACAGTGCAGTTCAAGATTGACACGGGTATGGGCAGACTGGGAATCCTGGCGAAGGATGCGCCGGACGTTATCCGTCGCACTGTGAAACTGCCGAATCTGGATTGTGAAGGGATGTTCTCCCACTTCCCGCAAGCCTACGAGAACGGTTCCGAAGTGACGAATCGGCAGATGGATCTCTTCTGCGAAATTCTCCGTGTCGTGGCATCAGACGGAATCCAATTCCGCAAGTGCCACATTGCGGCCAGTAGCGGGATCAACAGTTTCCCGCGTGCGCACAAGCCTCCGTTCAATTTCGTGCGTGCGGGCATCGATCTGCACGGTTCGTTCGAGCCGGAAGGGCGCGCCTTGGGGATGCAGCCCGTGTTGACGCTGAAGGCGAGAATCGCGCAGATTCGTCGCCTTCCCGCGAATGCGACTGTTGGGTACGGATTGACTTACCGCCTGCCGCGTCCCACGCGCGTAGCGACGGTTACCGCCGGTTATGCGGACGGCTTCCCGCTGGCGTTGTCGAATCGCGGTTACTTCCTGATTCACAACATCCCGTGCCCGATCCTTGGGCGAATTTCGATGGACTACACGGTCGTTTCTCTGGAAGGTGTTCCTCAAGCGAAGGTCGGCGATGAGGTCGTGTGTATCGGCGGCGAAGGCCCTAACGTGATTCGGGTGGAGGACTGGGCATCGTTGAAGATGACCCACGCGTACGACATCCTCTGCTCATTCGGCAACCGCGTCGAACGCTGCTACGTGTAGGGGCGGCTTCGTTGCCCAGCGGGATAAGCGTGTTAAGCTGGA
This sequence comes from Kiritimatiellia bacterium, assembly GCA_017544725.1. Classification (GTDB taxonomy): domain Bacteria; phylum Verrucomicrobiota; class Kiritimatiellia; order RFP12; family UBA1067; genus RGIG8368. The sequence goes on from JAFYDR010000194.1 coordinate 5,003, forward strand.
AAACGGGGAAGGGACGATTTGTCGCTTCTTCCTCCAACCACCTAACCACCGAACTACCTAACCATCCAACTACCCAACTACAGAACCACCTAACCACCGAACTATTCCTCGATGTGGTTAAGTCCTTGGTCAATGATCGTGTGGACATGGGAGTCGGCCAGCGAATAGATCACTTGTTTTCCGTCACGGCGGGATTTGACCAGTTTCGCCTGTTTCAGGATTTTCAGCTGGTGGGAGACGGCGGATTGCGTGATACCCAACGAAGAGGTGAGTTCGTTGACACAGATCTCCCGCTCGAAAAGGGCGAACAAAATTCGGATGCGTGTCGAATCTCCGAAGACCTTGAAGAGTTCGGCGAGATCAATCAACGTGTTTTCCGACGGGATTCCGCTTTTGGCAGTTGTTTTCATGCCGTATATGATACAGAAAATGAAATGTGTGGAAAAGCCAAATGTACGACTCATCCAAGTTTTTTGCAAATCTGAGAAGCGGGGACGATGGGGACAGTGTGGACGATGGTGACGGGTGTTTAGCCGCCAGTCATGCGTGAACAGCTCAATCCAACCACCTAATTACCGAACTGTTCGCGAAGCGAAGTTATAGGTAAAAGAGAGGCGATGCGCGGACCGGTTGGTCCGCGTACCTCTTCCAAGTGTTGTATTCAGGTTGTTCATGTTGTTTCCAAAATCCTCTCGCGCGCATGCGATGGGTGAATTACGCAAATGCGCCTCGCGATGTTGCCATCATCAAACTTATGGTTGCGGTTCCCTGCACGAACCAGTATAATAATCGGCATGGAACGTTACTTCAACATAGCAGGCCCCTGCATTCCAGGGAAACATTACATGTTACCCGCGCTCGACCGCCTTCCGGAAATCCAGCGGTTAATCAACCGCGAGAGCAGTACTTTGTGATTCACGCGCCCCGGCAGACGGGAAAGACGACAGCGATTCAGGCCCTTGTCCGCGAGATCAACGAAAAGGGAGAAATGGCGGCGCTCTACTGTACGCTCGAGACGCTGCAGGGAGCGACTGACCCAGAGAAGGCCAACCTCGCGTTGCGTGAGTTGATTCTCGACAATTACGAGGCTGCCTTTCCCCCGAATGATGCAACTGACTCCGTCCAGGAGCGACCCTTCCCGAACTATGGCGGACTTGCCGTCCGCAACGCGCTCCGCCAGATTTGCCGCCGGGCGGGCAAGCCGCTCGCCGTCTTCTTCGACGAGGCGGACTGCCTCTTCGGTCAGGTTCTGATCTCGTTCCTGCGCCAGGTGCGCGACGGATACGTCAACCGGGCGACAGTCCCGTTCCCCGCCTCGATCGCGCTCGTCGGGATGCTGGACGTGCGCGACTACAAGGCGCAGATACGGCCGGACGGCGAGTCGCTCGGGCAGATCAGCCCGTTCAACATCATCTCGAAGGACATGATGCTGCGAAACTTCAACGACGACGAGGTCCGCGCCCTCTACGCGCAGCACACGACGGAGACGGGGCAGGTGTTCGCTCCGGGCGTCCTCGAGACGGTCATGGAGTGGAGCGGCGGGCAGCCGTGGCTGGTCAACGCCCTCGCCCGCGAGTGCGTCGAGGAAATCCACGGCTTCCGCTACGGCGAGACGGTCACACCGGAGGACGTCGAGGAGGCGAAGGAGACGATCATCCGGCGTCGCGACACGCACGTGGACAGCCTCATGGAGCGGCTGCGCGAGCCGCGCGTGCGCCGCATCGTCGAGCCGGTCATCCTCGGCGGCGGGCGTCCCGTCTCGCGCGAGAGCGAGGACTGGCGTTTCGTGACAGACCTCGGCCTCCTGAAGGAAAACCCCGCGGGCGAGCTCACCCCCTCAAACAGGATGTACGCGGAGATCATCGGGCGCTACCTCACGCGCGACGAGCAGGACGACATGAAGGCGTCCGTCCCGCAGACGCCGTGGGCGACGCCGGACGGGCTGGACATGCCCGGCCTGATGGCGGCCTTCCAGGCGTTCTGGCGGGAGAACAGCGGGGCGGACCGCCACGTCCACGACTACCGGGAGGCGATGCCGCACCTCGTCCTGATGGCCTTCCTCCAGAGGGTCACGAACGGCAAGGGCCGCATCATGAGCGAGATGGCGCTCGGCAGCGGGCGGCTCGATCTGTGCGTGGAATACCGCGGGCACCGCTACGCCGTAGAGGTCAAGACCGCGGCGAACTTCGCGGGCGAGAAGTCCTACGCCCAGCTCGCCGGCTACCTCGACACGCTCGGCGTGGACGAGGGCTGGATGCCCGTGTTCGACCCAGATCCCGCGAAACCCTGGGACGAGAAGCTTTACACCCGCGACGTCCTTTTCGGTGGCAAAACAATCCACGTCATCGGGCTGTAGGGGCGGCAGAGCCGCCAATGACGAATGACAAGTGACGAATGAAGGGAAAGCCGCCAGTCTCGCCAGTCCGTTCCGTCGCGGGCAACAGGGACGTTGCCCCTCCCGGACGGCAAAGCCGCCAGCGTGTTAAGCTGAGAAAAAGGTAGTAGGCGATAGGGAGTAGGCAGTAGCGACAAGCGTCTCCCTCCTGTTTTCATTCGTCATTACCGCCGCAAGACGACACTTCATTCTTCATTTTCACTTCTCATTGCCACCTCCGGCGGCTCTTTTTCTCCTTTTGTTTCACTTCGGAAAGGAGTATGATAGTACTCGCTTTACAGTACAAGGAGAATTGATCATGAGACCAGTCGTTTTGATTATCCGTGACGGATGGGGAATCAATCCCCGTGAAAAGGGCAATGCCGTGTTTGCCGCACAGACGCCGACCATCGACCGCATCCGCGCCCGCTATCCCTACACGCGTGTGCAGACCAGCGGTGAGGCAGTCGGACTGCCCGCAGGTTATATGGGGTCTAGCGAAGTCGGGCATCTGAACATGGGTGCGGGGCGCATTGTTGAGCAGGAGCTGAAGCGGATTGACGACGGGTTGAGCAACGGTTCCTTGTTCACCTCTCCCAAATGGGCGAACCTCATCGAGAACTGGAAGAAGAACAACAGTTCGCTTCATTTCATGGGACTGTTGCAGGACGAAGGCGTGCATGCGCATCAGGAACATCTCTTCAAGCTGATGCGTCGTGCGCGTCAGGAGAATCCGGAAGGGAAGATCGTGATTCATCCGTTTTTGGATGGGCGTGATACGCCGCCGCGCAGTACCGCTTCCTATCTCGTTCGTCTGCAGAAGGAGATGGATGCGGTCGGCAACTGCGTGATTGGCACGATCATGGGGCGTTACTACGGCATGGATCGTTCCAAGAACTGGGACATCACCGATCAGGCGTTTCACGTGCTGACGATGGCTAAGTCGGATCGACGTACGAACGACGTGCTCGCCGCCGTTCAGGAGTCGTATGCCAATGACAAGACGCCGGACGGGACGGAGATGACCGATGAGTACATTCCTCCCTATATCGTCGGAGATTTCGACGGTATCAAGGACGGCGATAGCGTGATGCATTTCAACTACCGTCAGGACCGTGCCATCCAGTTGACGCAGGCGTTTGTCTGCGATGACTATGCGGGCAAGCGTTTGGTGCGTCCGAAGATTGCCTATCTTGGGTTCACGCGTTACTGGGATGAGTTCGAGGATTATCTGCTGGGCGCGATGGGTGGCGACGGTGGCATGGACAATCTGCTGGGCGAGGTTGTTTCGCGTGCCGGGATCAAGCAGCTGCGCATCGCCGAGACGCAGAAGTTCCGTCATGTCACGAGTTTCTTCAATGGCAAATCCACGAAACCGAGTGAAGGCGAGGAGCAGGTCGATATCAAGAGCCGCTTCGATCCCGCGACGTTCGCAAGCCATCCCGAGATGGAGGCGTACAACGTGACGGAAGCCCTGCTGAAGAAGTTGGGGAACAATCCCTACGGGTTGATCGTGGTGAACTACGCGAACTGCGACATGGTCGGTCACACTGGAGATTACGATGCCGCAAAACGTGCGGTGGAAATCGTCGATGAATGCATCGGGAAACTCCTTCCTCGGTTGATGGAACTGGACGCGCACGTGTTGATCACCGCTGACCACGGGAACGCGGAGGAGATGTTCGACTACGACACGAAGATGGTGAAAACCAGCCACACGACCTTTGATGTGGAACTCTTCTACGTCGCGAAGGACGCACCCGGAACGCCGATGCTCAAACTCGGAAAGTTGGCTGACATCGCCCCGACAATCCTCTACCTGCTGGGCATCCCGCAGCCGAAGGAAATGACTGCAGTCAATCTGATTACTGGCAAACGTCCGTGGAACGATTAAGCGGTTTTGCGCGAGTGCACAGTTCTGAGTAGAAGGTGTGGCACGCGGGCATTCTTGCCCGTGTGCAAAGGTGAAATTGTCGCGTCTTTTTCGTTCCTTCACGTTTCATCCTTCCCGCATCTCCGCTTTTCTACGGCATGAGATGATCATCATCCAATGACACGTATCAAGCAGACTGGTATTGTTGTACTGCAAGTGTTAACCATGATAGCATTTGCTGTTGCAGCAGAACCATCGACGATAATTTTCGTCGAGACAGGATCGGCGTTGCCGGTTGTTGAGTTCGGTACATCGGCAACATTGGTGGTGTCGAATTCGCAGGAGCGGTCGGTTGCTTGGAGAGTAGCGGTACATGGCGAAGATGGTTTTGGACGCTCATTTCGGATTCCTGCGATCACGATAAGCGCGCCCGTTTCGGTCGGGAACATTTGCCGCATTCCGTTGCCGCCATCTCTGGCGAAGGGCGTGTGGCGGCTTGGCGTCGAGATCCGAAATGTGAACGATGAGGAGATATGTCGGACGGAACGCAGATTTGCAGTTCTAGATCCGCATCCTGTGACATCCTGTTTGCCGGAAGGCGTATTCCGTTTGGGTATCCACGTTCATTGCGGACGCTATTCGCAAGACGTGAGCGAACGTGTTGTCGATGCGGTGACACGTGCTGGCGCGAAGCTGGTACGTACGGACTATGCGTTCATGTTTTCAGACGTCTATCCGAACGGTCCAGACTCACCGCAATGGGGCAGAGCCGACCGTTTGATGGCCGACTTCAAGGCGCACGGACTTTCGCTGGATGCGATTATCTACGGTACACCCACATGGGCGAGGATTCCAGAACTGGCGACGGCTAAGGGACGCGGCGAGTGGTCTATCCCCACGAAGCCGGGACTTTTCGGAAAGTTCGCTGGTGAGGTGGTCGCACGGTACGGTGCGGACATCGCCTACTACGAGATCGGCAACGAACTTGACGCCATCGCGAAAGACATGTTGCCGACACGAGAGCTGATGCGTATCCAGCGCGAGGCGTACGAGGCAATCAAGGCGGTCGCGCCTGACGCGAAAGTGATTCCATGCGGTTGGGCGTGGTTGGGCGCACACGAGGGCGCGGCACCGCTTTGGGGTAATCCCGATCTTGCCCTGACGATGATGCGTGACGGTAAAAAATGGTATGACGCATGGCCGGTACATGGTCACGGACCTTGGGAGAAATTTGCTTGGGGTCTTGAACACGATTTCTTCCCTGATCGAAAGGCAAATGGAGCAGATGCGGTTCCGTGGCTCTGCAATGAAACGGCTCGCTCGTCAGCGATGGGGGACGAGCGAGCGGCTGCGGTCGATGTTTGGCGGAAGATTCTCTATGCGCGGTCGCGCGGTGCCCGTGACTATATCTGGTACAACCTGAGAGCCGTCAATCGCGATCCCAACAGCAGCGAGGGCGGTTACGGGATGATGACGATGGACTTTGAGCCGCGCGGGACCTATGCGGCGTTCTCGGCAATTGCCTCGGTATTCAACGGGATGGTGTTCGACCGCGTGGTCGTAAGCGACGGTCCCAAACAGCTGTTCTTGTATCAAGGTGAGAAGGACGGCGTACCGTGCCGTATCTTGGCGGGATGGTACGGCGGATTTGTGGAGGGAACCGATGTGCGTATAAGGACGGATGCTGTTCGTGCCGTTCTTTGCGACCTGATGAACAACCAGCGGGAGGTGCCGATTGTAAACGGTGTCGCAGTATTTCGCTGGACTGACAATCCGGCGGCACTCGTCTTGGAGCGGTGCGGGAAAACGGTTTGCGAGCCGGAAGACCTTAAAGCTGTCGCACCGTCGCCGCCGCCGAAGATCTTGGGCGGAGATCCGAACCGCCCTCGTGATTTCGAACTTTCCGATGCCGACGGTCATGTCGTGAACGTGCATGAGGGAATGCCACATCTGCAACATCGCCTTTGGCAGGGTTGGCAAGATGTCTTCACTCGCATCTATCTTGACCGTGAAGGAACTGACGGCATACGGGTTAGAGCCAGTGGGCAGGACGATAGACGCGGGGAAGGGGATGGACTGGAACTGCGCTTTGAAAACCGTAAGGGGGTACGGAAGGTTGTGATGTTAAAGCCGACGAATCGAGTGGGTGTCCAAGACGAATATAACGCATTGCTGAACGCAGGACAGACAGGTTTGTCGGCAGATGATCTCGAAAAGGGGTTCTTGCTCTCCATTCGGTTGTTGGACGATGACGGGGAGGGGATCGACTGTTGGTTGCAACTCAGCATCGGTGTGGAGCCGCCATTCGTGCCGGTGAGGTTTGGCAAATGACATCGCATTTTCGGTTTCAAAATCCCGCTTGCTCCTCGTCCATGCAATGTGCTACACTTTTTTTCGTTCGGCGATGATAGCCGAACGTGGGATCTTTGTCATACCGGCGGGCATCCGGCCGCCGGACGGTCGCCACATCGGGAGGGGCAACGTCCCCGTTGCCTTTATGGGATCGACTATTGGGGCGTGGGCGAGTTAGCTCGCACTATAAAGACAAGTTGTTTTCTTGTAAGTTGTTTCTGTTGCTTTGTTTCAAACGATAGCTGAATTTGTGGCGAAAAACACAGATACGCCCAAGGCAAAGGTAAAACATGCCAAAAAATTGGGCTTGACGGATGCGGGGAGGGTTTGGTATTGTAGCCGCTCATTTCTGCGACGTGTCTAAGGAGACATTCCCCGTCGCGGGTTTTCTCGGCGAAAGAATCGCTGGGGCATGGGTCTGTTCGGAAGGTCCGGACGGAACTGCGGCGGGGACGTTCGGCTTTGCCGACCGTCGCAGGAGCGGACACAACAGCGGAAAAGGACCGCGAGACAGACTATGAGCCAGATTGATAAAGCAGCTATTCGCAAAGAGTTTCAGCGCCATGACCGGGACACCGGTTCCAGCGAAGTTCAGATCGCCACTTTGACCAAGCGTATTGAGCATCTTACGCAGCACCTCAAGGCCAACAAGAAGGATCAGAGTTCCCGTTACGGGCTGATCCGTATGGTCAACAACCGTCGCAGCCTTCTGGAATACCTGAAACGTGAAGATGAAGCTCGTTACCAGGAGGTCATCAAAGCCCTCGGACTCCGCCGTTAACCGAATGAACAGTAGGAGTAAAGGGTTTTATGAAAGATACAAAATCCGTCTCGTTTGATGTAGGCGGGAGAACCATGACGATCGAGACGGGGCTTCTCGCCCGTCAGGCCGCTGGCGCGACAACTGTCCGCTTCGGCGATTCGATGGTTTTCTCGGCCGTGACGAACACCGATAAGCCGCGTGAAGGAATCGATTTCTTCCCCTTGCAGTGTGAGTATCGTGAGAAGTTCTACGCCTCCGGCAAATTTCCCGGCGGCCATTTCAAGCGGGAGTCCCGTCCTACCACGCGCGAGATCCTCTGCAGCCGTATCACCGACCGCCCGATCCGTCCGCTCTTTCCGGAGGGCTACTATAACGACGTGCAGATCAACAGCATGGTGATTTCCGCTGACGGCGAGAACGAGACCGACACGTTGGCGGTGAACGCGGCTTCTGCCGCGTTGACGATTTCTGAGATTCCCTTCATGGGACCGATCGGTGCCGTGCGCATTGGCCGCATCAACGGCGAGTTCGTCATCAACCCCACGCAAAAACAGCGTCTCGAAAGCGACCTCGATCTTCTCTACGCCGGTACGCACGACCGTTTCCTGATGATGGAAGGAAGCGCGAAGGAAATCACGGAAGAGGATTTCCTCGCCGCGATGAAGCGCGCGCACATCGAAGTCGTCAAGATTGTAGAAGCTCAGTTGCAGCTCCGCCGTGATCTCGGCAAACCGGACAAGCATATCGAGGACGGCAAGCTGGACGAAGAGAAGCTGGCGTTCCTCTACGCGGAAGGCGGGGAGAAACTGAAGGCAGCTCTTCTGGTCGCGGACAAGCTGGACCGCGAGGCGCAGGTCAAGGCGATTCGCGAGGACCTCTGTGCGAAGATGAAAGAGAAGTGGCCTGAGGAAATCGATGATGTGAAGTTCGTCCATTTCTTCGACGCGATGGAGATCGCAATCGTCCGTAAGAATGTTCTGGAAGAGGGGAAGCGAATCGACGGTCGTGGTTTCGACGAGATCCGTAAGCTCTATGCCCAGATCGACCTGCTCCCGCGTGCGCATGGTTCCGCCCTCTTCGAACGCGGCGAGACATCCGCGATGGGCGTGGTTACGCTCGGTACGCGCAAGGATGCGCAGGATCTCGACAACATCGTCGGTGGCGCCTCCTCGCAAAGCTTCCTGCTTCACTACAACTTCCCGCCGTACTGCACGGGCGAAGTTGGCAAGCTCGGTTCGACCGGGCGTCGCGAGATCGGCCATGGTGCGTTGGCGGAACGTTCGTTGGCGCAGGTACTGCCCGACAACTTCCCGTACACGATCCGCGTGGTTTCGGAAGTCATGGGTTCGAACGGTTCCTCCTCGATGGCAACCTGTTGCGTCGGCACGTTGGCGCTCCAGGCCGCAGGCGTTCCGATCAAGGCACCTGTCGCGGGTATCTCTATCGGAATGTTCACCACGCCGGATGAAAGCAAGTGCATTCTCGTCACCGATATTCTCGGCGCTGAGGACCATTGCGGCGACATGGACTTCAAGATTGCCGGAACGCGCAAGGGTATCACAGGATTTCAGGTGGACCTCAAGATTCGCGGTCTGACATGGGACATGGTGGAAGAGGCGCTGCGTAAGGCGAAGGTCGCTCGCGGTCAGATTTTGGACTATATGCAGACCATTCTGCCAGAGTCTCGTGCGGAACTCTCGCCGTATGCCCCGCGCATCACGACGATGGAAATCCCGAAGGACAAGATCGGTGCTCTCATCGGTCCGGGTGGCGCGAACATCCGCGGCATCTGCGAACTTTCCGGGGCGCAGATCGACATCGTGGAAGAGGGCGATGTCGGCGTGGTCCACATCTATGCGAACAACGGCGAATCGATGCGCATCGCGCAGGAGAAGGTCGCCGAAGTCACTGCACAGGCCGAGGAAGGCAAGATCTACGAGGGTACGGTCACCGGTGTCAAGGAGTTCGGCGCATTCGTCGAAATTCTACCCGGCATCGAGGGGCTGTGCCACATCAGCGAACTCGCCGACCGTCGTATCGCGCGTGTCGAAGATGTCTGCAAGATGGGTGAGAAGATCACCGTTAAGTGTATCGGCATCAACGACCGTGGTCAGGTTAAGCTCTCTCGCCGCGAGGCGATGCGCGACTTGGACGCGAAAAAGCAGTAATGCGGTTCAACGACAGGGCGTATCGGACTTTCGTTCGGTACGCCCTCCTTGTTCCTTCGTCGCTCTCGTGCGACGCGCAAACGTGAATGGGTTTAGCTTGAATGATTGCTCACAAGTCACAAATACCAATCATCTGCATTGATGGCAATTGTGACATTTGTGAACAATGATAAAATTATAAGCAAGCTCGCCGTCCGCGTTCGCACGGGAATGTTCAGGGGGATAATTTGGAAACTACCGCATCTCGTCACTCGTCACTACTTCGCGCAGCGAAGTTACAAGAAGGATTCGCAATGGATAATCGACAGATGATCGAGCGTGCCCGTCAGGTGATGGACACGGAAATCGAGGGGCTTCGCCTTTCGAGAGACGCCATGGGCGATGGGTTCGTCCAGACAGTCCGACTGCTATATGATGCTATCGCAGCGGGCGGCAAAATCATCGTCTCCGGCGTGGGGAAGAATCTTCATATCGCCGAGAAGTTTTCTGCGACGCTTGCCAGTACCGGGTCGATCAGCGTGGTGATGAACCCGATTCAGGCGATGCACGGCGATCTCGGGATGGTTGCGGAAAACGACGTGCTGGTCGCCCTCAGTTTCTCCGGCGAGTCGGACGAGATTATCAAGCTCATCCCTGCCGTGCGGCGGTTAGGCCTGAAGGTCATCGGCATGGTCGGCAATGTAGAGAGTACCCTTGCGAAACTCAGCGATGTCGTACTTCCCGTCGTGATCGGTCAAGAGGCTTGCCCCTTCGGCATGGCTCCGACAACCAGCACCACCGCCACGCTCGCCGTTGCCGATGCGGTCGCGATGGTTCTCATTGACCTCCATAATTTCCGCAAAGAAAATTTCGCGCGTTTGCATCCGGCGGGCGCGATTGGACGTGCGCTCATTCTGCGGGCGCGTGACATCATGCGGACTGGTGATCACCTTGCGAAACTTCGCGAGGACGCAACTGTGATGGACGCGATTCTCGCTATGACGAAGAGCCAGTCCGGCTCGTCTGTCATTGTCGATGCCGACGGTAAGCTTGTCGGTATCTTTACTGACGGTGATTTCCGCCGCCACATCTCCACGGGGCTGACCGATCTCCAGACCTCCGTCTCCCAAGTCATGACCCGTAATCCGATCCATGCGAGAGATGACCTCTTCGCGATGGAGATCCTGCGAATCTTCGAGAAGCGCAAGATCGACGATCTGCCGATTGTCGATGCCGACAACACACTCGTCGGCTGCATTGACATCCAAGACCTCCCCAAAATGAAGGTGCTGTAGGGCTGGGGCTATGCCGCTTATGGCGGCAGTGACGGATGACGAGATACGGCGTGGCTTACGCCTTCAGGCGGTTAGGCATGACAAGCTGGTAAAGCGGGTTAAGCTAGGCAACGAGGACGTTGCCCCTCCCAAGGCGGCTGTCGCCAGCCGAGAGGTGGGGAAGGGACATAAAGGACGAAAACGACAAAAGGGACGCCCCGCCCGCGCAGCGCACGGGAATATTCATAGGAAATATTTTTCGTTTCGGGCAGCGGGGACGTTACCCGCGACGGAACGGACTGGCGAGACTGGCAGGAGTAGCGAGACCGGCGGCTAACCCCCCGTCCCGATTGTCCTCATTGTCTCCATCATATTCGCCTTTCAGTTGGACGTCAGCCTTGGCCGTCACCACTCTTCCTTGCCAAGCGGTCGATTACTTGGTATCTTGTGCGCATGAACAGAATCCTTTGGGAAGAAAGTGAAATTTTGTCGGATGGAAGCGTCCTTCTCTCGGACAAACGTGCCGCCCATATCCTGAATGTTCTTCATGGTACGCCGGGACAGGCGATCCAGACGGGCACGATCAACGGACTGGCGGGACGTTCCACGATTGTCGAGACGACCGCGCAATCGGTGCGTCTCCTTCCGTGTCATGATACGCGTACCGCCGCACCTTGGCTGGACTTGATTCTCGCGTGTCCGCGTCCCAAGGTGTTGAAGCGCCTTTGGGCGCAACTTGCGGCGTTGGGCGTTCGGAGAATCGCGGTCATCCACGCGGGCAAGGTTGAGAAATTTTATTTTAGTAGTCAATGGCTCTCGCCCGACGCCTACCATCCGTTACTTCTAGAGGGGTTACAACAAGCGGGTACGACTGATATGCCGGAGGTATTCGTCCGTCCCTTGTTCAAGCCGTTCTTCGAAGATGAACTGGACTCCCTGTTTCCAGCCGACACTCGGTTGCTCGCGCATCCTGCGACCATGTCAAGTCAAGCGATTGAACTCCCTTCCGATACGCCTGTTACGCTCGCCATTGGTCCTGAAGGGGGCTGGACGGACTACGAACTCCGTCTGTTTCAGGAAAAGGGATTCCGCTTCTTTTCGCTCGGTTCTCGCACGTTGCGGACGGACACGGCTTGTATCGCTTTGATTTCGGTGCTGGATTGGATTCGTTCCCGAAAGAAGGAGGATGGGCAATGAGTAATCCGACTGTTTTTGTCACCCGCTGCGCTAATTATCAGGAACAGTTCCCCGAAGCATTCCGCAAGCTGATGGATGCGACTGGCTGGATGACCTCAACACTGTTGCGTGGAAAACGTATTTTGATTAAGCCGAATCTGTTGACGGACCGAACGCCGGAACAGGCGGTCACCACACATCCGGCCGTACTGCGTCATACCATTCGTTTCCTGAAGGAGGCAGGTGCCGCGCACATCTGCGTGGGGGACAGTCCTGCCAGTACCGCCAATCTGCAAGCCGTACTGGAGTTGTCGGGAATCGGAGCGGTCTGTCGCGAAGAGGAGGTGGAGATTATCCGCTTCGAGCAAACACCACCCGTCCAACTGGAACGTAATGGATTTTCCTTTGCCCTTTCCCAATCCGTGTTGGACGCTGAGTTGATCGTCAATCTCCCCAAGGTGAAAAGCCACTCCCTGACTCTGTTGACAGCCGCCGTCAAAAACCTCTACGGTGCTGTGCCGGGGTACACCAAAACCCATCTCCACCGTTGCTACCCCAAGCCGAACCTCTTTGGAAAACTTCTTCAGGCAATCTGGGAGGTGCTTCCGCCCGTTCTCTCGATTGTCGATGGCGTGGTCGGTATGGAAGGGCAGGGACCCGCGAACGGAAAGCCCGTACAGCTTGGATTCCTTGCAGCATCCGCCGATGCATATGCGCTGGATAACTGGCTCTGCGAAACCCTGCACATCAATCGTTCACGCGTTCCTTATCTGCGCGATTTGAGCGAAGGGCACACCCCAATTGTCAAAGGGGACGAAATACAGGTCAAGTCATTTGAAATTCCCTCTGGCGCACACTTGCTGAACCTCCTGCCGCAATGGTTCGTTCATTTTGCGGGGAGAATTCTCTGGGTGAACCCCGCATTTGATTCCTCTCGTTGTGTCGCATGTGGACAGTGCGTAAAAGCCTGTCCCATGAAGGCGTTGACGATTCCCTCTGGACAGAAGATCCCGTATCTCGACAGACATGCCTGCATCGGATGCGCCTGCTGTCACGAAATCTGTCCACGCGGCGCAATCTATATGACCCAATCCGCCATCCTGCGAATGATGAAAGTATTCAAAGGGCTGTGAGACGACGGGCGCGACGAGCGCGAGGCGGCTGATGCCGCCTGCGTGTAAAGCAAATTAAACCAGCTAAGCAAGTTAAGCTTGGTAGGAGTGTCGTGTATCACGTGTCGCTCGACAGCTTTCGATTGCGATCGACCCCGACGACAAGCGCGACCTTTTGCGCTGCGTGAGATTAACTCGCGCCCATCTTCTTTCCTACTGCCCCTCTCCTCCTACTTTCTATTGCCTACTGCCTCCTCCCTATTGCCTCCTTCCCCCATTCTCTGCGTGATAGGATTATCGTTGGTACAGCTTCTCTTGGCTTGTCGAAATCGGTACTATCGTGTTATTCTATTCCCGACATGAAACACGAAGCACATTCCATAAGACGGGTTTCCCTCTACGACGCCACTTTGCGTGACGGTATGCAGGGGGCGGGAATCAATTTTTCGGAAAGCGGCAAGATGCGTTTTGCCCATTTGCTGGATGAATTCGGGATTGATTTCATTGAGGGCGGGTTTGCAGGTTCCACGCCCGGTAGCCGTCGTTTTTTCGAACAGGCAAGGCGGGAACATTTCTCCCATTCGAAGATTGTTGCGTTCGGATCCACCCGTCGTGCGCATATTACGGTGGAAGAGGATTCGCAGTTGAACGAGCTTCTCCAAGCCGAGACAGAGTATGTCGCGATTTTCGGGAAATCGTCCCTGTTTCATGTGACAGACGTTTTGGGTGTATCTGCGGAGATGAACCTGCAGATGATTGAGGATTCGATTGCGTTCCTTGTCGGGCATGGACGCAAAGTATTCTTCGATGCGGAGCAGTTTTTTGACGGATACAAGCAAGACGCGGCGTATGCGATGCAGACGCTGGAGATAGCGCAACGTGCGGGGGTTATCGGATTGGTTCTCTGTGATACGAACGGCGGATGTCTCCCCCATGAGATTTTCGAGACGGTTCAGACTGTCGTCGCGAAGTTTCCGCAGACTTGTATCGCGATCCATACACACAATGACAGCGGGATGGCCGTGGCTTGTAGTATTGAAGCTGTCCGCGCAGGCGCATCCCAGGTTCAGGGGTGTGTCAACGGGTACGGAGAGAGAACTGGAAATGCGGATCTGATTAGCATCATCCCGGCATTGGAGTTGAAGATGGGGCTTCCCTGTATCAGAGATGGGCAGCTCAAGAATCTTCGCGAGATTTCGATTGTTGCGGATGATCTGGCCAATTTGCGACCCGATCCCTCTGCACCGTATGTCGGACGCGATGCTTTTTGTCATAAGGCTGGAACCCATGCGAACGCGGTGATGAAAAATCCCAAGACCTTCGAACATGTCGCGCCGGAGTCTGTGGGGAACCAACGGCAATTTGTGCTTTCGGATCAATCGGGGGGTGCTATCGTCCGGCAGAAGGCCAAGGAACTGGGTTTCGATGTTTCGGAAAGCGACCCGAAACTGATCCGTTCCGTGCTGAAGGAAATCAAACAACGCGAACTGGACGGGTACGCCTACGAGGCTGCCGACGGCTCATTTAAGATCCTTCTGCAAAAAATGATGAAACAGCACACGCCCGCTTTCGAGTTGGACGGTTTTCGCGTGATCGTCGAAAAACGGGGCAAGGATGAGCCTTGTATTTCTGAAGCCACAATCAAAGTCCGGGTGAACGGGAAAGAGGAATTGACGGCGGGTGAGGGACACGGTCCCGTCGATGCCTTGAATGAGGCGATGCGGAAAGCACTCACGCATTTCTATCCAGAGATTGAACAAGTACAACTGACTGACTTCCGTGTGCGTATTCTGGATCCGCAAGATGCGACGCGTGCTCAGACACGTGTGGTGATCGAGTCCAGCGATGGCATGCGTCAGTGGGGAACCGTTGGCGTTTCCGAGAACATCATCGAGGCATCTTGGCAAGCCTTGCTGGATAGCGTGGAGTACAAGTTGTTGGACGATTTGCATAAGCAGAATCGTTAATCTGTTGCCACAAATACTTAGCTGGTGGTCAGACGGGAACACTTGTCGTCATGTCGTTTTGTCATTGCGCTTGTCGTATGTCGCATATTCCTCGTTCCTGCGAACTCAGCGAGACGACTGCGGACTCTACGTTCCAAGATCAAGAATCTCCGTTCACCCTTTGAAGATGAAGAACTTTCTGGCTGCGTAATTGATCAAGAGCGCGGAGACGATGTTAGCACCGAAGGCTAGTGTCGTCTGGAGTCCGAAGTGATCGATGAGAACAGTCTGGATGGTGCTGCCTACGGCCCAGCTGATCCCAGAGGCGGCGAAGAACAACAACAGTTCCACCAGCCAGCGATGACGTCCTGGCTTGAAAACGAACAGTCGGTTCAACAGATAGCAGAGCAAGTTGGAGATGACGAAACCGATGGCGCTGCAGTAGAGCGCGAAAAGAGCGCGGCGAATCATCGGAAAAATTCCCAAAAGGCGAACGGGAGCATCCGGATCCACAGCAACGGGGGCTGTCAGATGCAGGAGCTTGACAACCATGTCGTCCTGCGTGAGGCAGGGAAAGAGAAACCATCCAACCAGATAGAAGACAAGGATATTCGTTCCTGTTGCGATTCCACCGACGACCGCGTATTTGACGAACTGCACGAACGGAGAGGCATCGTGCGACAACTGTTTTCTGATGTACTCAAACATGGTGTCTAGCATACCGAAAAAATCAACAGTTTCCAAGCCCGAACCTTTTGGATGTTTTCAGATAACAATCAGTAGCCATCGAATGCATTCGAAAATGGGACACTTTCGTCGCTCATCTCTCGTCACTGCCGCCTCTGGCGGCTGGCGGCTTCGCCGCCATTTCATTCGTCATTCCGTCATTCTTATTTCTTCATTCTTCTCTGCCGCCTTCGGCGGCTCGCCTTTCAGCTTCCCCGCTTCTCAGCTGGCGGCTCCGCCGCCTGTCACTCGTCATTCGTCATTGCCGCCTTCGGCGGCTGGCGGATCCGCCGCCCGTTTGGACATTGCAGCGACGTGGGGATTGTGGTAAGATACTCGGCATGAAAACTGGTCTGAATTTTGTGTTGGCGGGAATCATCTGCGGCGGAGTTGTTGCATTTGGTGAAACGGGAACGGAACTGGTATTGGCGGAACGCGGGAAACCGGCGACTTACGCCATTGTTGTGGCGGACAAGTGCCTATCCCTCACATACGCGGCTGAGGAGTTGCAGCGATACGTGAAGGAGTTGGTCGGTGTAGAGCTTCCGATTCGCGCAGAGACGAAAGACCCGGCAATCCGTTTGGAATGGACGGATGAATACGGTGCTGACGGTTTTTGCCTCTCCGTTCGCACTACGGATCTGCTGGTACGAGGCGGTGTGCGCGGATGCCTCTACGGCGCGTACGAACTGTTGGAGACATACGGTGGTATCGGTTGGTTCGCTTCGTGGCACACGGTTGTTCCCAAGTCGGACAAGTTTGCGGTCCCAGCCCACCTCCATGACATCCAACGTCCCGCGTTTCGGATGCGTATGACGAGTTGGTTGGACGCGACGAGAGGCGACTTCGCCGCGCGCCTTCGTCTCAACGGTTTCCGCGCCTCCCTGACGGAGCGTCATGGCGGACCGGTCTGCCGTTTCGGTAAGCACATGGGTAGCTGCCACACCTTCAACTTCTTGCTGCCGCCGAAGGTCTATTTCAAGGATCATCCCGAATACTACGCGATGCGTGACGGCAAGCGTGCGTTGGCGGAGAACAGTGCGCGTTGGGGTTATACACAACCCTGCCTGACGAATCCGGATGTGTTGCGGATCATCACTTCCAATGTGCTGGAGGCGATCAAGGCTGATCCCGATGCGGGGTTGTACGGAGTAAGCCAGAATGACAACCGCCTCTACTGCCAGTGCCCGACCTGCACGGCGGTTGATGAGGAAGAGGAAAGCCACGCAGGTACCGTTGTTCGATTCGTGAATGCGGTTGCAGAGGAGGTGGAGAAGCATTATCCGAATGTAATCATCGAGACGCTCGCCTACCAGTATTCGCGCAATCCACCGAAAAAGACACGTCTCCGTCACAATGTGATGCCTTGCCTTTGCTCGATCGAATGCGACTTCCACAAACCGTTGGACGTGAGCGGGTATCCGAGCAATATCAAGTTCGTGGAGGACATCAAGGGGTGGACACGCCAGACGGAGATGCTCTATCTCTGGGATTACACCACCAATTTCCGAAACTATATGCACGCCTTCCCCAACTTCTACGCCTTGCAGGGAAACTTGAAATTCTTCCGCGACAACCATGTCAAGTATATGTTCGAGCAGGGAGACTCGTGGGGACTTCACGCCGACTTCGCCGAACTCCGCGCCTGGTTGCTCGCGAAGTGGATGTGGAATCCGGACCAGCCAATGGAACCCTTGCTAGATCGTTTTTTCAAGGGATACTACGGTGCGGCTGCACCTCATGTCAGGAGATACTTCGACGAACTTCACGCGTTGCCTCGCGATTCAGTCACGCAGCATCTTTCCATCTATGAGCCCGTCGCCAGCACCAATATGCCGACCGCATTCTTTGAACGCGCGGAAGGATATTGGCAAGCCGCAACGGAAGCCGTGAAGAACGATCCCGTCTGCGCGAAGCACGTTGAGGCGGGGGCGCTCTCCGTCGCTTTCACACTCTTTGAACGAATGTCTGAACGGAAAACCGTCTGGGTGACGAGGCATCCAGAAAAATTCACTTCCGCAACCCGGTGCCGTACTTACGCAAAACGTCTGCTGGACGCGCGTGTCCCGATGAACCTCCGTTTCTCGGAGAGTGGAGATCGTGAAAAACAATTCCGCAAGAATCTGGAAGACTGCCTCGCATACGGAGTTCCGACAGGAATCGCAGACCGCGTGGAGGTTCCGGCATCGCGACTGCGCCTGGCACAACCGGGCGTTCGTGGTGACTACGTGAAGGATCGCGAAACATTGGACGGCACGGCGATCAAGTTGTTCAACACGCACTACGAGTGGTCGGTGCGCTTGGATATGGCGTCGGTCGCGTACGATCCGGAGACAAAGTATAAAATCCGTGCCCGTATTCGAGTCGAGAAAGAACCTGACTCGAAAGGCGAGGCATTCTGGGCGGGTGTCTATGACACGCCCGCGAAGAAAGGTTGCGGCTCCATTTTCGTCAAGACGGAAAAGTGCGGGGATGGTTATCTCTGGTACGACGTCTGCACGTGGATGCCCAAAGACGGCCAGTACTTCTGGTTTGCCCCCGGGCGCTTTGACAAAAAAGGCGGCGGCACCTCCGCCATCAAGTCCGTATGGCTCGATCGCATCGAAATCTCGCGCGTGGAAACGGGAGAGGGAACGAAATGAGGAGAAGAGAGTTTTTGGCGGCAACGGCGATGACGGGGACGGTCGCGTTGACGGGTATCTGCAAAGAACAAACGGTGAAGGCAGAACGCATTCCCTACGGACCGACAATTGGGGATCGTCTGTGGATGTGGGGACACCATGCCATGTCATTCGCTTCCATGAAGGGATCGAACGAGGGATACAACCTTCCTTACGATCGGCGGATCGACATGGCGGCGGCTTGTAAATCGATGAATATACCTGGCTGTTTCGTGGTTCGCTGGCGCAACCTGCCGACCAAGGCGGAGTTGCCGGAATACATGAAGCAGTTTGCGGAGACGAAACGCATCGGTTTCTCAATCACCGACAGTGCGAAGGAAAGCTTTGACGAAAAGGTACGCCTCGGTCTCGAATATGCGGACAAGATGCCGAACTTGACCACACTGATTATGGATGACTACTGGTCGAATGCCGCATACCGGCAGGAGCAAGATCGTCTTCTGAAGGTGAAGCGTGAACTCGCCGTGCGCGGACTCAAGTTAGGTGTCGTTCTCTACGCCGACGCAAACGGAGTGAAGCCGGAATTCAAAGAGGTACTGGAACTCTGTGATGAGATCACCTTTTGGTTCTGGAACGGGAAGAACGTGTCGGGAATCGAAGAGCAGGTCGGCAAACTCCGAGCTGTTGTGGGACCGGAGAAATCGGTTTTGCTGGGCCAGTACATGTGGGACTTCGGTGGAAAGCAACCGATGTCCGCCGAACGGATGGAGAACCAGCTGGCGCAGGCATCACGGCTACTGACAAGCAAGGCCATCTCCGGTGTCATCTTCCACTGTACCCCGCTCGTCGATATGAACCTCGACGCGGTGAATATCTCCCGCCGTTGGATTCAGGAGAATAGGGCGCTTCGCATTTGTGACGATTGAGGGCGCCCTGGGAGGGGCAACGTCCTCATTGCCCGCACCCTATTGCCGATAGAACTCGCGGGCAAGTTCACGCGTCGCCTCGATCATCTCCGGATGCGGATTGTCAGTGACGTCCATCACACCGTTGCCGTAGTCTTCGCCGTCCATCCAACCGGTCAGCGGCATATCATGCCAGTAGAACCAGTGGACACCGACGAGATTTTCGTCCTTGATAGCGTGGCGTACATACGCCTTGTACTTCTCAATGCGGTCCTTCATGTCACGGCAGGGTACGAGACCGGTGTGCAACGAACCGCGATCAAGCGAACCGAAGTGGAACTCGCCGATGATCGTAGGCTTGTCAATTACGCCGTCCAATGGGCGTGGTGTGCTTGGAAGTTCGGCATAACTATTGTAACTCACTACATCGCAGTGCCGGGTGGCAGCTCGGATCGCATCCGGATAGCTGTTGCAGAAGCGACAGCCGAGGTAGAGGCGTCCGGGGGCAACCGTTTCGACCACTCGCTTGACCGTTGAGAAGTAGCGTTCCGCAATTTCCGCCTCGAACGCGCGAATATCCTCTGCGGTGGCGCTCTTGAAATCGGCGTCCTCGCCGTGCGCGATCTTGAGGCGACGGAGGTATTCGATTCGGGCGGGTTGTTCCTTCGGCGAATCGATGACGGCCTTCACGATATCCCCATTGCCACCCATATTGCCGGTCGCCCAGTGGAGTTCGTTCTCGACAAACCAGCCGATACACCACGGGTCGGTACGTGATTTCGCGATGCGCGTCTTGTAGGCACATTTCAATACGTTCTCGGCGAAATCTGCTGCGAAGACATCCGGGAATTTGCGCCAAGCACCTTTCTTGTCCCCTTCGATCTTACGTACGCCGTCAAGGTTGAAGTTATCGACGTACGGTGTGCGACTGACTTCCATTACCTCCGGGGCTGACCAGTTACCCATCGAAGTGAACCCCCACGCACGCATGCGGCGGTGCTGACGATCAATGAACTTCGCCTTCCAGTCTGCGCCGTAGATTCGCTTCTGATTCGCCTGTGCGAAATCAAATTGTGACACATCACCCTTGTCGCGGTAGAAACACTTGTTCAACCATTGGTGTCGTCCCATGTACCAGCAATCGCCAAAGATCGGATCTTTCTTGTCCGGTAACCACGAGAAGAAACGTTCGCGCGCTGTGATCGGTGTCTTGCCTTGAAGCCGCACGTAATTGCAGCCGAGCGAGAAGAAAATGTGCCCGTCCGGATCAACGAGCCACCAGCGTCCGTTCCACTTTTCGGTGCGGAACTTTCCTGTCGCCTTCAGTTGCGGCCCCTCCCCCCAACCACCGAATCGATCGGCTCCGGGAATAGGCGACTCTGGATGCGCGGCGAGTGCTGCTTCCTCCGCTTTCGCCGCTGCCTTCAGTTCGTCGATCGAGTGAACCTTCCCCGGCCATTCCGCATGGGCATACTGCCCGAATTCATCGACAAACGGGAAGAAGGCATCGTCGATCTTCAGCGACTTGTCCGATTGTTCGCCTTCGACCCAAACACGCTTGACATCAAATTGTGCAGGCGATTCTTGAAGGGTACAGAAGACAATGACGGAGATGATGTTTCCGGTGCGATCAATCGAGTCGGGACGATACTTGCGGTCGTAACCCATCATACCGGGGAGTCCGTCGCCGTCCGTAATCATCGTGTAACTCTTGCAGCAGCAAGGTACCATGACGACCTTACTCTGTTTTGGACCAAGACAGAATTTCGCCTTCGCAAATCGGCTGGGTGTACCCTTGGCGATACCGTGTAAGATCATGTCTAACGTGCGGTCGGTACGGTTGGACACTTCCATTCCAAGATCCTGATATCGATTCAACGCAAACGGTTTCGGAAAGACGAAGTTCACGCCGCAGAATTTATGGTTCGGCGCGACGTCGACAACCGCCGCAACCTCCTCCACTCGCACATGCGCGCCATCAAACGGTTCCGGTTTCGTATCTGCCGCAGGAAAAAGTGTCTGCGCGGCAAGCAGCGTCATCATTGCACAGTTCATTTCGCTTCAAAGCCATTCAAGTTCCTCATCCGCAAGGCGGTCAAGGCAAGCCGCCCGACTCACTGACACCCACCACCTACGTCGCAGAGAAATCAAACAATGACATTGTATCACCTCCGAACAATTTTCTCAATGCGGATTTGGAGATGGGCGGTAAAGCCGCCAGCTGTTGCTTTTGCATTCTGTTCGCGGGCATATTATGTCCGTGCCCCTGCGACTTCAAACGCATATCCTTAAAAATTGCGAACCCCAGCGAACGATTTGACACGGTTCTCTGCCTTTTGCTAGAATGTAACCGTTTTTGTTTGCGAATGTCATTTGGAACAGTCATCTTATGCAAAAGCGTATTTTCATTTTTTGTCTCGTATTGGCCCAAGTAACCTGTTGCCGGGCTGAAACCATTCTGGATGTCGCGAAACGCGACGGTAAAGGAATGATGGTCTATGCCTACGGGAGTGACTGGAGCGAGTCCGGGCGAACTGTCCATAAGCTCTTTCGTTCCGCCGCTTTCCAAAACGCAGTTTCATCTCGCTATGTGCTGGGCGAGGTTGATGTCCGTGACGTGCCGACACGAGAGAGCGAGGCGACCAATCGCTGGGCAGCACCGGGGAATCTGGAGTCTTTCCGGTTGCCAGCGTTGTTCCTTTGCGGAAAAGACGGGCGCGGGTTTCTTGCTTTGGAAAATATTCCGATCACGGCAACCGCACCTTGGCTTCTCTCTCAAGTGGCGAAGGCGGAACGTATCAAGGGCGAGGCGGACAAGTTGATCGCACGCGCCAATCAAGCACAAGGTGTGGAAGCAGCAGAGAGGATTGGTGAGGCACTTTCGTTGTTGGAACCGTTGTTGGTTGATACAGACCGACTTCTTGGCAAAAAATGTCAAGGTACTCTCTT
Organism: Kiritimatiellia bacterium; assembly: GCA_017544725.1. Taxonomy (GTDB): domain Bacteria; phylum Verrucomicrobiota; class Kiritimatiellia; order RFP12; family UBA1067; genus RGIG8368. The sequence continues at coordinate 27,221 of JAFYDR010000194.1, forward strand.
CGATCAGCTGAAGGCGCTCGATCCGAAGGACGCCACAGGATGGCAACGGCGTTTCACGATGGGGAATGGTGTTGGGCTGATTGCCGAGGTGAATGCGGCACGGGAGAAAAAGGATTTCAAAGGAGGCGAAAAAATCCTCGCAAGAGAGGCTGCCAAATGTGATCGACACCTGACGCTCAACCAGCGGCAAGCGGTCGCAATGCTTCCATTCTCTCTCTACCGAAAAGATGAGAAGCGTAAAAAGGAAAACATTCGACTGTTGGATCGTGTGGCCGCGATGGGGAGTGAGACGTTGTGGGGTATGGCGGCTGTGGGATTCCTGCGTAGCCTGCAGGCACCGGAGGCGGAACGGTACATGAAGCCTATGCCCAAGCGGCAGATTTTACGAACACCGCGCATGACGGAAGACGCTTTTGGGGAACGAGGGATTGACCGTACTTTAGAGCATTACCTCAAAGTTCTAGATTGGGTGACTACGGAGGACTTGCCACATCTATCTAAGACACAGCGCAAAGCACTTGTCTGTACATACATCCTGCTTTCGGCGGGAAAAGAGTCGATCAGTCGAATCAGTAAACGCGAGGGCGGGAAACAGTTTCTCAACGCGTTCCTTCAAGATATTTCTTGGATGGAGTCGTTCGCGGGTTCAGGGCCGTGGCATTATGGGGCGGCATCTGCACTGGATGCACTAGATCTCTTGGCGTGGAATGAGCCAGGCGTGTACACGAACGGATTCCAGAGGAAGGCGGCAACTGCGTTCTCCTTGAACTTCCCGATTGGAACAAACGACGTATCCCCCGTACGGACGCAAGAGCGGTTGGCCAATCAGGCGAAAAAGAATGTCGGTACGGAGGTCTCGAACGAGGAGGCGATTGTTCGCACGCTTCAGATTTTCACCGAGTTGTCGAAGGCGGGGCGGTTGCACGACAAGGTGTACGGACTCGACACCTACGAGTGGCGGTATCTCCTTTTCCCGTGGGACCGGAACGATCCCGAGGATCTTTTGGCTCTGAATGCCTTTTGCAACACCTCTTACGACAAGACATTCCGGCTGGGGTGGAAAGTCCCGTATCGCCTGCGCAACTGTTTCGGGGAGTCGGTTCATCGACCTGAATACTACCAGCCGTGGATACACGCAAAAAGCCGTTATCTGGTGGGAACGGAAATCGGCGGCGTCTGCAACCTGATCTCCTCGTTCGCCGTGACGCTCGGTCATGCGCACGGTCTCATGGCGGTCACGGCGGGGCAACCGTATCACTGTGCGTTCGTTACCCGTCCAGAACGGGGCGGCGCGAAACAATGGCAGATCCGCTATTATATCCAGCCCTACACGATGGGACGCTGGGGCGTGTTCAAGTGGGGGCGTTACCAGAATCTTCTCGCGGCGGAAGATCTCTACGAGGGAACAACGTTGGCGGATCGCGAATACCCGCGCTGGCTTGCGGACGTGCGGCGTTTCCAGTCATCCGACGGTACGGGGGAAAAGTATCGGGAGGATATTGCGAACCTCTACCGGATCGCGATGGTGAAAGCGCACGGGAACTGGCCTGCCGGTCACGACTGGCAGGAGTACCTGCGGGCGAGTAAAGCACCGGCAGAAGCGTGGAATGCATACGCCGACACCGTGCTGGAGACCACCTTTGATCGAATTCCGATCGTAAGCGAACTTCTGAAACCCTATCACGATACCTTGGCCGCCAGAGGAGATGAAAAGGCGTTGGACGAAGCGTTCAAGAAAATGTTTCGGACAATCCGTCTGAACGGGCGCAAGTTCCCGGAGATGCCGGATTACCGGTACGTACTCAATCCGCTCGTTGAACGTTTCGGCAAAAAAGATCCGCACAGATTGTTCCGCCTGTTCGGGGAGGCACTGGCGGCGCACGACTCGATGGAGGACGAGTTTTTCCAGCAGACACTCGCGTGGGGAGCGACACGTTACCTCCGCAGCAAGGAGTGGGAGACGCCTTTCATCAATCTCGTTTTGGCAACATTAGAGCGGATGGATAGGGCCTCGTCAAAAGGAGGAAAACCGTCCGATGCAGGCAAATCGGTGTGGCGCAAGCAGATTACGGCGGCGGAGGAAGCAGGGGCGATGGAACGACGTGATAAGCTGCTGTCATTGTTCCGCCGCTTATACCCGCCGTCCCCGATTCCAAAAGCTCCGTCCTATCCGACGGAAGATTTCGGAGGAACGCTCATCTCGTCAAACGCCTGCGTTCAGCTTTCGAAGGTCGGCAGACTGGACTGTGCCGAAAGGCATTTGGAATTCTGCGACGCTTCGCCGTCGCGGGCTGATAAGGAGGGACCGCCCGTTAGCGCGGAAGTGGAAAAAGGAACACGCGGTGTCGTGTGGATCCGATTGCAGCTGGGAGGCGTTTCGGAGGTCTCCGGCATTCTGCTGGTCAACGCAAAAAAAACGAAACAGCGCAAGGGACAGTTGCCGTTGCGCGTGGAAGTGTCGGAGAACGGTTCGGATTGGAAGACAGTCGCCACGATTACGAAAGATGCCAATAGCTGGCGGGTTCCGCTCAGTCCGACAGAAAGTCGGGTGAAGTTCGTCCGCGCCGTGCGCGGGGGCGAAGGCGACGAACCGTTACGCCTTCTGAAAATGCTGATCTATGGACGCAAGCTCTATTAAGCGCGGTGCTATGCCGCCAATGAGAAATGACGAATGACGAGTGAAGCGGGTACGACGACACGTACCTGTGCAACCCCCTGAATTATCCCGCTAGGTCACATCTCCAAATCTGGGGTGTTGTACTAGCAGTCCGAGGGGCGCATCTGCGTAATTCACCTATTCCGTACGCACGAGAGGATTTTGGAAACAACCAGAACAACTTGAAGACAACATTTGAAAGAAGTGCGCGGACCAACCGGTCCGCGCAGTCTCTCCTTTGCCTGTAACTTGCCGCTATGGAGAGCCGCCGTGTGCTACGCGGGCGAGTTAGCCCGCACTCTAAAGACAAGTTGTTTTTGTAAGTTGTTTCTGTTGTTTTCATTTCAAAAGACGACGGTGAAATACGCAGATGTGCCCCAGTCCGAGCTAAAAGCCATTCAATCATTGCGGATGGGTATTGACTTTGCTATACTGTCTGCATTTGGAGATTCCTTATGCCGATTTGCAGAAATGTCGAGGCTCTCGCCGGTTATGTTCCAGGAGAGCAGCCAAAAGAAAGCGGGATTATCAAACTTAACACAAACGAGAATCCTTACCCGCCTTCCCCATTAGTGGGAGAGGCGTTGCGTGACTTCGACTATCGGAAGTTACGGCTTTATTCCGACCCCGTTTATGTTGCCTGCCGCCAACGGATCGCAGAGATCAACGGTTGCCGTCCCGAAAACGTGTTTGTCGGGAATGGATCCGACGAAGTGCTCGCTCTCTTCACCCGTGCGTTCGTCGAAACTCCGGACGGCACAATCGGGTTCTTCGATCCCACCTACAGTCTTTACTCCGTACTGGCAGACATCCGCGACTGTCAGAAACGCGCGATTCCCTTGCCCGACGATTTCTCTTGGGTTGCGCCGCCGCCCGATTTCGAGGCGTCCGCATTCCTGCTCACGAATCCCAATGCGCCGACCAGCGTACAGTATCCGCACGAAGAGGTTCGCGCGTTCTGTCGCCGCTTTCCGGGAATTGTCCTGATCGACGAGGCGTATGCCGATTTTGCGGAGACGAACTGCATGGACATCGCCACAGATTCCGAGAACACCAACACGCTGGTGATGCGGACGCTCTCCAAATCCTTCTCGCTGGCAGGGCTTCGTTTCGGGTACTGTGTCGGACCGGAACGTCTGATTGACGCACTGTTTAAGATCAAGGATTCATACAACATGGACTGGTTCTCCCAGACCTTGGGGCTTGCAGCACTGAACGATCTCCCGTCCATGCGGGCAAACGTACAGAAGATCCATGCGACCCGTTCGCGCATCACGGATGCGCTGCGTCAGCGCGGATGGAAGGTCCTTGATTCGCAGACGAATTTTCTTTTTGCCGCGCCGCCGTGTGACGCGAAGACACTCTTCGAGTACCTCAAAGCAAACAAGATTTTCGTCCGTTATTTTCCCGGACCGCGCACGGGGAAATTCCTGCGGATTACCATGGGGACGGATGACCAGATGGATCGTTTCCTGGCCGTTCTCGACAGTCGGGAATAACAGGGAACGAAACTGAATGTGCCCTGTTCCGCAAGGAGATGATGGAACTATGAGACTCCAATTCTTTGAAAATTGCAGAGGATCAGTTGCAATCGTGGCTCTGTTGCTGATCGGCGTGAGTGGAGTTGCCACCGCACAGTCTCCCAATGCGACTGCGGAATGCAAGCCAATTCATCGAATCATTCGACAGGAGCAGGAGTGGCAACCCATTGCTCGAGAGGAAACCGGAATTGATCCCAAGGCCTTTGACGCAATACCCGATCTCATCACGAAACGCAAGATGGGAACAACGGGGTTGATGATCATCGTTCACGGAGGCGTGGCCTATCAGTATGGCGATGTGAAGGAGGTCTCGTATATTGCCTCGTGCCGCAAAAGCATTCTCTCCTTGATGTACGGAAATTTTGTGGAGAACGGACAAATCGATCTCAAGAAGACGGTCGGCGACTTGAAGATAACCGATGTCGGCGGTCTGCTTCCGATTGAGACGACGGCAACCGTGCTGGACCTGATCACGGCTAGGTCGGGTGTTTATCACCCGGCATCAAACCCTGGCGGCATCAAAGAGGGTATGGAACCAGTACGAGGAAAAACGAAACCCGGTACGAAGTTCCTCTACAACAACTGGGACTTCAATGTCGCGGGAACAGTTTTTGAATTGATGACGCATCAAAACATCTACGATGTTTTTGACGCCTGTTACGCAAAACCGTTGATGTTTCAGGACTGGGATCGAAGCCGGCACAAGAAGAGCGGGGATATGCAGAAGTCCAGCCACCTTGCGTACCATTTCTATTTCTCGACGCGGGATATGGCGAAGATCGGGGAACTGATGCTTCGCAAAGGAAAATGGAACGGACAACAGCTTGTTCCAGAGAAATGGGTGGAGGAGTCCACGCGCCCATTTACCGTGTTTGGTAAAGACGCCGGTGGCTATGGTTACATGTGGTGGTACGAGAAATTCGGGCGGGATTTGCCGGGACTGGAAGGTTCCTATACGGCGAGTGGGCAATACGGACAGTACATTACAGTCTTACCGAAACTGGATATGGTCATCGCCCACAAGTCCGCGCGCAACGCCGCGCACCGTACCTCAAAAGAACACTATTCAGAATTACTTCACCTAATCTGCTCCGGTGCCAGACTCTACCTCTAACTTCGCTTCGCGAAGCAATGACGAATGACGAGTGACGAATGACAGGCGGCGGAGCCGCCAGCTGAGAAGCGGGAAAGCGAGCCGCCATAGGCGGTAATGAAAAATGAAGAGAGAAGAATGAAAAATGAAGGGCGGTGTGTCGCATGTCATCGATAGCTATCGATTGCGATCGAATGCAATCGGACGGGGGGGATTTAATTTTGTGGAACTTGAAATCGTGGCGAGTGGAAAAGCCCTGAAAGGGCGTTAACTATACAGACGGGGGTGAGCGAAGCGTGACCCCCGACGGTGTCATAAACATCGACCAAGCCCTGAAGGGGCGGCAGAACAATCTACCGTAGATCATCGAGAGACGCGCCTTCTGTCGCCCTTTCAGGGCTAGTGTGCTTTTGCTTGATTCCGGGGGCTGTGCTACGCTTGTCCCCGTCTGTGTACTGTCGCCCCTTCGGGGCTTGACGAAAGTTATCTCCATGAATATTTCCGTGAGCAGCGCGGGCGGATAACTTGTCGTTACGTCAGCATTCCCTTGGGCGAGTTTTCGGAGTCGTCCCACCATGCGGGCTTCTTCGTGGCGACACGGGCGATGTCCTTTGTCGTCATCTGGTTGCCGCGCGCACTGACGCCTTTCACGCCGACCTCGCTGGGCGTGAACTGCTGCTGGTGGATTCGCTGGGACTTGGCGGGCTTGTACTTGACGAAGACCGTTTCAGGCGTTCCCTCGACGAAGAGAGTAACCTTGCTCTTTTCTTGGGCGAGCCGGTATTCCTTGTTCTGGATCGCGCCGCCAAAGGCGAAACGCTTGATGTAGGAGAAGCCGTAATTCGGTTCGGTGTAGATGCAGGTGAACTGCTTGTCGCGGTTGTAGATGCCAACGTAAATCAGGTTCTTATCGACGAAGAACTTGTCCGGAGGTGGAATCATCTTCCATCTCCCGTCCGCCCAAACGAGGATCAACTTGTCCAACGAGGAACACTTCAGCACTTCGTCCCCGCCGCGAAGCGCGGAGCCGATGTAGTTGTTCTCGCGATCCCACTTGATGGAAAGTTCGCTGGCGGTGATCGCCCGCACATCAACTTGCTTGAACGGGGTCGTGCGGATTTCCGTGTGGCGCGGATACCGTTTCGCGTACTCCTTGATCAGTCCCTTAAGGTATTTCACGACGAATGCGCGGAGATGCACAAGGTTATCACGCACCTGTTTCTCTTCTTTCAGGACATCCGCAATCTCCTGCCGGTTCTTGTCGATGTCGAACTGCGAGATGCGGCGGATCTGGAGTTTGAGGAGTCGTTCGATATCATCATCGACAATCGGGCGGCGCAGTTCCTTCAGGAAGGGCTGGAATCCCGTGATGATTGCGGTCTTCACGCCTTCCATCGTCTTCTCCGTTTCGATGCGCTTGTAGATACGTTCCTCGATGAAGATTCGGTCGAGCGTACGCGCGTGGAAGAGATCGTCCAGTTCTCCGAGCCGAATCTCCAGTTCGCGCTTGGTTAGTTCCGTTAGCCGGTCCACATTCTTGCGCAGAATCTCCGAGATCGTCATTTGACGGGGGCGTCCATCGTCGAGGACGATTGGACGCGACGAGAGTGACTTTTCGCAGGTCGTGAACGCATAGAGTGCGGTGATTGCCTTCTCTGGATTTTCTCCGGGGGCGAGTTCCAGCTCGATGTGCACCTGGTCGCTTGTCAGGTCATGCAACTTCCGAACCGGCACCTTCTTTTTCTTGATCGCGTCTTCGATGGATTCCGCGATGGAGTCGGTTGTCTCGCCCCACGGCAATTCCGTGATGATGAGCTTGTTCTTCTCACCCTTTTCGATTTTCGCGCGAATCTTGACTTTTCCGAGACCGTCCTGATACTCGCTCACGTCCATGGTTCCACCGAGCTGGAAATCGGGATAGAGCGCAAACGGTTTCTTCTGGAGGATGGCGATCTCGGCTTCCAGAAGCTCGATGAAGTTGTGCGGCAGGATCGCTGTCGAAAGACCGACCGCGATTCCGTCTGCGCCGAGCATGAGCAACAACGGGATTTTGGAGGGAAGGTAAACAGGCTCTTCCTTGCGTCCGTCGTAGTTCGGTACGTATGTCGTCGTTTTCCGGTTGAAGACCTCTTTCTTGGCAAGAGCCGTGAGGCGGCATTCGATGTAACGGACTGCGGCGTGCGGCATTCCCGTGAGGAGCGACCCGTAGTTTCCCTGACCGTCGATCAGGTATCCCATTCCCTTACCCCAGAGCTTGTTTGCCAGCACGACAATCGCGTCGCCGATGGAGGCATCACCGTGGGGATGATACTGCATCGTCTGACCGACGATGTTCGCGACCTTCGTGTATCGTCCGTCGTCTTGCTCGTAGAGCGCGTGCATGATACGCCGCTGCACGGGTTTCAAGCCGTCTTCCAGGGCGGGAATCGCACGAGAGCAGATGACGTATGCCGAATACTGGCGGAAGTTGAAATCGTAGAGGTCGCGCATCGGACCGACACCCGTCATGTCGCTCGGCGGGTCGGGCGGAGGAACTACGGGATTCGGGGCCTTCGGCAACTTCGGTTTCTCCCAGTCATCCAGTTCGTCAGGGGCATCTGGCGTTTCCGGTGCGTTCTGCTCTTGCGGCACTTCCGTTTTCGCTGCGGTTTCTTGCGTTTCCATTGACTGCTTCGTCTGCGTTACGGCGGCGAAGAGGTCAAGATCGTCAAAGAGGCTGGGGGGCGTTGGTGTGGTGTCTTTTTTCTTGGGCATGGCTTAAAACTCGCTTGAGTCACAGACGAGGGACTTCATGATGTACTCTTTGCGTTCCGGGCTGTTGGCACCCATGTAGAACTTGATGGTCTTTTCCACGTCGATGTCTTCGGAACACGTCACGGGGGTCAGGCGCATCTTGTCGCCGATAAATCCCTTGAAGTCATCTTTATCGATTTCCCCGAGTCCCTTGAATCGCGTGATCTCACATCCTTTGCCGCACTTCTTGATTGCGGCCTCACGTTCCGCGTCGGTGTAGCAGAAGAAGTGCTCCTTTTTGTTGCGGACGCGGAAGAGCGGTGTTTCGAGAATGAAGACGCGTCCGTCGAGGATGAGTTGTCGGAAGAAACGCATGAAGAAGGTCGTCAACAACATACGGATGTGAAGACCGTCCACATCGGCATCGGTCGCGAAGATGATTTTCGAGTAACGGAGATGCTCCAGCGTGTCTTCGATGTCGAGCGTCTTGATAAGATTGAAAAACTCTTCGTTCTTGTACAGCACGTCTTTCGCGAGTCCGCATGTGTTGAGGCACTTGCCGCGCAGGAAAAAGACCGCCTGCTTCATCGCGTCGCGGGCTCCGCCAAGGGTGCCGCCGGCAGACTGTCCCTCCGTCAGGAAGATCATCGTGTCGTCACCCTCCGGAAGTCCGGTTTTCTTGTCGATTTTGTCGAGCCGCAGGTGTTGCTTGCAGTCCTTGAGTTGCGGAACGCGCACGCTCACCGCCTGTGACCGTTCGCGGGCTTGCTTCTTGATCGTGTTCAGCTGCGAACGCAACTTGCTGGTTTCGTCGATCTTGCCGATCAGCTTGTTCGCCTCCGCTTCGTTGCGGTGCAGCATCTCCAGAATCACCTTCCGGATTTCCGCCACCAGCTCTGCGCGAATCTCCTGGTTGCCCAGCTTGTTCTTCGTTTGCGACTCAAAGATCGGGTCTTTCAGACGAATCGAGATTGCACCGATGACACCTTCGCGTACATCGTCGCCGTCGTACTTCTTGTTGCTGAATTCGTTGACCGCCTTCAACAGGCCTTCCTTAAAGGCGGAGAGATGCGTACCGCCGTCGTGGATGAACTGTCCGTTGACGAAGGAATAATAAGTTTCGTTGAAACGGCCGGTGTGCGTGAACACCAACTCCAGCATCTTCGAACGATAGTAGAAAGGCTGATAGACCTTCTCGAAACGAGCCTCGTCATTGATAAGGTCTTGCAACCCGTTTTCAGAGACGATCTTCTTACCGTTGAGGATCAGGGCGAGCCCAGCGTTGAGGTAGGCGTACATCCTGAGTCGGCGTTCGATATGGTCCTCGCGGAACTGGAACTTCTTGAAGATCTGGTCGTCCGGTGTGAACCGCACCAGCGTTCCGTTCCGTTCTCCAGGATCGCACTTGGTTCTCTTCTGCGATTTCAAATTACCGAACTCGAACGAGGCGGAGGAGACTTCGCCGTCGCGGAAAGACTTGACCTCGAACCGTTTCGAGAGGGCATTCACGGCCTTGGTGCCGACACCGTTCATACCGACGGAAAACTGGAAGACATCGTCGTTGAACTTGCCGCCCGTGTTGATCTGCGAAACGCAATCCACGACCTTGCCGAGCGGGATGCCTCGCCCGAAGTCACGAATGGAGACCTCGCCCGTGTCGTAGTTGATACTGATTTCGACACGTTTGCCGTATCCCATGATGAACTCATCGACCGCGTTGTCGATGACCTCCTTCACGAGGATGTAAATACCATCTTCATATTGGGAACCGTCACCCGTGCGCCCAATGTACATTCCGGTACGCTTGCGGATGTGCTCAAGAGAGGAAAGAGTCTGGATGTGGGAATCGTCGTATTTCGGAGTCGTTGCCATAACTGTCGAGAAAAAAGAAACCGTGAACCGTGCGCATCGGCGACGGTTTCACGGCCAAAATGAAAAAGGGTTACTTCTGAGGCGCTTCCGCTTGGGGAATGCGGCGGATCGAACGGATCACGACCGGCTCGACCGGAACGTTCTGGTGCGGCAGATAGTCGCCAGTACGAACCTTTGCGATCGCATCCACCACATCCATGCCTTCGACGACCCGACCGAACACGCAATAGCCGAACTCTCGGTCATTCGCCGCACGGAAGTCCAGATAGGGATTGTCCACCAGATTGATGAAGAATTGGCTTGTCGCACTATCGACAATACTCGTGCGCGCCATCGCCAGTGTTCCGCGCTTGTTGGAGAGGCCGTTCTGCGCCTCGTTCCGTACGGGGGCTTTTGTACGCTTCTGCGTCATCGTCTGCGTGAATCCCCCGCCCTGAATCATAAACCCGTCAATCACACGGTGAAAAATCGTTTCGTCGTAGAACTTCTCATCTACATACGACAGGAAATTCTTGACCGTCAAAGGAGCCTTCTCCTCGTCCAGCTCCACGACAATCTTTCCTTTACTCGTCTCAATCGCAACTCGTTGCATCGTCTTCAACTCCTTTGCTGCCGGCGCGGGCCCATACGCGAAACCAGCCAATACAGCCAAAGCGGCCAAACATTTGAACATGTACGTCCTCCCCTTGCGTAAATGAACAAATAAAATACCGATTTTCCCCGCAAAAATCCAGCTCAAAATTTTTGTTCTGCCGATTTTTTCACGCGAAAGTAAGGTAGTAGGGAACGCCACGAGCATACTATGCCCGCGCACAGAACAACCAAGCGGTAACAATGGGCGAACTAACCAAAATCAAAAGCAAGAAAAGTCAACCGCGACGGAGGTCACGGTTGACCGGAACAAAATCAAGACTCTGAAAAGCACCGAGTTTACTTCTCAGCCTTCACCGACTTGGAAGACTTCATCGCGGCGGCCTTGGCGGCCTGCTCTTCATCCGTCAGGGGGATCGTGCGCAGACGAGCCTTCTTACCCGTCAGCTTGCGCAGATAGTAGAGCTTGGCGCGACGAACGCGAGAGTGGTTGACCAGCTCGATGTGGTCGATATAGGGGGAATACAACGGAAAGACCTTTTCCACACCAATACCGAGCGCAAAACGGCGCACCGTAAACGTGGCGGAAAGGCCCTTTCCACCGTTCATAGCGATCACGGTTCCGTTGAATGCCTGACGGCGTTCCTTTTCGCCTTCCTTGATTCGCACGAACACCTTCACCACATCGCCAACGCGGATCGGGGCATGCTTCTGCGCCTTCTCGATTTGCTCGGCGTTAATTTTGTCGATCAATTTCGCGATCATTTTCGCTTCTCCTTCCCGGGGGCGTCAACTTCCCCCTCTAACAAATCCGGTCGCCTTCGCGCCGTTCTGTCCAACATCTGATTCCTGTGCCAGGCCGCCACCTTCGCGTGATCGCCGCCCAAGAGAACCTCGGGCACCTGCATCCCGCGAAAGACAGCCGGGCGCGTGTACTGCGGATATTCCAACAGAGGTTGAGAAAAAGACTCATCCTCCGTCGCGATCTCGCCGCCGCCCAGCGTACCGGGCAACAGGCGGACGACCGCATCCATCACAACGGCCGCCGGGAGTGCTCCGTTGGTTAACACATAGTCGCCGATCGACAACTCGTCCGTCACCAACCTCTGCCGCACACGCTCGTCAACCCCCTCATAATGTCCACAGACAAACACGAGGTGGGTCATTCCCGCCAGCCTTCTCGCCTCCGCCTGGCGGAACGTTCTTCCGGAAGGGGTCATCAGGATAACCCTAGACTCCGGCGTTCGTACCGCCTCAATCGCGTCAGTCCACGGCTCCGGCTTCTGAATCATGCCGGGGCCGCCACCGAACGGGCGATCGTCCGTCGTCTTTCGCGCATCCTGCCCGAAATCCTTCAGGTCAACCACCCGGAACCTGACCGCCCCGCGCTCCACCGCCAACTTCATCATGCTCGTTTCGAGAAACCCCTGAAGCATGTCGGGTATGACGGTGATCACGTCTATGCGGAGCGGCGAGTTCATCGCGCGTCACGCGGCGTTAGGCCGCGCCACCCTCTTTTTTCTGAGCGGCGGCGGCTTTCTTCGCCTTCATGCGGCGTGCGCGCTTCGCGTTCTTGGCCTCGTTCGTGGTGGTCGTCTTTCCCTTGCGGGCGAGACGCACCAGGCTCGCGGCCTGTTCCGTCATCTGCGCACCGTGGCTCACCCAGTGATCCACGCGCTCCAGATCAACCTTGAAGTTGTTTTCGACTTCTTTGGGCGAATACCAGCCCAAAATCTCCAAAAACTTGCCATCGCGAGGCGAGCGGGCATCCGCCGCCACGATGCGCCAAGCGGCCGAATTCGTACGACCTGTTCTGCGTAGTCTGATTTTGACCATGTTTTTCTCCAAATGAAAGAGCGTACTATACCAAATTCCAAGGCAGAAAGGCAAGACGAAAATTTTCAGGATTTTTCAAATTTTTGTGCGTTGAGAAATGCTTGTTCCGATAGGTGGTTTTTGGTATAGTGATGCGCATGGTTCGGAACATCGTGATTTTAGGGAGTACGGGGTCGATTGGGGAGAGTACGTTGCAAGTCGCGTGCGCGTTGCCCGATCAGATCCGCGTAGTCGGACTCGCCGCGCGAAAGAATGTGGCGAAATTGGTGGAACAGGCAATTCGCTTCCACGTGCGGACAATCGCCGTGGAGGATGAGAGCCGTTGGGAGGAGGCGCGCGCGTTGGCACGTCCGCACGGGATCAACGTGCTGTCGGGACGAGAGAGCCTGTGCGAGATCGCCTCGCTCTCGGAGGCGGACACCGTTGTCTGTGCGGTGGTCGGGCTCGCCGGATTGCGTCCCGTCCTTGCTGCGATTGAGTCGGGTAAGGATGTGGCGCTGGCGACCAAGGAGGTGCTGGTTTCCTCGGGCGATCTGGTGATGCGACGCCGCGCGGAGGCGGGCGTACGGATTCTGCCGATCGACAGCGAACACAGTGCGTTATTTCAGTGCCTGCAGTCCGGTGCCTGGATGCCCGCTTGCGTACGGGAGGCGGCAGCTCCGGCGGAGATCATGGCGGAGAATCGGATCGCACGATTGATACTGACCGCGTCAGGCGGTCCGTTCCGCAATCGATCCGATCTCGATTTGGACAGCGTGACGCCGGAACAGGCACTCTGTCATCCGAACTGGCGGATGGGAAAAAAGGTGACGATCGATTCCGCAACCATGATGAACAAGGGATTGGAAATTCTAGAGGCGCACGAACTGTTCAATATTCCCGTCTCCCGAATCGGCGTACTAGTCCATCCGCAAAGCATCGTCCACTCATTGGTTGAATTCCGGGACGGGAATTTGCTTGCGCAACTTTCCCAGCCCGATATGCGTTTCCCCATCCAATTTGCGTTGACCTGGCCGGAACGCCACGAGGTCGCCATGCCGAAGTTGAATCTGGCGGAGGTGGGGCAACTCTCTTTCTCGGAACCGGACGAATCACGTTTCCCCTGCCTGAGGCTGGCGCGAGAGGCGATGGTTACGGGCGGTACCCTGCCCGCCGTCATGAACGCGGCGGACGAAATCGCCGTCGATGCTTTTTTGCAGGGACGTATCCGTTTCACCGGAATTGGACGCCTGATCGAAACGGTTCTCTCCAGACACGAGGTTCTTCCGTGCGATTCCTTCGATGCGGTATTTGCGGCAGATGCGTGGGCAAGGCGCGAGGCGGTACGGAGTCTGTTAATGATTTCCTAAGAGGAAACGCAGAGGGATATGAGCACACCATTGCACGTCGTCTTGGTCCATCCGGAAATCCCGCACAATACCGGCGCAATCGGTCGCCTATGCGTCGGGCTCGATTGCCAGTTGCACTTGATTCGTCCGCTTGGTTTCCACCTCTCCGACCGCTATATTCAGCGGGCCGGACTAGATTACTGGGAGCATTTGCACCTTACGGTACACGAGTCGTGGGAAGCCTTTCTACAAACGGTCGCGCCGTCCCGTCTCGCCTTCCTGAGCACGAAAGGAACGCGTTCGCTTTACGATTGCCGTTTTCAGCCGGGCGATTGTCTGGTCTTTGGAAGTGAGGGGAGTGGATTGCCCAAGGAACTGTATGACCAGTATCGCGATCAGCTTTTCCGAATTCCGATGCCCGGACTGTACGCGCGCAGTATCAACCTCGCCAACTCCGTCGCAATCGCGCTCTACGAAGCCTATCGTCAAGTAGGGGGTGGCAGGGGCGGCGAAGCTGCCAGCAATGAAAAATGAAGAGAGAAAAATGAAGAATGATAGAGAAGGCAGTAGGCAATAGGGAGTAGGCAGTAGCGGCGGCAGGTGCTTCGCATCAGATGGGAAGCGGGGATGACGGAGACGGGTGTTTAGCCGCCAGTCTCGCTAGTCTTGCCAGTCTCGCCCGTCCGTTCCGTCGTAGGCAATGTCCCCGTTGCCCGAAACCCAAGTTATCCCCATGAATATTCCCGCACCCGGTGGGGCGGGGTACTAACCACCCAACTACCCAACCACCTAACCACCTAACTGTCGCACCGTTTCGCGAAGCGAAAGGAATTTTCAGAATCGGCTTGCCACTCGTTCCGGAATACCTTAAACTACCCCTATCTATGAATGACACGGAACAGATGACGATGGAACGGCTCGCGTCGGAATTCATGAAGATCCGTAGCGAGATGATTGCGTCTGCGGAAGGCGCAATGAGCATGGCGCTGAAGAAGATCGTTACTCCTTCAGAGGTGGTTCAGGAGGCTTACCTGGCGGCCGCCAAACGGTTGGCCGATTTTTCGGTGACTTCTTTCCCTCAAAAGTTCAAGGAACTCCTGGAAGAGACGATCTTGGCAGACGAGAACAAGCACTGTCCGGGCGCGGCGGAAGCGGAGCGTCATGTGGACATTGACATGACGGGGTTCAACGAGAAGAGCCACATCCGCATGGCTCAAGCCGATCCCTTCGCCTCGCTCCACAAGCTCATGGAAGAGTTGCCTCCGGACGAACGGGAGATTCTCAACCTGCGGCATTTCCAGAGCCTGAATATCGCGGCGGCAGCGAAGGAGATGCACATTTCCACTGCACGAGCGAAGGCGCTCTACGCGCGGGCACTCATGGATCTGAAGGCCAAGATGGGTCCTGGCTCCAGACTTGGGCTATGACCGATTACGCGAAACTGTTGAACTCCGAGCAGTGTGAGGCTGCCACCGCCGGGGACGGGCCGATTCTGGTGCTTGCTGCGGCGGGCACCGGAAAGACCAGAACATTGGTTTACCGCGTTGCTTACTTGATGGAACAGGGCGTCGATCCCGAAAACATTCTTCTGCTGACATTCACGAATCGCGCCGCCCGCGAAATGTTGGAACGCGCGAAACTCCAAGTCGGCGAGTCCATCGGCACACTCTGGAGCGGTACCTTCCACCACATCTGCAACCGTTTCCTCCGCCACTTTGCACCTCGCCTCTCGTTCGAGAACGGCTTTACCATTTTAGACCAGGACGATTCCCGCAGTTTGATTAACCAGTGTATCGGTGCCTGTGTCAAGAACAAGAAGGATTTCCCGAAGAAGGAGGTTGTTGCCTCCCTCATCAGCAAGGCTGCGAACCGCTCTTGTACCGTCCGCGACGTCTTGGAGGATTCGCCGGAGGAGGAACAGCTTTTCGAGGATCAGCTCTGTCAGGTCGCGGACCTGTACCGAGACCGCAAGCTCGCAATCGGCGCGATGGACTTCGATGACCTGCTGGTGAACGGCTTGCGCCTGCTTGTCGAGCACGAGGATGTGCGCGAGTTCTACCAGCGCAAGTTCCGTTACATTTTGGTCGATGAATATCAGGATACGAATCGGCTACAGGCAGAGATGGTGGACCTTTTGGCGGCGAAAAACCGTAATCTGATGGTCGTTGGGGATGACTTCCAGTGTATCTACTCGTGGCGCGGCGCGAACTTCAAAAACATCATGGAGTTCCCCAAACGTTGGCCGGATTGTAAGATCGTGAAGTTGGAGCAGAATTACCGCAGTGTGCCGGAGGTGCTGGAAGTGGCCAATGCCTGTATCCGAGGAAATCCGGAACAGTTCCAGAAGGTGTTGCGTCCCACGAGACGTCCTCGGAGAAAGCCGCATCTCTTCAACCTGCGCGATGGTACCGAGCAGAGCTGGGCGGTCATCCGGTTGATCCGCCAATACCAGCAGCAAGGTTACACGTTCAACGACATGGCGGTTCTCTACCGTGCCCACTTCCATTCCATCGAGTTGCAGATGGGCCTGACGAGAGAAAAACTTCCGTTCCGAATCACGTCGGGCGTGGGCGTCTATGAACAGGCGCACACGAAGGATGTGGTTTCCTTCTTACGGGTCTGCGAGGGGGCGCGCGATCGCATGGCGTTCGAGCGTCTGTTGTCGCTACTGGACGGTGTCGGCGCGAAAAGCATCGAGCGGTTCTGGACGAAACTCGGCGGTACGTTCGACTCCGCCAGCCAGGCACAGCGTCAAACCCTCTCCGAACTTCTGCGTCCTGCCGCGCGAGGTCAAATGGAACCGCTGCTGCGTTTGATGGACGATTACCACAAGGAGGGTATGGGAAGCCGGGGCGGTGAGGTCGTGCAGCGTTTCTGCGACGAGTTCTACTCCGGTTATCTCCGGCGCACCTATGACAATGCGATGGAACGTGAGGAGGACATCCGTGAATTGGGGCGGCAGCTCTCCCGCTATGAAAACGGTGTGCCCGGTTTCCTGCAGGAGGTCTCTCTGCTGACAAACGTCGATGCCGAATACGACCAGATGCAGGAAGACGTTCCGCGAATCCACCTTTCGACGGTGCATCAGGCGAAGGGATTGGAATGGCCGATCGTTTTTATCATTTGGGCGAGCGAGGGAATGTTCCCTGCCTCGAAAGTGTTGGAAAGCGGAGATGACACGGAGGAACGACGCCTTTTCTACGTGGCGGTGACACGCGCCAAGGACGAGCTGGTGATCTGCACGCCCGGTAGCCGTATCTCGCGCGATGGCAGTGTCTTTTTCTGCAAGCCGTCTCGCTTCCTCCGCGAACTGCCAAAGGGGTTGCTCCAGCAGCACTACGGCTGTTCCCGTTACTGAACGTGATTTGACCCCCGAACGCATTCGGGGAAACCGACAAAAAGGAGAGAAAACATGGCGATTGTGACAATTATCGGATCTGGCATGATGGGAAGTGCACTGGCATTCCCCGCCCGAGAAAACGGAAACGAAGTTCGGCTCGTGGGTACGCATCTGGACCGTGAGATCATCGATACCTGCCGTGCGACGAACCGTCATCCGAAATTTGAAAAGCATTTCCCGAAAGGGGTTCCGCCATTCCCCGCTGGCTGCAAGTTCTATCAGATTGAAAAGATGATGGATGCCGTTCAAGGAGCCGACTTGATTATCGGGGGCGTTTCCAGTTTCGGCGTCGATTGGTTCGGCGAGGAAGTCCTGCCAAAGATCCCGGTCGAGATTCCCGTTCTCTCCGTCACCAAGGGATTGCTGGATACGGATGACGGAAAACTCCTGACCTACCCCGCAGTCTGGGAGTCGCGTCTTGCTGCCAAGGGCATGAAGCGCGACATTTGTGCGATCGGCGGTCCCTGCACAAGCTACGAGTTGGTGGCTCACGACCAAACGGAAGTCGCGTTTTGTGGCAAGGATTTGGAGACGCTCCGCCGCATCAAGGCGATTATGGCGACGGACTACTACCACATCTCGCTTTCGACCGACGTGACCGGCATCGAGAGCGCCGTGGCATTGAAGAACGGGTACGCGCTCGGTATCGCCCTGACGATTGGACTGAACCAGAAGGCGTTCGGTCAGGATAGCGAATTGCACTTCAATTCACAGGCTGCCGTGTTCGGTCAGGCGGTGAAAGAGATGAGCAAGTTGCTCGACTTGCAGGGAGCCGGTACGCTGGAAAACCTGTGCGTAGGCGCGGGCGACCTGTATGTGACGGTGTATGGTGGACGGACCCGCTTGGTGGGAATCCTGCTTGGGCGCGGACTGAACATCGATGAGGCTCGGGAAGAGCTGAAAGGCGTTACGCTGGAATCGCTGGTGGTCGCGGTACGCGTCGCACGTGCGGTGAAGAAACTCGTGGCAAACGGCAAACTGGATGCCGCCGACTTCCCGATGCTGATGCACACGGACGAAATCCTTACGGAGAAAAAGCCCGTCTGCATCCCGTGGGAATCCTTCACCTTCGAACGCGCGTAGTTGGTAGTTTTTCAGCGAAGTAGTAGCGGCAGGGCCGGACATGGTATGTCCGCGAACAGAATGCGGTGCTTCTTTCGCCCTTCAGCTGGCGGCTTTCAGCCGCCAGCTCGTTCTTTTTCGCCGGTCTCGCCAGTCCTTGCGCGGCGGATGTGCAGATGCTGCCCGTCCTTTGTCATTGGTACTTCTGTCGCCCCAGTGTTCTGTTCGTGGGTTGCGAGCTAGAAGCTAAACCCTTATAGCTTGCGCAGACGTTCGATGGCGCGGGCGAGTTTTTCGCGGTGCGATTCCATCGGCTCTGGATCGGTGGTGAAGTTGGTCATGTTTTTGGAAACGGATTCCGGCACGATCAACAGATCTTCCAGATTCTGCGCGTCGCGCGGAGCGAGCTTGCTTTTCTTCTCCGCGAGCAGTTTCTTTAACATCACGAAATATTCGTAATCCTCGATGCCGTCGCGCAGAAGCTCCAAGCGGAAGCTATCTACTGGCTCGTCCAGTACAGTCGCCTCCTGCGCTCCGTCGGCTGCCGCCACGGGAGGATAGAGGAAACGCCCGTCGCCATTTCCCCACGGATTCTTCGTGCCGGGAGCCAGCCGTCCGTCCGCAACCCAGCTCATCGCGTCTAGGTACGGGTTCTGCGGATGTCCCTTTTCGGGATAGGCTTGTGGACTCGTCCACCAGACCGTCTCCCAGATCAGGATTCCGGTGACGTTGTGCTGCCATGTCTGCCAGAGCCACAGGCGCATCTCCGTGCCGGGATGATCGATGAACTCCGTGACGTATGGTGCGTGCGGTCCACAGCAGACATACCACCAGAATTGGTCACCCGCCTCGCGACATTTGGGTGTGTCGGGACGCTCCAGATTCGGCGTCAGCGGGCACCAAAGATTGACGAGACCCAAGAACTCCGGTTCGACCTGTACGGTCATGAACCGACGCAGACCGGGCGCGTGCTTCTTCAGTTTCTTCATCCCGTTTGCCACGTAGTCATAGACGCCGCGTTGCGGTTCGTCATACCAATAGACGTAAGCCTTTTCCAGCCACCCTTTCTCCTTCAGGTGAGCCTCGATCTGTTTGGCGTACTTGCCCCACAGTGCCTCGTACTCTGGCTCGTCGTCCAAATAACCGAGGAACTTCGCCTGCGGTCCCTTGCCGCTCCAGTCACCCCATCCCAAACCATCTACGCGGATGACAAAGGAGTTGAAATGCCAACGGGCGAAAGCGGACTCCATCGCCTCATCCCACGCTTTCCAGTTGAAGATCGGTACGCACGCATCCGTATTCAGTTTCTCCTTCGCGTCCTTCTCGTCTTCCTTTCCTTTCCAAGGCTTCCCGTCCTTCTGCCAGGTGACGCTCCAGTTCGCCAGAGGGGTAGGGTTGTACGGCGAGATGTGGTGATCCGACAGATGCGTCAGGTATGCCTCGGTAATCTGTTTCTTCTCTTCTGCGGTTTTCGCCTTTTGGTATTCGAAGGTACGCCAGGGACTGAATCCGAAGGAGGTTTCGCACGTCATCTGGTCCGGCAGGTCGAAATCGAAGACCTGCACGTTCAACACGGTGTCGGCGCGAATTCCGCCATCCGCCGTAATCGTGACGCGACCGCGATAAATTCCCGCTGGGGTTCCTTTCGCTGGCTTCACGCGAATCCAGAACGGCTGGTTCTCGCCCGCCTTCGCGACGATTCCTGCGGCAGTTTGAGGCAGAAGCGGATCTGGCCAGTCCGCCACCACGCCGAGATTGTCAGTTGTCTTTTGAATCGGAACGTACCCGACCGCCAGAATCGTGATTTGCGAGGCGGGAATCTTTGCTCCGACACCCAACAGATCTCCTACGCTCACCTTCAAGTTCTGCAGCGTCCGATTCGGCGTAACGACCAGCTGCAGAGCCTCTGCCTCATTCGCCGCTGTGCGCAACGTCAACTGCTTGGCGATTGTCTTTGGCAGATTGCGATGACGCGGAATCTTCCAGCCGGACGAAGCGCGCCAGAGGTTGAACTCGGGACGGTTCACCGGCAACAACTCGCCGTAAGTGTCGTCATAGAAGGGCGAGACACTGACCGCTGTCGAGAAGCGGTTTGACACACCTAGTTCAACCGTCATTTTCCAAAGACCGACACCCGGCATCACATACGGAATACGAATGTCGAACGCACCCGTACCGGGAAGTTCGATCGGCATCTGGTTGGTCACGCTGGCAACGTCCGGTTTCGAGAAGATCACCAACCCCATGAGGTTGGTCGCCACGCCGGTGTTGTTGTCCACGTGCATGGAAATCTCGTTATTCACTCCGGGGGTTGTCTCGCCTAGGTCGTCCACGCGAACGAGCAGTTTTGCGTCCTCGCTCTCATTACGCAGGAACTTCGTTCTGCCGACGCTCCGTGCCAGCGGTTCTCCGTCGATCTTCGCGTCTAGCGCTAGCTCATGAATTTGGAGACCGCATCCAGCTGGCGCACCATGCATTCGTACGAAAAACACTTCTGCCGGACAGGCGTTAGTCGGCACGTCGAATTTGAACGAACCCGTCTTGTCGATCTCGCCAAGAACCGTCCACTCCTTTGCGTCTTTTGAAAACTCCGCCAACAGCTTGCCGTCCGAGTAATATCCGCACGAGAACTTTGTTGTCGCCGATAGGAACTTGCGTCCGGGCAACTGGAATTTGTACACGACCTCCTTGTTCGCGCTGAAGCACCAGCGATCCGAGTTCAAGTTCGCCGTGTAACCCGCCAATGTCCGGCTGTAGTTTTTCGATATTTTGCCTAGCTGAGTTTTGAAACTGTAATCGTTTCCTTCGACGATCTCGCCTACGCCCAGAGACAGACCGGCAACGGAAGAATGGATCGGGGTGGTGCGATACAACTCGGGGTTGCGGAAAAAGGCAGTTCCGTTCATCGTCCATTGTCCTAGATGGATCCGTTCCGCCTCCTTCCCGTCCGGTGTGCAGAACGCGAACTCGCGGCGGGACCACTTGCCTTCCGAGAAACCCTCGTCGTTGTTGACACAGTCCGCACCGACGACCACGCATCCGCCACCCGCACCGCTCGTCAACAGTTCAAACGAAAACCAATAGCACTCTCCCGGTTTCACGGGAACATCCGCAGAGAGCCACCGCCACGACTCCTTCCCGTCGCCCGAAATCGCGAGAACGCCATCATCCTTCGACCATTCGCCGTTCCCCTGCAATGTCCATCCGTCCGGCTGTTTTCCCTTCCCTTCGCGAAATGCCGAATTCACAAGCAGATTCTGATCCGCAAACGCCATTCCGGCACACAATACGACTGTCCAATAGATCTTCATCGTTTCCCCCTTTCAAATAGAAACTGGGATTAGCGTACCAAGATTCCCCCATTCCGTCAATTCTGGAAAAAGGGGGGAGGCTGAGAAGCGGGGAGACTGAGAAGCTAGGGAAGAAGGCAGTAGGCAGTAGGGAATAGGGAGTAGGGAATTAGGGAGTAGAGAGTAGGGGGTGACGAGAGAAGGATGGATCATGGGAGCATTACCGTTGCCTAAACTTAACTCGCTTGCCCGGTCTAACACGCTTTACCAGCTGGCGGCTCTGCCGCCCTTCATTCGTCACTGCCGCCTTAGCGGCTTGCCTCTCAGCTTCTCTGCTTCTCAGCTGGCGGCGTAGTCGCCCCTACTCCCTATTGCCTACTGCCTTCTTTTCATTCTTCATTTTTCTCTCTTCATTTTTCTCATCACTGCTTCAATGTGAGCGGGGAAGGTTCGAGAGAAAGCTTCGGGTTCGAACGAACCACATGGCGTGAGGGCCTGCGGAATTCGTGAGTGAGAAGATCAGGAAAACCACGGTTCCGACGAGTCGGAGGTAGGCCATTGGCGTGTCGTTCATCCCGGTGGGTAACGCAAAGACACAAAGCCAACAGAGGATGTACCACTCCGCTTGATACCGTCGTGCCACCTTGCGAAGGAGTAGCAGGAACGGAAGGGTTAAGAAGACATACTCGGCGGGTTGAACGACCGGACGGAGGAATACCATTGCGGGGAGTATCATCGGTGCCGCGTTGCGGAAGATGCCGACCCCATCCTTGCGGTTTTTCCAGACCTCCTTGCGTACCGCCACCACCACGTTGGCGACCAGCAACGCGAGAATCGCGAGCTTACATAGCACGATCAGCAGAACGGTGTTTCCCCAGTAGGCGGAGGTGAACCAGCGGACGCAGCTCTCGACAGAGCAGTTTGCATAGCAGACACCGCCTTGCGTACATTCCACAGGTAGCTTGCGCACAAAGCAGGAGAACCAACTGCCGTGGCGGATGAGGGAGAGGATGATCATGGAAAGCGCGATTCCGCCTGCCCAGTACACGTAGAGGCGCAACCATTTCTTTTCGCGAATCCACAGAACGGGAATCAGGAGGATTTGTGCCGTCACCTGAAAGCACAACGTGAGTGCGAGCGGAATCGGCGCGAACACGTGTTTTGCCTTGGGATAACGCAACAGAAAAAGTAAGACGAGATCGAGGGCGACGATGTTTTCGGATGACGAGCGGATACAGGCTGCCAGCGGTTCATTGAGCGCGATGAAAAGAAACGCGAAAACGGCGGAGATAAATTCGCCTTGCCAATATTGGTCGAGTACCTCCGAGAGAATGAAGAAGAGAGCCATGACGGCAACGATGACCAAGAACCACTGCAGACAGGGAGTCCAGAGTGCTTCCTGTGTGGCACACAGCAGGAAATCGGAGGGGCGAAAGACAACGGCGCAGAGTGAGAGAAAGGCCATCGGATAGGTGAAACAATACTTGTTGCGATTCCCGCGACGCCGCATCCGATAGCAGATGATACCAGCCGCCCCCCACAAGGTGACGCACGGAAGATACACGGAGAAGAGTGCGTGGCGCGACAGGAAACCATCGGGAAGGAAAGGTAGCCACTGGTGTATTTTGCCCAACCAGGCTATCACACCGACCGCAAGAGCTGCCACCAGGAGCGCAATGGTGATACCGAACCACCAAAACCAAACGATGTCCCAGCGGTCATCCAACGCATCCGAACGGCGCGTCGATTCAATCCGCTGTTGGCGTTGGGCTCTCTTTTGTTTCTTCGACAACAAGTTATTCACCTATGGTTAAGCGTGTTAGGTTTTGCGTGATGGGAAGGTGGCTGACGCCGTCAAGGCTGAGAAGCAGACAACGGGGATAGAAAAGTGTGGAAACAACCAACAAAGAACTGCACATCTGGGTTCTGCGACGGACATTCTTGTCCGCATTCTTTGCGGCTCCGTGTAAGGGAATGGCGGTGCTGTACGGATGTGCGGGCTGGCAGGTTGTTCATGTCGCCTCGTTCAGCGGCCTACTTCACCTGATCCAGAAAACGGACATCGTTTTCATAGAGCCAGCGGATGTCGGGAATGCCGTACTTGATCATGGCGATTCGTTCCACGCCCATGCCGAAGGCAAAACCCCAGACCTGATCGGGATCGTATCCGACAAAGCGATAGACGCGGGGATCGACCAGCCCTGCTCCTGCCACCTCAATCCAGCCGCTATTCTTGCAGACACGACATCCCTTGCCGCCGCAAACATGGCACTGGAAATCGACCTCCACGCTCGGTTCCGTGAAGGGGAAGAAGTGGGGACGGAAACGGATCGCCTTGCAGCGGGGCCCCATCATCTCCTGCGCATAGTAGGTCAACGTCGATTTCAAATCCGCCAATGAAACGGGCTTGACATCCACGTACAGCCCTTCGATCTGGTGGAAGTTCGCGCTGTGCGTCGCGTCTGTGGTGTCGCGGCGATAAGTACGTCCAGGCGTGATAATCCGGACGGGCGGCTTGTTGGCCGTCATGGTACGGATCTGCACGGGAGAGGTCTGCGTGCGGAGCAACAGTTCGTCCGTCAACCAGAGCGTGTCCGTCGGATCCATCGAGGGATGGTGTGCGGGCGTGTTGAGAGCCGTGAAGTTGTTGAACTTCGTCTCGATATCTGGACCGTCCGCCACGCTGAATCCCAGTCGCGAGAAAATCGCGGCAGTTTCTTCCATCACGCGGGAGATAGGGTTCTTGGAACCGGGAACGAACCAGCGACCGGGAAGCGAGGGGTCGAACGCAGGACCGGTTGCAGCGGTGTCACCATCAGCCTTCTTACCTGCCAACGCGGCCTCCAGCTCTTGACGCCACTGGTTGGTGATCTTGCCGAATGCGGGACGATCTTCCTTCGGCACGTCCTTAAACCCCTTGACGATCGCGGGGAGCAACCCGTTCCTGCCGAGATACTTGATGCGAACCTGTTCGACTTCTTCCGGCGTCTGGGCGGCTGCCGCCTCTTGCAACGCTTCGTCTTTCTTGGCAATCAATTCTGCGATCGTCATAGTCTGTTTCTCCTCTGGAGCTGCTAGCTTTTAGCTGTCAGCTCCTAGATTCCTCTTTTCCTAACCTCTCAGCTCAATCAGCTTACCCAACCTAACACGCTTACCCGGCTTAACACGCTTAACTGGCTTAACACGCTCTACCGCACCTTGCCTTCCTTCTTCCGCTTCTCGATGATCTTCTCGGTGAGTTCGAACGGAACACCCTCATAGTGGGCGAAGATCATCGTGTAGGTGCCGCGTCCCTGCGTGAGCGTACGGATCGTGTTGGAATAACCGAACATCTCGCTCAGCGGAACCATGCCGTGGACGAGCTTCGAGCCCCCCTTGTCCTCCATGCCCTCAACGCGACCGCGACGCTGGCAGAGAGAACCGGTTGCGGCACCCATCTGGTCCGGCGGAACGGAGACTTCCACGTTCATCATCGGCTCCAGCAACTGCGGATTGCCGCGCAGGAAGAGCTGCTTGAAACACTGCCGCGCACATTCGATGAAGGCGAACTCGTTGGAGTCCACTTCGTGATACGATCCGAAGTAAACCGTCACCTTCACATCGACCACCGGGTATCCAGCGTAAGGACCAGACTCCATCGCGCGGATGACGCCCTTCTCGACTGCGGGAATGTACTCGTTGGGAATTACACCGCCCTTGACCTCGTTGACAAAGGAGAATCCCATGCCCGGATCCTGCGGTTCCAAACGCAAACAGACGTGCGCATACTGTCCGCGACCACCCGTCTGCTTGACATGCTTGTACTCGCCCTCCGACTTCATGCGGATAGTCTCGCGGTAGGCGACTTCCGGCGCACCGACCGTACAGGCAACGTTAAACTCGCGCTTCAGACGATCTACAATAATCTGTAGGTGCAACTCGCCCATTCCGGAAATGACAGTCTCGCTGGTCTCTTGATCGAACTTGACGACGAACGTCGGGTCTTCTTGCGCCAATGCGTAGAGAGCGTTGCCCAACTTCTCATTCTCGCCGCGAGATTCCGGTTTGATCGAGACGGAGATGACGGGCGCAGGGAAGTCGATCGACTCCAGCGTAATCGGATGGGCACGGTCGCAAAGCGTATCACCCGTGCGGGTGCGCGTCAGACCGACGACCGCCACAATGTCGCCCGCGTATGCCTCTTCCAGCGCTTCCTGCCGGTTCGCATGCATCCGGAAGAGACGCCCGATACGGGCGGACTGCTTCATGGTGCTGTTGTACACTTCCTCGCCGAGCTTCAACACGCCTGAATAGACGCGGACATAGGTGAGTTTGCCCATGTGCTTGTCGGAAACGATCTTGAACGCGAGACCGCAGAACGGCTCATTGTCATCCGGCTTGCGAATCTTATCGGGATCGTCCGCCGAAACCACGTCACCGATGTCCAACGGCGACGGCAGGTAGTCGCAAACCGCGTCGAGCATCGGCTGGATGCCCTTGTCCTTGAATGCCGAACCACAGTAGGCAGGCACGAGCTTACGTGCGATTGTTCCCTTGCGGATCGCGCCCTTGATTTCCTCAATCGTCAGTTCCTCGCCGCCGAGATACTTCTCCAACAAGGCGTCGTCCTGCTCGGCAGCCTTCTCCACCAACTCGTGGCGCAACTGCTTGCACTTTTCACGAAGGTGTTCGGGAATTTCCTCCATGATCTCGGTCTTGCCGAGTGTCTTCATGTCGAACTTGATCGCCTTCATCGTCAGCAGATCGACGATTCCTTCGAAATTCTCCTCCGCACCGATCGGGCAAACCATCGCTACCGGGTTGCCGCCCAACACGTTCTTGATGCCTTCCAGCACGGCAAAGAAGTCTGCGCCGATACGGTCCATCTTGTTGACCATCGCAATCTTCGGCACGTTGTACTTCTCGGACTGGCGCCAAACCTGTTCGGACTGCGGCTGTACGCCACCCACTGCGCAGAACAACGCCACAGCACCGTCCAACACACGCAAGGAACGCTCCACCTCCGCCGTGAAGTCCACGTGTCCCGGGGTGTCGATCAAGCTGATTCGGTACGATTTCCAATCGACGGTTGTCGCGGCGGACATGATGGTGATGCCACGTTCCTGTTCCTGCACCATGGAGTCCATCGTGGCCGCGCCGTCATGGACCTCGCCAATTTTGTGGATTTTTCCGCTATAAAAGAGAATGCGCTCACTCGTGGTCGTCTTTCCCGCGTCAATGTGCGCCATAATACCGATATTACGGACTTTTTCCAGAGCAACTGTTCTGGGCATAATCGGACTCCTTCAATTACTTTTCGATTCCCTTCCGGCACAAGCCGACAGGGTACACTCCTATCGTGAGGTGAAAAAAGACTCAATAGTATGTACTTTTTAAATAGGTAATTCAAGAGCAAAATAAGGAAAATTGCAAAAGTGAAGAAAATGGGAGCGCGTAGGGGTAGCTAAGTAGCCAACGAAATGATGTGTGACGATAACAAAACAGCCCCTCGCGCCGTGCACGGAAATATTCATGGGGATAACTTTCAAAGCAATTGCATCCCCCTGATATATCTCGCACAAAGTTCACGAAGTTCCGCTTTAAAAATTTCTTTGCAGACCTTATGTGGGACAGACAAGCAGGTTTTGCAACAGGCTCTTTCGACAAGCCCCCAAGGGGCGAAAGTTAATGCTTATTTAGGGCTTCCATAACTTTGCAATCGCAAATCCTGTCGGTTTCGCCGTCAGCCAGTTAGGCATGATAAGCTGGTGAAGCGTGTTAAGCTAGGCAACGGGGACGTTGCCCCTCCCGTTTTCATTCGTCATTGCCGCCACAAGGCTGTGCATCATTCTTTATTCCGAACAAAGTGAGGCAACGAGGACGTTGCCCCTCCCCATTCTCTGCGGTCTCATGCGAACCTCTGCGCCTCTGCGTGAAATTTCTCTCGTCATTCGTCATTGCTTCGCAAAGCGAAGTTATAGGCCAAGAACTCTGCTTTTCTTCTTTCCCGTTTTTTGTTATAATTTTCCTTTCTGGGACGGATGGTATGAATCGTATTTGTTTTCTGGTTTCGTGGATCGTATGCTTGGTGGCAGGGGCGGGAATCTGTGAAGAGGTTTCCGCTGACTTGGCGTGTCTTGCGGCGAGCAACTGGCTGGATACGGATGCCAGTCCGTTGCCTCATTCTGTATCCCAAAGGGAGATTGCGGCAGTTCACCCGATTTCCGATGAAACAGGAGAGATCTTGTTTTACGCGCTGGATTTGACCGGTGGCGGTTTTCTCGTTGTGTCGGCGGATACCTCGATTACACCGATTATGGCTTGTTCTGACACTGGCGCATGGGATACCGATGGGGAGAATCCGTTGTGCGTATTCCTCACAGCGGACCTCACATCTCGGCGGGATGCAATTCGCCGAAAACAGATTCTTTCTTACGGTATTTGCAGCGAATCGAGCTTGTCCAGCGGCAGAAGTGCGGAAGAGAAATGGGAAGCGTTGTTGCAGACTCCCGCCGCCGCAATTCGGAAACGTTCGATACCGGAGAGTATGTCGCTTGTCGATATCCGTGTTCCTCCGTTGATCCAGTCGCGCTGGGGACAGAGCAACTGGCGCGATCCGAACACGCAACAACTCCGTCCGACATTCAACTACTACACGCCGAACCGGTACCTGTGCGGTTGTGTCGCAACTGCGTTTGCACAGGTGATGCGATATTGGTGTGAACCGAAACGTACGGTCGTCCCTGGCTCTTACTTCTGCTGGGTGGATGGTGTCTTGACGAAAAAGACGATGATTGGAGGTCGGTACGATTGGGAAAAGATGCCGCTGACACGAGTGGAATGTACAGACGAGGAACAGCGTGAAGCAATCGGGAAATTATTGTTCGATCTGGGAGTCGCAAGCCGGATGCAATGGACGAAACGCGAGTCGATCACCTATTCCCGCAAGGCTGGAATCTCTCTGCGCAACCGTTTCGGGTACGCCTCTGCCTGTATGTTTTACTCTGGAATTCGTATGCAGAATCTTGCAGGGGTCTGTCGTGACGCCATCCTTGCCAGTCTCGACGCGGGGATGCCCGTTGTGATCGGTATTCAGCGCGGGGCTGTTGGTCACGCGGTGGTTGTGGATGGATACGGATACAACGGTAGCGATACGATTTATTGCCACATCAATTTCGGTTATTCGGGAACTTCAGACGCATGGTACAACCTCGTCGGGGAAAATGTGACATCGGAGAACTACACGCAAATCTCCGATGTTATTTACAACATCCATCCGTCGCTTGCCGGGGATGTCTTCTCCGGTCGTGTGCTCAACTCCTTTGGGGAACCAGTCGCGGATGCGGAAGTGCGTCTGGTTCCCCCCTCTGGCGCGGTGATGTCCACGCGCTCCAACGAAAACGGAATCTATGCGTTTCACGTGACGAAGACCGGAGACTACACGATCTCCGCCGTCAGTGGAGCGCTGTCGTCGGGCGGACAACGAATTTCCTTTCCCGCCCGTAGCACCAACTCGACGTTACAGGAAACAGACACGACGATTGACGCGGGGGGAAGTCCCGGAAGTGTCGCCAATCGATGGGGAATCGATCTGACGTTGCGCGCCTCACAGGTCACGTTGCAAAAGGCATTAGGTGCGAGCGGTCTGGTATTCTCCAGCGGCGGAAACGCCGCATGGTCAGGAATTGTTGCCGACACGCGAACGGGACGGACCGCCGCGCAGAGTGGTGCCGTCGCCAATAATCAATCCTCTTGGTTGCGTACCACGGTGGTCGGTCCCGGCGTTCTCTCCTTCCGTTGGCGCATTTCCTCCGAAAAGAAGTACGACAAGTTGACATTCAAGGTGGACAACCAAACGATTGCGACGATTTCGGGTGACACGGAATGGACGACGGTTTCTAGATACATCCCGCCCGGTGTCCACACGGTACAGTGGACATACGCAAAGGACAAGAGCCTCGGTTTGGAAAAGGATTGCGCGTGGATTGAAAGTCTTGCGTGGAAAGAAACGCTTCCTGCGACGCCTGGATCATTCCGGTTCGTGTCCAGGGGAGGCTCCGGAACGGTTTCCGTTTCCGAGAATTCCGGCACACGCTGGCGGGTGACATCCGCGACCGAGTGGATTGTACCTCAAACAACGGGAGGGACAGGAAGCGGAACGTTTGTGGTCAAAGTGGCGAAAAACGACACGGACACAACGCGAACCGGGCAACTCCGTGTTGCGGCGACAACAGAACGTGGGGAGAAGGAAACGACGATTTCCATCACGCAGATTCCTGTACCTCAACTTGTCGTCTCCAATACATCCGTTTCCATATCCGCGAAAAACGGAAGGTATGAAACCACAGTCGAGGCAAATCAATCGTGGTCGGCTTCCGCAGATGTTCCGTGGATCACGTTGGCGAGGAGTTCGGGGAAAGAGGACGAACATGACCTCGTTTATCAGGTGGAGGCCAATCGGATGCCATCTGTGCGAGAGGGACGGATCACCGTGACGATCGGATGTGCCTCGGAGACATTGCGTAAAACTGTGGTTGTTCGGCAACGCGGCGCGTCGAAAGCGGATGGATTGTGGCTACCGACGGGTGCGCTCCGTCCAAAGAAAACAACCGAATGGCATGGTAAAATTTTCAACGGCGATACAACGATCGCGCTTCTGCAAGTTCGTGCGAAGAAGACTAATGCGAAAGGACTCGTAACGATTTCCGCGAAGGCTACGCGCTCGGACGGCAAGAAATTTCTCGCGAAGGCGATTTCGGTGAAGGCAACGGACTCGCCTCGCCTCATCCAGTTAACGCTTAAAAAATGGGGAACAATCGTCCTGTACCTCGGGGCTAATGGCATGGTCGGGACGTTTGGAAACGATTGGGTGGAATCCGCAAAGAGAGGCGGTTCACTCCGCCGTACCCCTGCCACTTTCACGGCTGGTAGGGTGACGACGCTAAACGGAATTCCTCCGTTGATCGACTGCCTTCCGGATGGCGCGACGATACGAACCAGCGGTACTCGCTGGACATTCGAGAAAAACGCCTCGATCAAATACAAGAAGATCAAGGAGAAAGGAAGCTCCGCCATTCGCTACGAGCTACAAGGAATCAATGACCCCTCGCATCCGAACGTGACTTGCCTCAAGCTGAGCTACCAATCAAAATACGGTACATTCAGCGGGAGCTTCAAACTTTACACCGTGGAGAAGAACCTCCTAAAACGTTGGACTTTCCGGGTCACGGGTGTCGTTGCCGACGGCATAGGTTCAGGCGTGGCCACCTGCAAGAACTCCTCCCCCAATAAAATTGCCGTGCGCATCGAATAGCGGTATAACTTCGCGCGGCGAAGTTATAGGCAAGCGCCTCGCCCGCGCCGCGCGCGGGAACGTTCATGGGGAATAACTTTCAGTTTCGACGACGAGGACATCGGCGTTACGCAGCGGACGCGACGGAGCGCGTCTCTCCCATCCGTCACTGCAACCTCTGGTTGCTTACTTCTCAGCCTCTCAGCTTCCCCGCTTTTCAGCAGGGCGGCTTCGCCGCCCTGCGAAGTTATAGGCAAGCGCCCCGCCCGCGCCGCGCGCGGGAACGTTCATAGGAATAACTTTCGACAAGCCCCGAAGGACTAAACGGTCACGACAAGCGCACCCCTCCCCATTTCAGGCAACGAGGACGTTGCCCCTCCCGTTCGTGGGTAAGTGCCGCTAGGTGGTTAAGTGTCCCTGCGGGACTAAGGGGTGATGCCCCACTTAGAGCCGAAGGCTCACTTAGGGCGAAGCCCACTTAATTCCATCTCTCGTCACTCGTCATTGCCGCCATCGGCGGCATCTTCATTCATCATTTTCCTTGCGTGGGGCGTTTATGCCACACTATAATCTTTCCGTTCTTGAGGGCGTGTGCCATTGAGATGATGTGTCGCAAAAGGGGTTGCAATTGTTACCAAGGTGAGTCTATGAAGATGATGAAACGAATCGCGTTGTCGCTGGTTGCAATGCTATCGATATGGATTGTCGGTTGCATCGGACCGGGCGGCAACGTTGCGCTAGACACGGCGAAGCCGTTGCGCGTGGCGGTGTTCGTGGGTGACGGCGCGCGTAACATTGGCGTATTCCGTTGGGTCGAGATCGCGACGATGGCGGAGAACGTCGTCGCTACGCCTGTAGATGGCGCGGCAGTGAGAGCGGGTGCGCTGGATACGATGGACGTCCTTATCATGCCGGGCGGGAGTGGACACGATGAAGGAGTGAACCTCGGAGCAGATGGGCGCGAACGCGTCAAGTCATTCGTGCGTGGAGGCGGCGGCTATATCGGCACATGCGCTGGATTCTACCTTGTCACGGAACCGATTCCCACGAATCCGAAGCGCAAGGACTACCTCGGACTTATCCCGTTCAAGGACACGATCGATGGCGGAAACGGCAGGGCAGAGGTCAATTTCGAGTTCAACGAAAAGGCGGAGAAGCTGGCCGGGATCAAGAAGGGCAAACACAAGATTCAATACAGCCACGGTCCTGTTGCGATCCGCTCGCAGAAAGCGGTGGAGGGGACTCGAGCAGAGGTGCTTGCGACGTATGCATGTGATTATAACCCGAGTCGTTTTCTGCGACCCTCGAAGGCGGGGCATGTCGCTGTTGTCGCCGCTGAGTGCGGGAAGGGGAGAGTGTTCGCGTTCACCTGCCATCCCGAAAGTGATGTCGATGACCACACGTGCATCGAGGGCGCGTTCCGCTATGTGACGGGCAGGGAGATCCGCTGGCGTTATCCGCAGCGGAAGCGTGGGCAACTCGCCATCGGGTTCTTGTGCGACGACTCGTTCGGGGTTGAGACCGCACGCCTCGTTCAGCGTCTTCTCCGCGAACACGAGTTTGACATCGTGCCGATGAACACGGGACTCATAAGCGAAGGTGCGCTCCAGCATCTCGATGCGGTTCTCGCTCCTGCAAACGAAGGCAAGGCGGATTCCAAGATTGGACTGTACGGTGAGAACGAGGAGCGGACAAAGGCGTTCCTCGCTCGTGGTGGACGTGTTGTCGCGTGGGGTAATGCAGCAGAACGAGTGAAGGTTCGCGGATTGGATGGTGCAGTTTGCGTGGCGGATGCGGATGCTGCGCTTGCGAATCTTCGGGCATTCGCCGCAGAGTCGGTTCTGTTGGACAAGCAGAAGCTTGTTCCTCCCCAAAAAGTTGAAAGCCCTGTGAAAATTGCGGTTTTCGCGGGCGATGGTTGCGCGATGGGAAACATTCCGCAACTGCTTGAGTTCTCGCCTGAATACATGGTTGACATAGTTGGCGCGGATGGGGTCGCGTCGGGAGTACTCAAGGGTTACGACGCGATCTACATGCCCGGCGGCTATTCTGCGATTGCCTATCAGACGCTTGGTGAGGGCGGTCGCAAGGCACTCGTCGATTACATCCGTGGAGGCGGCAAGTACTACGGCGTATGCGGCGGTTCCTTCCTCGTCTCGCAAACGAAGATGACGCCTGGCAAGGCAGGGCAGGTTCCCGGCGACACTCCGTTCCTGAGCCTTGTTCCCTATAAAAATGACAATCCGCAACATTACCGTGGTAAAGCCCCCGTGCGCATACGTCTGACGGACGAAGGAAAGGCGATCTTTCCCGAATCCCACACGAATCGCGTGGTGTGGTACGCCGGCGGTCCCGTGTTCGTTGGTGCGAACAAAGTGGATGATTCCGACATCAAGGTGTTCGCGGAATACAACAGCCATGTTATCAGTACGCTCGACCCCAAATCGACGCCGGACATGATCGGCAAGGCGGCGATTGTAGGCGGACGCGTCGGCAAGGGCAAGCTGTTCGCTCAATGCCCGCATCCGGAACGCCACGAGTGTACGTTCGACATGGTGCGTGACGCCTTTAAATGGCTTGCGGGTGCGCGTCCCACGGGAACGCTTCCGACGCGCATACGCGGGGCCAAGTCCGTCTTTGTCAAGATGGGATACAGGCAGGGCATAGATGTCGCCGTTCCGTTCGTCCTCAAGACGCTTCTTCACGATCGACGTTTCGACTGTCGTATTAGCAATGTCATGGACAACAACGAGCTGGCGCATTCGGATGCCGTCATCCTGTGCCTGTTCGATAAGAACAGTTGGACTCCGCAACTGAAGGAATTCGCTGCGAATGGAGGTCAGGTCATCTGTGTGGCCGAAACCGAGGACAAGCGGAAGATTGCCGAGAAGTTCGACGGTGCGACCGTTGTCGATTCCTACAACCATGTAATCGAGGAGATGCTGAAGAAATGAAAAAAGCTGTCATTGTTGTCGCGATGTTTCCGCTGTTTATTGGAACCGTCGCAACTGGCGTGGAGAAATCTGTATCGGCGGAAGCAGAGAAGCCGCTACGGATAGCGGTTTACGTGGATAAGGGTGCCCGCAACATGGGCGTGTTCCGCTGGATTGAACTGACGACATTGGCTGGAGGCGCGAAGTCCTTGCCGGTGGATGGTGCGGCGATACGGGCAGGTGCGCTGGATACGGCGGACATCCTTGTCATGCCGGGCGGATCGTCTGTCGATGAGGCAAAGTCGCTCGGGGCAGAGGGACGTGAGAAAATCCGCGCGTTTGTGAAGGGGGGCGGTGGCTACATCGGTACATGCGCGGGGTGTTGCCTCCTCATGCAACCGTCAAAGGGACATCCGGATATGATCCACATGATCCCGTTCCGGTTCGGTGTGGGCGGAGGGAGGGCGGATCTCTCAATCGCGTTTAATCGTCGTGCGACGGAACTCGCGGGAATCCGGAAGGGTACGGCGACGATTCGCTATTCGCACGGACCGGTACCGATTCCGTCGCTTCCGGTAAAAGATGCGGAAGTGGAGGTCGTGGCGACTTACAACAGCGACATCAACACGACTAGCGGTAAGGATCGTACGTCTATGGCTGGACAAGCTGCCGCCATCGCGGGGACTTACGGGAAGGGACGGCTCTTTGTTTTCGCGGTACATCCCGAAAGCGACAAGGCTGATCACCACATTCTGAAAGGCGCGTTCCGTTACGTGTCGGGACGTTCGCTCGACTGGGATTTCCCGCAACGGAAACGTGGACAACTCACCGTTGGTGTCATGTGCGATGATTCGTTCGGCGTGAGAACCGCACGGCTTCTTCAACGGCTGATCACGGATGGTGAATTTGACGTTGTGCCGCTGAACGCGGCGGCGATCGAAGAAGGTGCTCTGCGGCATATCGATGCGATTCTCGCTCCGGGCGATGCAGAGGCGGTAGATTTGAGAAAGGGGTTCTACGGCGAAAATGTCCAACGCACGAAGGAGTTTCTTGTGCGTGGCGGACGGGTTTTCGCATGGGGATATGCGGCGGATGCGGCGGAAAAGCGTGAAATGGGATTTTCGCGTGTGGCGGACGGCGAGGCTGCGATTGCGGCGTTGCGTACGTTCGTTGCGGAACCGCCGTCCAAACCGATTCCAGTACCGCAAAAAGTTGCGAAGCCGATTCGCGTGGGCGTGTATCTGGACAAAGGCGGCAGCAACCTCTCGATCGCGCGAGCACTGAAGCTCTCGCCCGAATACGAAGTGACGTTCTTGAACGCGGCAGACTATGCAAACGGTGGACTGGACGGTCTCGATGTAATCCTCCAGCCTGGCGGTAGCTGTAAGGCACAGTATGAAATGATGGGACCGAATGGTGTGGAAGCACTTAGGAGATTCGTGCTGGACGGTGGCAAGTACTACGGCGTTTGCGCGGGGGCATTCATGGCACTCCAGATTTCGCGTAACGACTGGCCGCGATTGGGGCTTATCCCGTTCAAGGGGGACGATCCCAGCCACTACCGTGGTGGTGCGCCGATCAAGATCGCGCTTACGGATGAAGGGAAGAAGGTGTTTGAAGGATCTCCGAAAGAACGTATCGTTCTCTATTTCGGCGGACCTGCGGCCATTCCGGGAACCCCCGTGGAGGATACGGATGTGAAAGTCCTTGCTCACTATGCCGGACGCATCATCAACGCATGCCAGCCTGATCCTGTCGAAGAGATGGTGGGCAAGGCCGCGTTCTTGGGTGGCAGGGTCGGGAAGGGAAAGGTGTTTGTTTCCTGTCCGCATCCAGAGACGGAAGAGGCGACTTTCGATCTCGTGAGAAGCGGGATCAAGTTCCTGACAGGCGTTGCGCCTACACCAGTGTACCTCGACAGAGTGCGCGGTGCGGTGACGATCCGGTATCGGGTGTCGGACAAAAAGTCGGCACAGTTCCAGATTGACACACTCATCTGGGACAGGCGCATCGATCTCTGTCCGGGCAAGGACTGGATTGATTTGTCGCACATTGACGCGATTGTGCAGACGGGTGAGGTGACCGATGCGGACGCGCAGATGCTGAACCGTTTTGTCGGAAAGGGCGGCAGGGTTGTCGCGTTGTGTGATACGGAGGAGAAACGCCAAGCGGCCGCAAAGCTAAAGGGGACCATCGTGGTGGAAAAATACGCCGACATCATCGACGCGATTGTTCGCAAATAATGCTGGCGATACCTCGTGTCATTCGATCGCAATCGATAGCCATCGGTATAGGCGATATGCGCTTGCCTATAACTTCGGGCCGCCAGAGGCGGCAGTGACGAGTAACGAATGACGAATAGCCGCATAGCGGCGATACAGAAACAGACGGGGGTGAACGAAGTGTAACCCCCGGTAACGCCACCCCATGCGAAATAGCCGCGTAGCGGCGACACAATGTTCGATGACAAGAGCGTTGTGGCACCGATGTCTTCGCAGTCAAAAATTTGTGGCGCCGCTATGCGGCTTGATGTGTTGTGATCCATAATGCGGGGGTTGCACCCCTGCCTATACCTATGTCGCCCCTTTGGGGCTTCTAGAAAGTTATCCCCATGAACACTCCCGTGCGCGGCGCGGGCGGGGCACTTGCCTCTTTTTCCCTCACGCAAAGTTCACGAAGTCCGCTAGGTGGTTTGAGATTGCTTGAGATGTGTGTGACACACTCTCTTCTCCTTTACGGACTCTGCGAACTTTGTGTGAGCCATATTCAGGGGCAATTCCCTCAAACGATTGTCGCGGTAAAGGCAAAGGAGAGACGATGCGCGGACCGGATAGTCCGCACACCTCTTTCAGTTGTTGTAGTCAGGCTGTTCGTGTTGTTCCCAAAATCTCCCGTGCGCATGAGATGGGTGAATTACGCAGATGCGCCGCTGGAACACGCGTCTTGCCGAATGCGCTGGAGAATGCTATACTGATGCACATCCTTTTGAATGAGCAAGGTAGCACATGAAAATCGAAGATCGTTATCGTGAGTTTCTGCCGGAGGCCCGGCGTATTGTTGTGAAGGTTGGATCCCGCGTGATCGAGCAGAAGACGGGGAAGCCTGATGCGGCGTCGTTGAGAAGACTGGTATCCCAGATTTCTAAACTGCATCATCAGGGCTATGAGATCATACTCGTCTCTTCCGGTGCGGTCGGTGCCGGTATGGACGCGCTGGGACTGAAGACTCGACCTTCGCTCGTAACGGATCAGCAGATGTGCGCGGCGGTCGGTCAGGCGCGTCTGATGGCACAGTATCAGGGGCTTTTCGGAAAAGAAGGCATCACTATCGGTCAGCTTTTGTTGACGCACATGGATTTCCAGCATCGTCTTCGCCTCTCGAATGCGAAACGGACGTTGGAACATTTGATCCGGAATAACGTGATCCCCATTATCAACGAGAACGACGTGGTGGCCGACGAGGAGGTGAAGGCGATTTCCTCTTTCGGTGACAACGACTACCTGGCCTCGCTGGTGGTGAAGGTGACGCGCGCTGATGTGCTGGTAATCCTCTCTACCGTCGATGGTGTTCTGGATGCGCAGGAGAAGCGTGTTCCTCTGATTGAGGATTTGAAGGAGGCGTTCCGCCTAGTCAATCCGGCACTCTCGAACGGCGGACTCTCGAAGGGAGGCATGGATTCGAAACTGAAGGCGGCGCAAAATGCGGTGAAGGCAGGGTGTTCTACCGTCATCGCGTGTGGGCGGTCGCCGCATGTTCTGACGGATATTCTGGCCGGCAAGGATGTCGGCACCTTGATTCTCGGCGCATTTTGAGGTGTTATGAAAGGGAAGGAGTGATAGACAATGGATATTCAGGCTTACATTCGAGGTTTTGGAACAAGGGCTTTGGCGGCATCTCGCAAGTTGGCGGTGCTTTCGAAAAAAGAACGCATCGCGATTGTGCAGGCGATGGCGGACGAACTGGTCGCGCAACATGATGCAATCGTTGCCGCGAATCAGTTGGATGTCGCGGATGCACAAGCAGCGGGAATGGCGCCCGCGCTCGTGGATCGTCTGACCTTGACGGAGAAACGGTTTCAGGCGATGGTGGACGGTGTCCGGACGGTTGCCAAACTGACGGATCCTGTGGGCAGGGTGATGAAACGGATTCGTCGTCCAAATGGTTTGCGGATTGAGAAGATCCGTGTTCCTTTGGGTGTGATCGCCATCATTTTCGAGTCGCGTCCGAATGTGACGGCAGATGTTGCCTCGCTTTGCGTGAAGACCGCCAACGCCGTGATTCTGCGTGGCGGCAAAGAGGCGTTGCGTTCGAACCTCGCCATCGCTCAGGCATTGAAGGCGGGTGGCGTTAGCAAGGGAATGCCCGAAGATGCGGTGCAACTGATCGACATCACGGACCATGCGGCGGTGAAGGAACTGGTACAGTTGACCGGACTGGTCGATGTGGTGATTCCGCGTGGCGGCGAGCGCCTTGTGCGCGCCGTTGTCGAGAATGCCCGTATTCCGGTGCTGAAGCATTACAAGGGTGTCTGTCACGTCTATGTCGAAGCGACAGCGGACTTGAGCAAGGCTATCACCGTTTTGGATAATGCCAAGTGCCAGCGTCCCAGCGCCTGCAATGCGGCGGAGACGTTGCTGGTGGATCGAAGCATCGCCAAGAAGTTCCTGCCCAAAGTCGGCAAGTGGGCGAAGAAGGCGGGTGTGGAGTTGCGGGGTGACGAAGAGACCTGCGCGATCCTGCCTGGAATCGCCAAGGCGACGGATGCGGATTGGGAGGAGGAGTACCTCTCCCTGATTCTTTCTGTCCGCGTTGTGGACGGAATTGATCAAGCAATCGACCACATCAACACCTACGGAACGCATCATTCGGATGCGATTCTGTCGGGCGACATTTTTGTGGTGCAGCGTTTCATGAACGAAGTTGATTCTGCCGCCGTCTATGCCAACGCCTCTACGCGATTCACCGATGGCGGTGAGTTCGGGATGGGCGCGGAAATGGGAATCAGCACGGACAAGTTCCATGCGCGTGGCCCGATGGGGTTGGAGGAACTGACCTCGTACAAGTGGCTCGTGTACGGTGAGGGGCATATCCGTAGCTAACGGTGGCAACTGTTGGTAAGCTGGTTGGGCGGGAAGCTGGTTAAGTTGGGCAACGGGGATGTTGTCCAATCCGTTATGCGACGCACGACATTTGACAAGCACTCGTCATTCGTCATTATGCGAGACATCTCTCTTTTCAGCCTCTCGGCTTTCCCGCTTCTCAGCTGGCGGCTTCGCCGCCTGTCATTCGTCACTCTTCACTCGTCACTGCCGCCTCTGGCGGCCCGAAGTTATAGGCAAGGATGGGGAAACTATGGTTATCGGAATCATCGGACTGGGATTGATCGGCGGGTCTTTCGCGAAAGACCTGCGCGGTGAGCCGTGGACGGACCGGATCATCGGAGTCGACAACAATTCCGACCACGCGAAACGTGCTCGGGAGTTGGGACTGGTCGATGAGTTGGTGGAACTCCCGCAACTGATGTCGGAGGCAGAGGTCATCCTGTTGGCAATTCCTGTGGACGGTATCGTCGCCCTGCTGCCGTCGCTGCTGGATCGGGTTTCGGAAAAGCAGACGGTGATCGACCTTGGATCGACCAAGCGTGCGGTGGTCGAGGCCGTGCGGGGACATGCCCGCCGCAGTCGCTATGTCGCCGCGCATCCGATGGCGGGTACCGAAAATTCGGGACCGGACGCCGCACTCTCAGGACTTTTCAAGGGCAAGGTGGTACTGCTCTGCAACTTGGAAGACAGTGCCCCCGATGCCTGCCGGATGGCGTTGCAGATTTTCCACTCGGTCGGGCTTCGCTTCGAGTTCATGCCGGCGGAACAGCATGATCGCCATGCGGCGTATGTTTCCCACCTCTCGCATGTTGTCTCCTACGCACTTTCGCTCGCCGTGCAGACCGAGGAGAAGGCAGGATACGCGGTTCCCCGACTGGCGGGCGGCGGATTCGCATCTACCGTGCGTCTGGCAAAGAGCCAGCCCGAAATGTGGGTGCCGATCTTTCTGCTCAATGCCGACGAGGTGCTGCCGGCAATCGATTCGTTCCTGATGGAAATGCACCGATTCCGGGACGCGCTCGCTGCGCAAGATCCGGCGGGAATCCGCAACCTGATCGCCACAGCCAACCAGATTCGTGAGTTATTGAAATGATGACTGACTTGGATACGTATTTGAAGACTAGAAAGGAATGGATTGAGCAAACACTCTTCTCCTTGCTCCCCATACCTGAGACACGTCCGGAAGGATTGGCGGAAGCTATGGCGTATGCGGTACGATCTGGCGGCAAACGACTTCGCCCGATCTTCTGCCTCGCCTCTTCAGAGGTGGCGGGGGGGCGTGCGGAAGACGCATTGCTCCCCGCATGTGCTATCGAGTGTTTACACACATACACGTTGGTTCATGACGATCTGCCCTGCATGGACAACGATACCTTGCGGCGGGGGCAACCGACAGTCTGGGCAAAATACGGGGAGACGATGGCGGTTCTAGTCGGCGATGCGTTACAGGCGTTCGCGTTCGATCTCGTTGCCCGCACGGGAAACGCACGATTGGTGGCGGAACTCGCGCAAGCTGCTGGTCCTGCGGGAGTCATTGCAGGTCAAGTCGAGGACATCCGATTTGCGGGCGGCGCGTCGCGCGAGCAGGTGGAGTACATCTTCCAGCACAAGACCGCCGACCTCTTCCGATGTGCTTGCCGCATGGGCGCAATCGCCGCAGGTGCTGAAGACTGCGCGGTACAGGCGGTGACAGAGTTCGCGAATCATTTGGGATTCGCCTTCCAGATTGAAGACGATCTGCTCGACGCGCAACAGGCGAAGGCGGACGACGCGAAGCCCGAACTTTCCTGTCTCGACATCTTGACTCCGGAAGAAGCCCGCGAATGGTGTCGGGAAGAGACGGATGCCGCCATCCGCGCACTTGCCGCCCCAGTCCTAACAGGATCTCGCGAGGCCCTCACTTCGCTGGCTTACCGGCTCGTCAATCGCCGTGTCTAGGGACGCTTCGCTATTCTCGTTGCCCACGATACGCGACATGTTTACCCAGTTTACCCCGCTTACCCAGCCTAACACGCTTATCCCTCTCACCCCGCCTAACCCGCTTAACAGCTAGGGGGAATAGTCACGGGGTTTTCTCGTCGATTTTGTCTCGATTTTCCTTTTTTCGAAAAAAGGAATTGCGCACCACTGTACACATGCGTTATACTGTGCGCATCATGACAGAAAATAAAACAAGCAATGTACAGTCGGGAACTCTCGTGCTCAATGACGGTTCGTCGCAGGACGGCCTGCTTCGGGTTCGCAAAACCAAGCTGCTGGTAATCAGCGGCGCGTTGCAGGGACGTGAGTTTATCGTCAATCAAGACACGTTCACGATCGGGTCGAGCGACCACAACGATCTGGTGATCAAGGACTCCACCGTGTCGAAACGGCACTGCGAGATTCTGGTGGAGGAGAGCGGATATTTGATCCGCGACCTGAATAGTACCAACGGCACGTTCGTGCAGGGAATCCGTGTTTCCTCCGCGCATCTGGTTCCGGGCGCGGAGATCCAGCTGGGTAAGTCCCGTATTGTCTTCTGCCCGTTGCAGGATGCCAACGACATTCCGCTTTCCGCTAACGAGTCCTTCGGGAAGATGCTCGGCAAGTCCGTTCCAATGCGCCGTATCTTCTATCTTGCGGAAACTTATTCGCCGTCGGACGCCACCGTGATGATCACGGGCGAGACGGGCACGGGCAAGGAGGTGCTGGCGGAGGAAATCCACAAGCATTCCCCTCGCAAGGACAAGCCGTTCATCGTGATTGACTGCGCCGCGATTTCCAAGGAATTGATCGAGTCCGAGTTGTTCGGTCACGTGAAGGGGGCGTTTACCGGCGCGAACATGGATCGTCAGGGTGCGTTTGAACTGGCGGACGGCGGCACGGTCTTCTTGGACGAGATCGGCGACCTTTCCCCGGTTCTTCAGCCCAAGCTATTGCGCGTGTTGGAAAAGCGTGAGATCCGTCGCGTTGGGTCGAACACCGTGCGGAAGATCGACGTGCGTATCATTTCCGCGACGAACCGGAATCTCGCCAACGAGGTCAATGAAGGGAACTTCCGCGAGGATCTGTACTACCGTCTTTCCGTCGTGCATTTGGAGTTGCCGCCGCTGCGCCGTCGGCGCGAGGACATCCCGCTGTTGGTCAAACGCTTCCTGACGGACATGAAGGGGGCGGATGCGATCGACGAGTGTGCCGACTTCACGCGGACGATGGACATCTTAAAACGACACGAGTGGCCGGGGAACGTTCGTGAGCTGCGCAATCTGATCGAATTGGCGTTCTACAGCGAACGGCGGCCTGTGGATTTGAGCGCGTTCCTGAGTCTATCCTCCCTCCGGACGATGCCGGACGAGAAGGGGGGCGATCAGGAGGGCATCGTGTTCGAGACGGGCAAGCCGTTCAAGGACGCAAAGAACGAGTTGATCGAGCGATTCGAGCAGGCGTATCTGAATGATCTGCTGGCACGGAACAAACAGAACATCTCCCGCTCCGCACGTGAGGCAGGGATTGAGCGCGCATATTTGCAGCGCTTAATCCGGAAATACGGGATGCGTGACGAGTAACGGGTGCGGAGAATCGTCTCCGTCTCCGCAACCGATAGGGGAGGCTGGTCCGACATGAGATGGTGGATTTATCAGGCGTTGTTTGCCGTTGTGTACGTGGCGCTCCTGCCCCGTTTCCTTCTCCGCATGTGCCGGCGCGGCGGGTATGTGAACCGCTTTGCCGATCGTTTCGGACATTATCCGCGCGAGGTGTCGGAGAAGTTGATGGAGTTGCGTGGAAAGGCGGTGTGGATTCACGCCGTCAGCGTGGGCGAGGTGTATGTTGCCGCCCAAATGATGGCCGCGCTACGGGAACAGATGCCCGACATCCGTTTCGTGTTCAGTACCACCAGTTCGACTGGCTGGACGGAGGCGAGCCAGCGCGTGTCGGAACGGGACGTGCTGATTTACTGCCCGCTGGATTTTCCGCCTTGCGTGAAGCGCGCGTTGGACGCCGTGCAGCCGCGAGCGTTTATTCTGACGGAAACGGAGATTTGGCCCAACCTGATTCGGAGTTGCCACCGTCGCGGCATTCCGCTCTTCCTGATCAATGC
Organism: Kiritimatiellia bacterium; assembly: GCA_017544725.1. GTDB lineage: Bacteria > Verrucomicrobiota > Kiritimatiellia > RFP12 > UBA1067 > RGIG8368. The sequence continues at coordinate 70,007 of JAFYDR010000194.1, forward strand.
GCGCGTTTCCGACCGTTCCGCGCCGGGGTATCGTCGTCTCCGCTACTGGTTCGGTCCGGTGTTGCAGATGTTCACGCGGATTTTCGCCCAGTCGGAGCAGGATCGGGATCGGCTCACGGACGCGGGTGCGAATCCGGAGACCGTGGAGGTGACCGGATCGTTCAAATTCGACACCGCGCGTCGTGCGCCGGAAAAGGAAGCGTCTGTTCGCGCTTTTCTCGCTCAGTATGGTTGCGGTGGGGACAGGCGTGTTCTGCTCGGTGGATCGACTTGGCCGGGCGAGGACGAGATTCTCGTTACCATCTACCAGAAACTCCGTTCCTCTTTTCCTCGTCTGCGTCTCGTACTGGTGCCGCGCCACTTTGAAAAGGCCGATGCCGTGCAGGCCACGGTGGAACGTGCGGGATTCGTTTGCGTGCGCAAAAGCAAGTTGGGAGCAATGCCAGACATCCTCCTGCAACAGGCGATGGATCGCGGCGATGGCGTGATTGTTGCGGACACGACCGGTGAGCTGATGGGGTTCTACGGCAATGCGCGGATCGCCTTTGTCGGCAAAACGATGTGCGAGAAGGAACGCGGCGGGCAGAACATGATCGAGCCGTGCCTCTGCGGGTGTGCGACGATTACAGGACCGCACACGGAGAACTTCCGTCCCGTCATGGCGGACTTGCTGGCATCCGATGCGGTGTTGCAGGTTTCCGGACGCGAGAAACTGACGGCGCAGATTTGGCAGTTGCTTTCCGATGATCAAAAATGCGAAACGCTCGGTGCGAGGGCGGTCGCGGCCGTGGAGAAACGGCGTGGCGTGGTTTCGAAATGCGCGCGCGAGATGATAGCCTTGCTGGAAGAAAGGAAACAAGCATGAGATATGATGATCCCCTGCGTCGGGGTGGGATTCCCTTTGTCGGCTGTCTGCTGATCGGCCAGCTCCTCTCTGTTTGGGCGACGGCTTTGGACGGAGTGACTGGACGAATCACGCTGTCGCGCCTCTTCTTCTGCGCGATTGTCGTGGGGTGCTGGGTACTCGGTGTCGCGGTGATTCGGTGGGGGAGTCGTCGTCTGGTACATCCAAGCCGATGGTGCGCACCGATTCTGCTCGCTTGTTCCTTCTATGCATTGCTATTGCTGTTGCGTGCCGGGGCTGTGGAACATTCCTGGCAACGGTTGCTGGTCGATTACCACCGCACATCAACCGGTTTTCTCTCCCAACTCTTCACCACATCTTTCTTCTTCTTCGCCATTCCTTCTTTCTTGGCGGGAATGCTGGTGCAGTTGACGGTAGTCTCAATCCTGCACACGCCGGAACGGCAGCGTGGCGTGGCGACAGGTCTGCTCTTCTTGATCGGCGTGTTGCCCGGACTAGCAGGCATTTGGATATTGGGCGGACTCGCGCGTCCGTGGGGCGTGTTGAACGCCACGAGACTCCTGATTCTGGGGTTTGGCGCATTGTCCGTGGTGGCGGCGATCCTCTACGGGGAACGTTCGCACCGTCGCTGGATCGAAGCGAGTGTCTGCTTCGTGCTTACGTTGGCAGCAGGGTTCGGTTCCTACCGCACGACAGCTGCCGCCGCATTGCAAAGCGCGGGTGTTTTTCCGCGTTTGATTTGCCGCGATTCCGGATTCGCACGTGGAAATGCGGAATGGGAGAAACGGACGCAGGATCACACCTTCTCCTTTTTCACGGACAAGGATTACGGGTTCGTGCTGGCGCAGGACGGTTGCCCGCGCATTCTGAAAAACCGTTTTCACACGGTGCGCACGGTCTCTGGTTACCTCCCGCTGTTGCTGAATCCGGATGCTAGTCGCGTGGCGGTTCTAGGTGACAATGCTGGTTACGTGATTCCCTTTATTCTGCGAGGCGGCATCCAACAAGTTGACTATTCGGCATGTTCCTCGGAACAGGTGCGTATCGCAGTGACGGTCGATGACATGGTGGTTCGCGGACTCGCCAAGCCGTCGGCAGACCAGCCGTTGCTGAAGCGTGCCAAGGACAAGGTGCGGTTCGGGGAGAGTGAGTTTTACGATCTCGTCTATCTCGAACCGGAGCCGGTTTGGATGAGGGGAACATCGGGCAATTACGGGGTGAGCCTTTTCTCTCGTTGCCACAGGATCGTGGGGGAACACGGACTGGTCTCCCTGCACCTCGACACCCGCGCGATGTCCACGCGCCGCTTTATCTCGGTGGCGCGTGCCTTTTTGAGCGTCTTTCCGTTCTGCCAGTTTTGGAACATCGGATTGTGTGATTGGATTGTGATCGGCGCGAAGGAACCGTTCGACATCTCCGCAAATAAGATGTACACCTTTTTCAGCAAGACGGAGGTTACACGCGATTTCATGCGGGCGGGCATTCTATCGATCACCGACATTTTGCCCTGCCTCCTCTGCAACCAAGATGGAATCCGTGCATGGGTCTCTCGTTCGGAGTCGGAGACGGCATGGCAAGGTGCCATTCGGTTGCCACAATTGGTGTTGGATCGCGGCGAATTCTGCCTCCGTCCCAATCAGGTGGAGGGTTGCCGCCAACGTACGCTCTCCTGGTTCCAGCAGGGGGGATTGTCGGAAGATATCTACGAGGCAATCTGCGACGGAGTGCGCAAGAATGTCGAGACGCGCGCACTGGTTGTCGCAACGATGGCTGAACTCAGTAAGGGGGACGGTAAGAGCGGGATGCAGGCTGCCGCGACTGCGGGACGGATGAACCCGCGCGATCTCCTGCTCCAGGAACTCGCCAACTCGCTTGATCTGGAAGGATGGCGCCGGATTGATTTGGGCGACTTCAAGGGTGCGCGTGCCTGCTACGAAAGCCTACAGGCGATCGGCTCGAAAAACGCACTTGCGAACTTCGGGCTTGGTGTCTGTTTCCGTGCGCAGGGCGACAACAAAGCCGCATACGAACATTTTGATCTCGCTGTGAAGGAATCGAAGGAGAACAACGGATACCGCATGGAGCTGGCTCAAGTCGCCGGTGTACTGGGGAAATTCGAAGAAGCGGACAGGCAATATCGGGAGGTACTGAAACGCGACCCGAAGAATGCGGACGCGCTTTTCCGGTATGCGAAAAGCCTCTCCAATACGGATCGTGCCAAGCCCGATTTCGATGCGGCGATCCACTATGCGGAAGAGGCGTGCGGACTCACCCGCTGGAAGAACCCGGAGTATTCGTACGGTCTGGCGGACATCTACATCGCCGCCGGTAAAACGATGGAAGGCATCGGACTCAAACGCCGCCTCAAGGAAATGGGACGATAGTCAATATGCGGCATCAGCTGTTCTAGATCTGCGCTTCTTGCGCAGACTCCCTCCACGGAATCGTTAGGGACGTCCGTTGTTCAGTGCCCGCGCATTCATTCTTGCGCGTGTTCCTCTACGGAATCGTGAGCGGCGTCCGTTGTTCAGTGCCCGCGCATTCTTGCGCGGGCTTCTCCACGAAATTGCGACGACAAGACTCCAGTAATCGGCAATCCACCACCCAAACGTAACAAAAGATAAATTTTAGCATTGACGGCTAGTGGGAAAAAGTGTATAGTGCTTCCCGTTTTCACGTCAAACGTGGGGGATTAGCTCAGTTGGTTAGAGCACTTGCTTGACATGCAAGGGGTCGGTGGTTCGAGTCCACTATCTCCCACCATTTTTTTATCTTTCAATTGTTATCACACTTGCCTATAACTTCGTAGGGCGGCGAAGCCGCCCAGCTGAGAAGCGGGGAAGCTGAGAGGCTGAGAAGTAAGCAAC
>JAFYDR010000195.1 GCA_017544725.1 Kiritimatiellia bacterium
GATGCGATTTTGGCAATGGGTTCCTATTCCAGCCTGCCGCCCGTACTGGCGGCCAGATTCTCCGGCATCCGAGTCGTTCTGCACGAAGCAAACGCAGTCCCCGGCAAGGCGGTCGAATTCCTTTCGCGATTCGCATCCTGCGTCGCCTACTCGTTTAAAACCACCGAACGTTATTTCCCGAACCGCAAGACGATCTATACGGGACTTCCGGTTCGCCTCAAGTTACTGGAAGAGAAACCATACGAAGGCATCCCGGAAGGTGCATTCGTGATCTTCATCACGGGAGGCAGCCAGGGAGCCAAGGCGGTCAACCGCCTCACTTCGCAAGCGGTGATGCTCCTAAACAAAGATTATCCGAATCGCATCTACGTCCTGCACCAGTGCGGTCAAGCGGACGAGGAATCGCTGAAACAGTACTACGCCGAGCACAAGATTCCAGGTAGGGTTCAGGCCTTCTTCCCGGATATCGGTCGGGCGATGGCGTCAGCCAACCTGATCATTGCAAGAGCAGGGGCATCCACCTGTTTCGAACTGGCATTGTTGGGAAAACCTTCGTTACTCATTCCCCTTCCCTCCGCGATACGCGACCACCAGCACCTGAACGCCCAAGCACTCGCGGCGACGGGTGGTGCGGACGAAGGAATCCAGGCGGAACTGACAGGCCGTTCCATCATGCGTTACCTTGCCAACAAGATGAAAAAGCCGATGGAACTCCAACAGATGTCGCTGGCAATCCGTTCCGCAGCCATGCCAGATGCCGCCGCCCGTGTCGCAGACATTCTCGAAAACGACAAGTAAGCGTAGCTGGAGGTTTGCCGGCGCACCTCACGCAAAGGGCGTTGCCCCTGAAGCGGCTGTCGCCACCAGCTGAGAAGCGGGGAAGCTGAAAGGCTGAGAAGTAAGCCGCTGGAGTGGCAAAGAAGAATGAAGAAATAAGAATGAAGAATGAAAAGAGAAAGCGCCACAGTTCTTCATTCATCATTTTTCATTCTTCATTCCGAACGAAGTAAGGCAACGGAAACGTCGTCGTATGCGTTTGTGTCGCACTTTTCTCCTTCGCCCAAGCTACGGCAGAAGAAACAACAATCGAGACGGCGAACAGGTTGGGACTTTTCACTTTTCCTGTAAACTCTCTGTATTCACATCGCTATTTTCTTTGCCTGCGATCTTTTCTACGAACCGAAACGGGAACATCCAAATATCGGGTTTGCCATTCTCCAACCGCCCGAAACAGATGCGATAACACGCATACGACCCATGTTTTTCATCGAATTTTTCGGTTACCTCCACGACTCTTCCCGTCCCGACATACGAATCAAACCGCACGACAACCAAATCGCCAGGAGCGGCCGTCCCCGCACCCAAAATGGGACTAGAATAAGTTCTCACCAAATTGAAGATGACAATGCAGCACACGAGGGTGATTACACAACCAAGAAACCATGTCGTTTTCACTGTCATCTTGATCTTACGTCCTTCCTCGATTCAAGTACGCGCCCTCATGCAATCATGCCGCATCTATGCCAACCAAAGGAGTGTGCAGTTATTCGCCGATCAGATAAGCGATACGGACTTGGGCGTCGCGGTCATCGTAGATTGCGGTGACGACGGCAGCTTGCGCGTTGGAGTGTTGTACTTGGGCATCCGTTCTTTCGATGCTGGATGCCTTTCCCACATTGAACCGTTCGTTGACAATCCGCAGGTTGTCCTCCGCCAACTTTTCCGAGCGTTTTGCCACCTCCAGCGAATCCTTTGCTCGCCGCGCATCGAGTTGCGCCTTTCGCAGATTGTAGTAAAGCGTCTGTTCGTATTCTGCAACCTTGCTACGAGCAACCTGCAACCTTGCCATCGCTTCCTGAATCGCCAACATATCCTGCCCGCCATTGTACACATTTTGTGTGAGCAGACCGACTCCTGCCAGATTCCACAGCAACGGCCATCCGACCCCACTTGCATTTCCGCCTACGCTCAAACGAAGTTCGGGATAAAGTTCGGCAACCGTCTGATCGATATACTGGCTGGCGGCTTCCACGTTCGCTCGCAACGCCGCCAACGTCGGTTCATTCTCTCGCGCACGCGCCATCAACTCTTCGACCGTATTGGTGAAATGCACCACCTCGCTATCCTCGACCTCAATCTGAATGTCCTCCGCAAATCCGAGACAACGCGTGAGGTTCGCCCGACTCGTTTCGATGTTGTTGCTGGTGACCGTCGCGTCCAATTCTGATTGACTCCAGTCCACCTCCGCTTTCATGCGGTCGTATTCCGTCCCCTTCCCGACCGTGAATCGTTCCTGCATCTGATCCAAGTGTTCCCTGTACTGGGCGACCGACTGCACCGCGACGCGGTGCAAGGCTACGGCACGCTTAATGGCGGAATCGGCGAGGCGCACGTCTAGCAACACCTGATTCTCAACGCCGCGTTCGTTCTTCTCCGCCGCAATCAGACGTTGAACAGCCTGATTGATCTTGGCGTCCGTCTTACCGAAATCCCAGAGAAGGAGATCAAAGGAAAGTGCTCCTTGGAAACTTCCCTTCGAACGCCAGCTCAAATCGTGGACGGAACGATTGTAGGTACCGTGTTGGTATCCCGCGTTCACCGCGAAGGTTGGCTGGTAGTCAGCCTTTACGAACTGGACTCCTATTTCAGCGAGTTCGACTTCCTTCTTCGCCTGCAGAACGGAGGGATGCGCGAACATCGCAATCTTCTCCAATTCCGCGAGAGACAGTTTTCGTCCCGCCTGGATTCCAACTTCAGCGGGCGCTACCGTGCGTTCACCGGGCTGAAAGTCCGCCGGTTCCTGTTGCAGCAATTCACGCGCCATCTGCACGGTTTCGCATCCCGCCAGAACAAGCACGAACAATCCGATTCCCAAAATCCGATTCATGGTTTCTCTCCCCCTATCGTTTCTCTTCCGTTTCCGCCACTGCCTTCGGCGTTCTCGTGAAAGCCTCGCGAATCCGTTGCACCGCCGCATACAGTCCCGGCGTGAGGATGATGCCGACCATCGTGGCGGCAATCATGCCGGAGAAGGTGGTGATGCCGATCGCGCGACGGCTTCCCGCGCCAGCCCCCGCAGAGAAGACCAGCGGCAAAACGCCGAATACGAACGACCAGGCGGTCATCAGCACGGCGCGGTAACGGAGGGACGCGCCATTCTGCGCGGCCTCATACACATTCTTTCCCGACTCGCGCTCCTTCTTGGAGAACTCGACCATCAAAATCGCGTTCTTCGCCGTCAGACCGATCAGCATGATCAACCCCAACTGCGCGTAGATGCTCAAGGACTCCCCCCACAGCTTCATCCCGTACAATGCTCCCAAAACGGCAGTTGAGACAGTCAGCATCACGGGAACGGGCGTGGTCCAGCTCTCGTATTGCGCCACCAGGAACAGATAGGCGAAGAGAATCGCCAATCCCATCAAGAATCCGATACGCCCCTCGTTCTGCTTTTCCTGAAGACTCATACCCGTCCATTCGATATGGTGATTCGGCGGCAGCGGAAGCGCCTCCACCTTCTTCATCAGGACTCCGCTCGGAATTCCCGGTTTCGCCTGATCGTTGAACTGCGCGGAGGTCATCTTGTTGAAGCGCTGGATACGGCGCGGTCCCATCTCAAAACGGGTCGAGGCGACCGACGAAAGCGGGACGATCTCGTTGGTATCGTTCGCAATCATCAAGTCACGGATGTCGTCCAGCGTAGCACGGAAGTTCCGTTCACTCTGCATCTTGACGTAGAAGGTGTCACCAAGAATGTTGAAGTCGTTGATGTAGTAACTCGCCAACTGGCTCTGGAGCGTGGAGTAGATGCGACTGGAAGTCAGGCCGAGGGACTCAGCCTTTTCGTGATCGACATCCACATAGATCTGCGGGGTGTTGGCGTTGTAGGTGGACATCCCGTAGAGTGCCTCGGGTAGCGCACAAACCTGACCGGCATGCTGCATAGCGACCTGCGACAGTTTCTGCGGATCGGCATCGCCCTCCACGCAAACCTCATAGGACAAACCGCCGGTCATCCCCAATCCGTTGATCGCGGGGGGCAGGAAACAGGTAACCTTCGCGTCCGGGATCGATGCACCCAAAGCCTGAACCTTGCCTAGAATTGTCTGGACATTCAAATCGGGCGTCGTCCGCTTATCCCATGTCGCCAGCTTGATAATCGCCAGACCACAGTTCTCTCCCATGCCGCCGAGGAAACCATAACCTGCTACTGTCAACGTGGAATCCACGCCTGGCACCTTCTCGACCAGTTCGCGGAATTGCTGTACCGATTTGGTGGTACGTGAAATCGCACTGGCGGGCGGCAACTCGATGTCGCACATGATCGCACCTTTGTCCTCTGTCGGCAAGAAGGAGGACGGGATTGTCCGCCCCACATAGTAGATTCCCGCGAGGATCGCGCTGAGGATCAGGATGGTCAACCATGCATTGTGTACCAGTACCCGAACGAAGACCAGATAGAATCTGCGGAAGAGGTTCAGGATCCAGTTGACCGGCCGCCACAATCCGCCGCGCTCAGACTCCCCTTTCGGCTTTCGCAGAATCACGGCGCACATCGCCGGACTGAGTGTCATGGCAACAAAGGTGGAGAAACAGAGCGCTACGCACATCGTCACCGAGAACTGCTTGTAGATGGCGCCGACCATACCGCCATAGAATGCAAGCGGCACATAGCACGCGAGCGTCACCAGCGTAGTCGCGATAATTGCCCCCGTAATCTGCTTCATGCTATCCGACGCAGCTTTCTTCGGATCCACCGTATCCCCGTGTTCCAACTGAGCCTGACAGTTTTCCACCACGACAATCGCGTCATCTACCAGTGAACCGATAACGAGGATCAGACCAAAGAGCGTCAGGGTGTTGATGCTGTAGTCGATCATTTTCATGACCGGGAAGGTCGCCATCAACGCCACGGGAATCGCCATCGTCGGAATCAACGTCGCTCGCCAATCCTGAAGGAAGATAAAGGTAATCAACACAACAAGCAACAGCGCGGTTACGAGGGTTGTGACAATCTCCTTCATGGTTGCGGCGATGAACTCTGTCGGATCGTACTGCACCTCATAGATGACGCCCTTCGGAAAATCTTTCGAGAGACGGTCCAACTCGGCGCGAGCGCGTTTCACAGTCGCCACCGCGTTCGCGTCGCTGTTACGGAAGATCATCATGCCGACGCAGAGCCGTCCGTCTTTCCAGGCAAATGCATCGTAAGTCGCCTGCCCCAGCTCGACCTTGGCGATGTCGCGCAGATGCAGCACGTTCCCGTCCGCATCATGTCGCAGCACGATAGCACCGAACTCCTCCGCTGTCTTCAAACGCCCCTTCACATTGATCTTGAACTGCTGGTACCCGTTACTTCCCTCGGATCCCAGCGTTCCAGCGGCAGCTTGGATGTTCTGCGCATTGACGGCACGAGCGATGTCGTCCGTGGAAAGACCCAATCCCGCCAAGCGGATCGGATCAATCCAGATTCGCATGGCGTAGGTCTGCGCGCCCAGTACATTCACATCGGAAACGCCATCCACGCGGGAGATAAAGTCCTTGATGTATGTACCCGCATAGTTATTCAACTCGGCGTTACTCATCACGCTACCGTCCGTCGTGAACGAGAACATCGCAAGAATGTCGCCCGTGCGCTTCTGGCACTGGATGCCGACACGCTGCACGTCCTGCGGGAGCAACGGCTCCGCTCGCTTGATCGCATTTTGCGTGTTCACCAAATCCATGTCAGGGTTCGTCCCCGGCTTGAATGTGATCGTGCATTCGTACAGTCCAGAGTTGTCACACGTGGAGGAAAAATACAGCAGATTCTCCAATCCGTTGATCTGCGCCTCCAACGGCAATGCCACGGTGTCGGCGACGACCGACGCGCTCGCGCCAGCGTAGGTGGCCTGTACATGAATCTGCGGCGGTGCGATCTCCGGGTATTCCGCGATCGGCAGATTGTTCACGCACAACGCACCTGCCAACAACAGCATCAGGCTGATCACAATCGCCAGCTTCGGGCGGTCAATAAAAATCTGCGAAAACATAAGCGCCCCTTTCTCTCCTCTCGTGAGGAGGATTCCGTCACTCCCCTGTGGCTACCTTGACCGCCACGCCCGGCATCACTTTGTGCGTTCCTTTCGAAACCACGGTCTCGCCCGCTTTCAGTCCCTCCAGCACATACTGTTTGTCCGGCTCGGAGTTCCCCAACTTGACACGCCACTGTACGGGCTTATTCTCACCGTCTAGCAACCAAACATACGCGCCATCGTTGTCATACAGTACCGCACTGGGAGGCACCGCCACGCAAGGAGTAGTGAGGCGCTTCAGCAGGTTGACGCTCACCGTACTCTCCGGCATAAGCCGGAAATCCGGATTGGCAAACTCCGCGTAAATCTGCAACGTGTCTGTCGTGCGGTTGGCACGGTTATCGACAAAGACAACCTTACCCTCGTGCGGATAGAGCGATCCGTCCGACAAGGCGAGCTTCACACACCCGTCTTTCTTCAGGGCCTTCTCGGTTCCGAAAAGTTCCAGATAATCCCGGTTGCTGATGGAAAACCGAACGCGAATCGGATCCATCTGTACAATCGTGGAGAGTGTACCGGAAGCCTGCGTCAGGTAGTTGCCGACCGTAAAGCTGTTGAATCCAATCTTGCCGGTAATCGGCGAAAGGATCCGCGTGTAGTTCAAGTCATCCTTTGCCGTGACCAAGTTTGCCTCCAGCTGTAGGATTGTCGCACGGAAGGCATCGCGATCCGCCATCGCATTGTCCATCTCATCCATGGAGGAGACATTCTTCTTGTAGAGCGTGGAAAGACGCTCATAATTCTTTTCGGCGTAGGCGAGGCGAGCCTTCGTAGAGGCGATCTGCGCCTCGATCGCCTTCACTGCCGCCACGTACCGAGTGTCATCCAACCTGTACAGCACCTGTCGGTTCGTCACGATATCGCCCTCGTGAAAACCGACCTCAAGTAACTCGGCCGCCACGCGCGGAACAACGGCCACACGCTGCGGCGAATCCACCGTACCGGTGTACCGACGGCGTTCGACATTTTGTGCGGACTCCGCCTTAGCCACCCCGACAAGCGGAGCGGGCATCTGGGGCATTTGTGCCACCGCTATTCCCGTAAAGACCCAGATTCCGACCAAACCAAACAACAGCTTTTTCATTTCTGATTTGTCTCCTTCTCCAGATTCGACAACAAGACATTCAATACGCGCAAGGCAACGCCGATTTCATGTGCCGACACGCCAGCCAGCGACCGACCAAGTAACTCTTCAAAAAACTGGAGGTGCTGCCGATGAAGCTCCGCAACTTTCGGCGAAATCGTGATGACCACTGCACGACGGTCAGTCTGCGACGGCATACGAAGCAGAAGCTCCTCCTGAACCAAACTCTCCACCACCTGCGACGCCGCGCTCGGAGAAATGTCAAGCCGTTCCGCCAAATCCTTCAGGTTGATTCCATCCCCACCGCAATAGAAGACCTCTTCTACCACTTTAACCTGCTGGAGGGTAATCTTGCCGACATCGTACTTGAAATGACGATCCACCAGACGGTGCAGCAACCCGCTTACACGGAAAAAGACCTCCACATTCTGTTCAATCGATTTTTTCTTCTTCATTATCAAGTTTCCTTGGTTGTTCAGAACGAAGAATAGTTTAGCAAACTTAACTATTTAGTCAAGAGGAAAAATAAGGGGAAATTAGGGAATAGGCAAGAAGGAATAGGCAGCAGGCAATAGGCAGGAGAAAGCAGGAAGGAGGAAATAGAGAGAGGCGCACTTGTCACGACCGATTACGAACTGACGATGCCCCGTCGTCGAACATTGTGACGACGATACCACCGTCGTCAATTTCGACTGCTATCGATTGCTAACGACTGCTATCGAATGACATGTTTAACACGCTTAACCAGCCCACTTAACCACTTAGTCGCGCCAGCGACACTTAGTGGCGTAGCCACACTTAAGACCGAAGGCCCACTTTAAGGCGGCTCCGCCGCCGATTTAAGCTGACGAAAGCACCATTTCCACTTACCAGATACTTAGGATCGTGCCGGCACCGTAAACCGTGCAAAGGAAGACACCGTCGGAGGTCGTGAAACGTGCCCTACGACCCGCGCCAAGGTTGGTTACCGTCCAGCGATCGGCAAGATCCCCCGTACCGTTATCGACCACCTCGTCACCGCGACCGATCACCCACGTGCCAGTCGTATTTTGCGACGGAACCGTTACCGTACCTCCGCCGCAGATGATGACATTGCGAGGAGTCGAAACGAACGGTCCGGGAACCCCCGCCGTAACCGTCAGTGCCGTACCATCGAGTATCTCCACGTCACCCGGATAGGTGACACTCTCCGCCGGATCAACCGAAAGCGGACGGAAGGTCGCAGGCACGGAGGTCACGCCGGAGGGCAAGACGAGCGAGCCACCAGCCATCTCGAAGTATCCTGTGAAGCCGCTCGGATCGTTCGCGAGGGTCAGCTCCGTACCAGACGGCAGCACGAGCGTTCCATCTCCAGTAAGCGTACCCGCAAACGTGTTGGTGGCGGTAATCGCCAGACGTCCGCTTGCGAGTTCGACGGTACCCTCGCCCGTCAATGAGGAGAAGGACTCGTCTGTACCGTTCACTTCCAGCGTCGCACCGGCATCCACTGCCACCGCCCCACCGTCAGGCAACACGCGCAGTGCCCCCGCATCTGCACGCATGACGGCACGTACCTGCGGAACATTGAACGCCTTGTTGAACACCTGCACCTCGTCAAGGCATCCCTTGAAC
>JAFYDR010000196.1 GCA_017544725.1 Kiritimatiellia bacterium
CGCCGCGCCGCTGAAATCGACACGCACCCTCGCGTCCGCGCGCGTCCACTTCCCGCCCACGGCCGCCGTGTGCGCGGTGTAGGACCCCGCGGCCCCGAGGAAGCCGTCGTCGCCGAACTTCACGCGGAACGCGCCGAGCTGCTTCGCCGGGACCGGCACCTCCGCCGGCGCGGACGCGGAGACCACGGCGGTGGTAGATTTGAGCGTCACCTTCTTCCCGCCGTTCGGCAGGAGGTACCCGGAGACCTTGACCGTCTTCGCGCCCGTCCTCTTGTCCACCTTCGGCTTCGAGACCTTCAGCTGCGCCACGCCCGCGACCTTCCCCGCCGCGTCGTACATCGCGCCGTTCAGCACCGCCTTCGCCTTCGCCGTCCACGGACGGGTGACGTCGAACGGAGGCTCGCCGCCGTCGCCGAACGCGGCGTACGCCGCCTCGGCGGCGGTCAGCGTGTCGTAGTTCGTCACCTGGTCCTTCTGCGCGTCCGTCAGCGCGTCGTACGCCCCGCGCGCCGCGTCGATCTTCGCCTTGCACTCGTCGGTGTCCTCGACATCGCCTATCGCGTCGATGGCGGCAATCGTTGCCGTCACTTCGGGCGCGACCGGTTCTTCCTCAGCGCCTGCATCGGTTATGCTTACATCGTCGATGCCTATGCCGTAGCCGTAAGCATAGATGCACTCAAAGGCAATCTGATACGTGGCAGTGGGATTTTCAAGCGCGATGGCACATTCCGTCCAGCTGTCGTGGGCGGAGGGGAAGTTCGTCATCAACTGCCATTCCGCTTCGCTGGAAGTGCGGTAATAGACCGCAAGCTCGTCGTTGTCGCCAGACCAGGAACGGTTGATGAACCAGAAATTGAGGGTAGGGGCTGTCGTATCGCTAAGATTTACAATAGGTGAAATTAACTTTGATTTTACCCCCCAATCAGCGTGTGCAAGCTTTGCGTTATACTGTCCACCGTGGCTTCCTGTCTCATCCGAGTAATCTCCCTTGCCGACAGAAAAGAGATAGTTGCTGTCATTGCTCTCGCAAGTCCAGCCATCGGGCATGACGCCGCGCTCGAAATCTTCACCCAGGAAATCCGGCAGGTCGCCAACAAAAGTGGCATTGATGGTCGGGAACTTCTTCTGGTACGCCGCAAGCTGCGACGTCTTCACATGGATCTTCGTCGTACCGTCGTACATGAAGTCTTGCGTCGCATCGCCCCACGTCAAATCCGCCGCGTTCGGATGGCAGTACACATCCGTCATCGCCGTGCATTCAAAGAACGCACCTGTGCCAATCGTCGCCACGCTTGCAGGAATCGTCACAGCGGTCAGCGCCGGACACCAAGCGAACGCCTGTACGCCAATAGAAGTCACGGTTGCGGGTATCTCCACAGAACTCAACGCAAAGCAACATGCAAACGCTTCCCCGACAATCGCTGTCACGCTTGCGGGAATCTTCACGGAAGAGAGTTGCGGACTGGCGTAAAACACCCCCTGTCCAATCCCGGTTACGCCGTCTTCAATGACGATGCTATTGATTGCTCTCTTTTGGGCTTCCCAAGGACGGCCATAGTAAGGCTCGTAGTCCGCCATTGCGCCGTTGCCGCTGACGGTGAGCGTACCGTCAACCGCAAGCGTGGCTGTGCAGTCTCCGCTCGCCCACGTTGCAGGCGCGTTCTGGACGGGACGGACAGCCTGTCCATGGAGGCGATAGCAGTAGTAACTGTCGGAGTCGATGAAACCCGACCCGAACCAAATTTGAAAGGAGCTGTAGATATCCAATTGAACGGACGACCAGTAGCAGCCATCTGAATTGGCTGAGTTGAAAGAAGTCGTGGTGCCGATGCCGGTGACGGGGAGAAAGATGCTGTTAGCGGAGTAGTCGCCTCTACCGCGAAAGACATATCCTTTCACGCCATTCGTCGTGATCCACTCCCTGTCGCAATTTTCTTTGAGGGCTTCGAACTCCCCATATGTCGGCATACGCCATTTGTCACCCCACTGCACATGCGCCGCGTCATGTTCCGGTGCGAGGATGCCATCCCAACCAGCCGTGATCCATCCCTCGCTCTGGAGTGTAGCCGCGTCCTTTCCGTAGGTCGGCGTGTTCGCCTCCGAAAACGAGAAGTTGGACGACGATCCGTCGCTTGCAATCCATTTGTTGTTCTCGCGGTAGTAACCAACCGTGTCACCCCACCAGAAGTAGTAGCCGGGATCCCACGGCTCTTCGGCACCGATGTTAGTTGTGGCCCAATACGGCCCGCCTTCCCAAAGCTGGACTTTTTCAAACTCAATGTTGGCATAATTGGTGGTGCGCCCGCTAAACGCATTTGTCTCGCCTTCGGAACTTACACGCACAAAGAAACGCTTGCCCTCTTTTACCGGGGCGATTGGGACATTGATTGTTTGGCAGTGCGATTCGCCGTCATTGAATATAAGATAGAATTCTTCATCTGTCGCATCAATATCCATATAGTGCCAAGTCTCGCCATTCAAGACCTCCGCATTCTCGACCTTGATCCCCGGCCAGGCGCCGAAGTTCTGAGCTGTGCCAGACCAGGCGTAGAAATACCTGTCTGGATTCCATCCGGCTTCCGGCACGACATTCACATACACGCGCACATTCGCCGCCCACGCGCCGAGCATCGCGCCCGCCGCAAGAATCATTGTAATCAGTTTCTTTTTCATCTGGTTTCTCCAAATTGGTTCTCGCACATAAAAACAATATTATCCTACCATAGCGACATGATACACACAAGGGGAAAGTTTGGGAAAGGCGGCGAAGCCGCCTTTCCTACTCCCTCGTACCTTGAAAGCTCTCATAAAGGCTTGTCTAGGGTTTGGAGAATTTGATAAGATGGGTTCGCTTACAAGGTGAGGATTGTATGAGACATGCTTTTCTTTTTGCCGTTTTCTTTGTCGGGTTTCTGGTCTGCGGATGCCGATACGTGAAGGAGGATCCCTTCTTCGAAGTGGAGGATTCGGGCTTGAACTGGCTGGACATTCACTATTTTAATTACCGGAAGCGGCCGATCACCCGCGTCAAGATTTCGATGGACGGGAACGGGTTCGTCGATATCCGTGCGGGTACGAGCGCACTGGTCGCCAACAGTTTCGCAGTCAACACCAAGGATGAGAACTGGGGGGACGTCCAGCACACGCGGGTTCAGCTGGAACGGGAACAGGTGATGCAGATTTTCCAGGCACTGGTCGATCAGGGACTATTCAAGAAGCGGTATAAGTGGGGTAACGAGATCCACACCAACGAGGCGATCTTCGCGATCGCGAACATCAACAACCACACGACTGGATCGCAGGACGACATTTTCACGACGGATGAGAATCTGGCGGAGCATCTGAAGAATGTCGTGCTGATGTTCTACCAGCCGTCACCGAAACGCCGCAACAGGAGGTACTAGTTCCACCCATGAAACGCGCTGTCTCTTGTTTCGCCCTTTTCTGGTTGCTCCTTCCCTGCGTGTCTGTCTTCGCGGCGCAGTCGGCAACCGTTCCTGTGCAGATGATGCCCGAAGAAAAGGCCGCACCCATCGCCCTGCCGGCCGAGCTGCCGCTCCAGTTCCCGACCGAACGGAACATCCATTTCTCCTCGACCAACGAGATGGTTTGGGTCGATGCGGATTCCTTGCGGGTTGCCGTCGCCTTGCCGACGAATGCTCCGTCGCGTATCCGTGCGCTGGCCTGGTTCAAGGATCGTGACGACTTTTGGCACCAATACCTGTTGCCGCAGACGCTCGTTGCGGGAACGACCAACCTCCTAGATGTGCCGCTCGCCGCCGACACGGCGGGCTGGGAAACGCCGGGACATTCGGTCGCGTGGCATTACCGCGTCCGCATCCGCCCGCAATCCGTCGGGGTTCGGCTCTTCGCTTACGAGGACGCTTTCACCGGTTCCTGTCAGGTCGTTTCGGCGCACCTCGTGACGAGACCGCCGATCGGTGCACCCGCCATCTCCAATATCCGGCAACTGACGACCTCGCCGCGCGTCTGGGAGAAGTTCGAGCTTTCGTTCCAGCTTCCCGACCGCTATGAGAATCCGTTTGACCCTTCGCAGGTCGATGTCTCCGCTGTGATCTACACGCCGTCGGGTGCGACAAACACGATCCACGCATTCTACTACCAGCCCTGCTATCGGCTGGAGGACGAGCTGGGACACCCCGTAGAACCGGACGGGAAACCGGAGTGGCGCATCCGCTACTGCCCGCGCGAACCGGGTGTCTATCGCGGTTCGCTGGTCGTGCGCGACAAGTGGGGCGAGGTCTCGTTGACGGAGGCGGTCAATTTCACCGCGCAACCGCCCGTCGCGGGCAAACACGGCTTCGTACGCGCCTCCGCCAAAGACCCGCGCTATTTTGAATTCGACGATGGCACGTTCTATTTCCCCATCAGCCACAACACGCGCTCCGCCTCCGACTCGCGCATGGACGACAAGTTTCCGTGGATTTTCCGTAGAGACGAAGGGCCATCGGTCTATTCGCGGTATTTCAAGCGGATGCAGGAGAACGGCGAAGACTGGGCGGAGGTCTGGATGTCGGCCTGGTCGCTCGGCCTCGAATGGGCGGAGGGCATCGGCGGGTATCATGGGGTGAACGACTATCACCTCTGCAATGCGTGGGAGCTGGACCAGGTGTTGAAGCTCGCAGACCAGCACGGACTGCGCGTGAACCTCGTGCTGAACTACCACGGGCGGATCAGTTCCTCCTTCGACCCCGAATGGCAGCACCATCCGTACAACAAGGTGAACGCACGCGGCTGGCTCACGCACTCGATGGAGTTCTTCGACGACCCGCAGGCGCTGGAGATGCAGCGGCGTTTCATCCGCTACACGCAAGCGCGCTGGGGATGGGATCCGACCGTCTTTAGTTACGAGCTATGCAGCGAAGTCAACCTTTGCGGTGAGAAGAGCCACCAAAAGGCAAACTTCGAGCCACCCGTTGTAAAGTGGACGCAACTGATGGGTGCCTACCTGAAGGAGATCGACCTCAACCGGCATCTGGTGACTTCGCACGTCTCCTACGACTACCGCACGTGGAATCCGGAAATCTGCAATATGCCGGAGATGACCTACAACGCAGTCGATGCCTACAGCTTTTCGCGTGCGGAATACATTGCCGAGTTGTGCGTGGCGACATACAACACGGGCGCGGGATTCAAGAAGCCTGTTCTGATCACGGAGTTCGGCGGTTCCCCGATGGCGGCAGGTATGTCGCACCTACTGCGCGAACAGCACCTCGGCATCTGGAGCGCGGCGTGTCTGCCGATGGGCGGCATTCCGATGTTCTGGTGGTGGCAGGTCATCGATGAACAGGACCTCTATTCGCGCTACGCCGCCGTGAAGAAGTTTGTGGAGGGACAGGACTTCCGCGACCCCACCGCCAACTACGTTTCGATTCCCGTCGGCGTGAAGAAGGAGGGAAACGCCGCTCGCGCCAAACGCTACACCATCATCGCGACAGCCTCGCAAGAATACGCGCGCGGTTTCCTGTATGCGCCGATACACCAGCCGGCGGTACCGATCGATGACTTCGTGATTACGCTGGCGGACCGCAAGCCCGGGGTCTATCACGTTGAGTTTTTCAACACCTACAAGAGCGGACTGCTTCGCAAGTTCGACCTGCGGACGGAGAAGGACGGCACCCTGATCATCAACGTCCCACGGTTCACCAGCGACTGCGCGTTCCGTATCAAGTGGTTCTCGAAGTAGGAGGAGCTGTTAGGGGCGACCGCCGCGCGAAGAATGGCGAGGCGCGAAACAGGATGGAACCTAGAACTAACTTGGAGACAGAATTGACTTTCTTTGTTCACACATACGGATGTCAGATGAACGTACGCGACTCGGAGGCGGTTTCCGCGCTTCTGGAAGCCGCCGGGTATCGGCACGCAGCGACAGAGGACGAAGCGGACTTGGTGATCGTCAATTCTTGCAGCGTTCGGGAGAAGGCCGAGGACAAGGCGTTGGGAAAACTCGGACTGCTCTGCGCGACCAAGCGGGAGCGTCCAAACCGGATCATCGGGTTGATGGGGTGCATGGCACAACGCTTGGGAGAAGCGGTCTTCCGTCGCGTTCCGAAACTGGATTTCGCCGTCGGTACACGGCGCAACGGCGCGATTCCCTCGCTCGTCAAACGGGTAGAGAACGGCGAACGGAACATCTTGGAACAATCCTCGCCGGATGAGATTCCCGATGCACCCGAGGCGCATGAGGATTTAGGTTTCTCCGCATTCGTCACCATTCTGCTGGGGTGCAACCGCCGTTGCTCCTACTGCATCGTACCGGACGTGCGCGGACGCGAATACAGCCGACCCGCACGCGAGATCATCGCCGAGATCTCCGCCCTTGCGAAGCACGGGGTGCGCGAGGTCACGTTGCTGGGACAGAGTGTAATGAACTACGGACGGATGAATCCGGTTTGGTTCGACGACGACCCGCCGAGCGCGGGCGGGTTCAAGGAACCCTTCTCGCGTCTGCTCGAAGCCGTTTCCGCCGTTCCCGGTATCCTGCGCGTACGGTTCACCTCGGGGCATCCGTCGGGGGTGACCGACGAACTAGTACGCGCCATGTCCTCGCTCCCGCACATCTGCCATCATCTACACTTGCCGGTACAGTCCGGTTCCGACCGCATCCTCAAGAGTATGCGGCGCGGTTACACGCGGGCGATGTATCTGGAGGCGTGCAACAAGCTCTACACGGCAATGCCGGACTTCGTGCTGACAACCGACGTGATCGTCGGTTACCCGACAGAGACGGAAGCGGAGTTCGAAGAAACACGCTCCTTGATGTACGAGGCAAAATTCGGAAACGCCTTCATCTTCAAGTATTCGCCGCGTCCCGGAACGCCCTCCGCTGCAATGGAAGATGACGTGACGGACGCGGAAAAATGCCGCCGTGACGAGGTGCTGCTGGAGGATCAGGATCGGCGCGGACAGGCGTTGAACGAACAACTGGTCGGCAGCATCCAACAGGTGTTGGTCGAAGGACGAAGCCTGCGTAATGCGGCACGTTGGTCGGGCCGTTCCGACGGAAACAAGATTGTCGTCTTTGAACCGACGCCCGCCGTGCGCGAGGGAACGATCGTTCCCGTGCGAATCGTGCGGGCCGCACCGCAGACGTTGTACGGAGAACTTGTGTAAGATAATGGAAAACGTCTTCAACAAAGAATCAAGAACCCTCAGGTGGTCATCGTGCAACCGCACGATGGTTATCGATTCGGCTCGCGGTTGCGAGCCGTCAAAAACCACCCGATCATCTTTTTTCAACCACGGAATTACTTCTACCCCTTTGAGGATAAGGGGTGAATAACGAGGAGGAGAGAAATGAACCACTACACCATCCGAAAGATTCAGCCGAGCGAACTGTCCGCCGTCGATTTCAGCCGTGCGGAAACGGGACACCTAAACTACGTGTTCGAAGAGGCGTCCTCGGACAACCGTCCGGACGTGACCTTCCAAGTGCTGCATGACGGACGGTCGCTGTACGTCCACTTCCGCGTCTTGCGGGAACAGAGTGTCCGCGTCACGCACGTAGGTTATCAGGCACACGCGTGGAAGGACAGCTGCTGCGAATTTTTCGTGCAACCCAAAGAAGGCCTCGGATACTTCAACTTCGAGATGACCGCCGGTGGTTCCCTCCTGTTGACTTATGTGGAAGACCCCTACCGTGACCCCAGTAAAAACGGCGGTATGCGCAAATGCACACCGGTTCCGTTCGATCAGGGTGGGCATATCGAGATCATCCACACCCTGCCGGAACGCATCGAACCGCCGCTGGAAGGAATGACGGACTGGGAACTGCGTTACCGGATTCCGTTCGGCGTCTTCGAGTCTTTCATCGGACCGATTCGTCCGGAAGAGAAGATCTGGCACGGGAATTTCTACAAGTGTGGCGACGAGACACCAAAACCGCATTACATCGCCTGGGCACCAATCCCGATCCTGAACTTCCACACACCAAGTTATTTCGGGACGATCACACTGGAGTAGGCGGGTGTTAAAAACAAAGATCAAGAAAGAAACCAAAGAATGGTTGAGCCCGCGCGGGTTCCTCGCGTTCGGTTTCGCGTTCGCGATTCTCGTCGGCACCCTGCTGCTCTGCCTCCCGGTGGCGAGCGCGGAAGGACTGCCGCCTCTTCCGGTTCTGGATGCGCTCTTCACCTCGACCAGCGCCACATGCGTGACCGGACTAACCGTGATCGACATCGGTACGCGACTCTCGCTCTTCGGACAGATTACGGTGCTGGCGCTCATCCAGCTCGGCGGATTGGGAATCGCCTCACTCAGTACCTTCCTGCTCGTCCTTTTCGGACGACGGTTAAGTATGCGCAACGAATTCGTGCTGATGGACGCATACGGGGTCAAGAAGGTCGAAGGTTTGCGCGAACTGCTTGTCTGGACAATCGTTTTCACCATCATTCTGGAAGGAATCGGCGCAACGGCGTTGACTTGGTGTTACCTCCATCCGCAACCGGGACACCCGGTGATGGATGTCGGTCGTTCGATCTACTACGCCGTCTTTCACTCGGTCAGCGCTTTCTGCCACGCGGGTTTCTCGCTACATCCTGACAATCTGGAGAGCTTTCACAACGACATGCTCTATCTCGGCGTGATGGACTTCATCATCTTCTTCAGTTCGCTCGGTTTCATCGTGCTGTACAATCTCGTCACGATCAAGTGGTGGCGCAAGGATTTGCGCAAGCGCGGCAAACTCTCCCTGCATTCCAAGGTCGCGCTCACCGGCACGCTGGTGCTAATCGCGCTCTCCCTGATTCTCTTCCTTGGACTCGAATGGAACCACGGACTCTCCTCCATGCCGATTCCCGACAAGCTGTCGAGCGCGTTCTTCCACGCGGTCGTGCCGCGCACCTCCGGATTCAACGTGATTCCGATGGACCAGATGACGGAGGTTTCGCGCATCTACACGATGTTCCTGATGTTCATCGGCGGCTCCCCCTCCTCGCCCGCAGGCGGCGTGAAAACGGCAACGCTCGTGATTCTCCTCATGACGGTTCTGGCCATGTGCCGCGACAATCGCGAGACGGTGATTTTCTCCCGCACGATCCCCAACCACATCGTGCGCGAGTCCATCGCGATCTTCTTCCTGATGCTTATGCTGAACCTGGTCGGCTACCTGTTGCTGGCGTGGTCCGAAGCACCGATGCAAGCGGATGAATCCAGCCGTCTGCTCTTCGAGGTCGTGTCGGCAACTTCTACCAACGGAATGTCGCTCAACCAGACCGCACACCTCACTTGGCTCGGACGAATATTCGTCATCTTATTCATGTACATCGGGCGAATCGGTCCGCTGGCGGTCGTGCTGACAATCGGCGGCGCCACCGAACCCCAACGCATCCACTACCCCGAAGAAGAAATCGTCGCCGGGTAAGCGTTGTGGGGGGGCTTTTAGCTTTCAGCTGTTCGCTTTTAGGGACAACGGAGATGGGATTGTCGATTGTTGATGACAATCGGGGCGAATCTAGGTTAAGTGTCCCTGCGGGACTAAGTGCCTTTACAATGAAATGGTTAAATCGCAGTCTTCGACTGCTTGAAATCGGGCTCGCCCTTTAAATGGATCGCGCCGTCAATCAAGCCGCGTAGCGGCGATTTAACCTTTTAACCATTTCATTCGTCACTTCGGGGCGAAGCCCCACTTAATTCTTGCACGCTGGCGCGAAGCACCTGTCGCCGCTACTGCCTACTCCCTATTGCCTACTGCCTTCTTTTCAGCCTTTCAGCTTCCCTACTTTTCAGCTGGCGGCTTTGCCGCCCATGGGAGGGGCAACGTCCCCGTTGCCTTTGTGGAATCGACTATTGGGGCGCGGGCGGGATGCTTACATTCCGGCAAATATAACCGCATCACCGTGTCTTGCTTTGAGATCACGCCTTCTTATCGTAAAGAGTCAAGAGTTACTGAAACCATTGTGGCTTTCGGGATGACGACAACCGAACGGACTGGTCAGATCTGATTTGTTTCAGCAATGGAGAATTCTGCCCAATCTTGTTTAGGATGGACATGAACACTGTTGATTGTGTATAATGACTCCACTTCATGTAACGAATAGTGGTGTGTTATTCCAACGCATAGACTAGACAACATGAAGAATATCTTTCACGTTGACGCTAGTTCGTCGGCGTGAGGGGTTTTAGATGTTTTTGCGTTTTACGCAATACACGTCGTTCAGCGGAAATACTTGCAGGTTTTTCATGAAAACGAACGGCATGGTTGCGGGAACGCGCCCGAAATAGGGCGCGTTCCTTCTTCCTGCATTCGTTTTGGGCCACTGCAAGGGCTTCCGCTGAGTGTAGAAAAAGGGACGCGTCCTTTTTTGTATCTGACACAGTGTCGGGCGGCGCATCGAAACGCGAGGGAATGATCTGCGATCAAATGAGAATACTGCTTAGAATAGCTCTCATGGCGGTCACATATTTATTCCCGATAGCAAGAGGTGAAGCCGCAATGAATACGAAGTATGCTCGTACGATACGCGAGGAGGAATTGAAGAATAAGATCGCTGCCGACTGGTTCGGTATGTTCGACTGTACGCAAATCCTCGGAAATGTGGACTTTTGTGTAACCCCGAACAATGGTGGCGAAAACCTACTTTGGGCAGAGGCGAAACGCGGCACCTCACATGACATTGACGAAAGCCTCGTCCAACTCATCCTTACCATCGGAAAGGCACGGATGGGCGAGAATCATCTTCCGCCCAAATACCTTGGCGCATTCGATGTGGCAAAGATTGCCTTTCTCCCGTACCACGAGATTGTCGGCGTATTCCGCCAAAACGACTTCAACTGGAACGTGGCACCATCCAACCACAAGACACGCGAGTTCCGCCAGTTGCTCG
Organism: Kiritimatiellia bacterium; assembly: GCA_017544725.1. Classification (GTDB taxonomy): domain Bacteria; phylum Verrucomicrobiota; class Kiritimatiellia; order RFP12; family UBA1067; genus RGIG8368. The sequence goes on from JAFYDR010000196.1 coordinate 10,845, forward strand.
CTCAAGTGAAGAGCGTACTGGACGCGCAGACGCTCAGGTACGATTTCCTGAAAGACGGTAAAGAGCTCAAACAGTTCATTAAGGCCAACTTCACTTCTGATGGTGGTACTGAACTCATCCAGATCACAAAGAACAACTTCACCCACATCTACGGAAAGTGGCGCGAAACCGTGATGCCCACCATCGAAATTCCCGACTGGACGAAAGCCAAGCGCAACGGTATCATCGATGCCGACTTCTTCCTCGCTGACATCTTCTCCGCCGATAACATTGCTGTCACGAATCGTCTGAACGTCCTTCTGCGAACTGACCACTACCAGCAGTCAGGTGGAAAGAACTCGCTCGGGCAGGATTTGTTCACCGAAGTCCGCTTCAGCGACGGACAGCGGGCGCATCGCCAGTTTTGGAACACGTACAAACGTCCGCCTCTGCAGGAATACTGGGACGACATCATGAATCGCCGCGACCTACTCGTGCCTCAGGATGTGCGCGAGCGCAAGGGTTCCTTCTTCACGCCCCGCCGTTGGGTGGAGCTCTCGCAAGAATACCTCGCCCGCGAACTCGGTGAGAACTGGCAGGACGAATATTACGTTTGGGACTGCTGCGCAGGGACGGGCAACATGGAGGCGGGACTCGTGAACAAGTATCGCGTATGGGCATCCACGCTCGACCAAGCAGATGTGGACGTGATGCACGAGCGCATCAAGCACATGGACGAAAGTAGCACGGACGGCAACGGCGCGAATCTGCTCGACAGCCACGTATTCCAGTTCGACTTCCTCAACGATTCCTTCGACAAGTTACCCGCAGACCTTAAGTCCATAATCGACGATCCGAAGAAGCGCAGAAAACTTATCATCTACATCAATCCGCCGTATGCGGAGGCGGCGAACGCTTCTCAGGCAACGGGGACGGGAGAGGCCAAAGGGGGTGTCGCTACTGGCAACATCACATACGGGCGGTACAAGGGTTTGGTTGGCAAGGCAATCAACGAGCTGTTCGCTCAATTCCTCATGCGCATAAGCCAAGAAATACCAGGGTGCATTGTTGGGCAATTCTCAACACTGAAACATATTCAGGCACCAAATTTCAAGGCGTTCCGCCAGGTGTATCGCGGCAGGCTTGCCAACGGCTTCATCGTGCCGGCAAACACGTTCGACAATGTGACTGGCGCGTTTCCAATCGGCTTCTTCGTGTGGCGGCTTGGAACGGAAGTTGTGTTTACGGAGGCTTCGGTGGATGTATATGATGCGGACGGCACGTCAATGGGAACGAAATACATCTATTCTCATGACAATAACCGCTTTCTGATGGACTGGATTCGCCAGTTCTATGACAAGAAGAGCGGACATTTGGCTTATCTCCGTTATCTCGGATCCGACTTCCAAAACAACAAAGGTGTGTTTCTTACATCCAAACCATCCGATAACGATCTCAAACAGGTAAAGGGATCGTGGGTGACTGCCTCCAATATCATGCCCTATAGCATTTATTTCGCCGTTAGGAAATGCATAGCGGCGACCTGGCTAAATGACCGAGACCAGTTCCTGTACCCCAGCAACGATTGGGAGACGGATTTAGAGTTCCAGTCGAACTGTCTCGTATTTACGCTTTTCTCCATTTCAAACGAGATTCGCTCAAAGGACGGTCCTAACCACTGGATCCCGTTCACGGAGCAAGAGGTAGGGGCTAAGGGTTGCTTTGAGAGCCACTTCATGAGCGACTACCTTGCAGGGCGGCACGGCGAGGATGATACGCCATACCAGGACGATCTGTTCCCGACTGAAAAGCGGAAGAAAATAACGGAATCGAAACCCATTAGCCTTTCGCGGGAGGCGAAGGCGGTAATGGCGGCCGGGCGGGAGTTGTGGCGGTACTATCACAAGCAATCCAAGGCGAATCCAAACGCCTCGTTGTACGATATCCGACTTCATTTTCAGGGTACGAAGCGAACGGAGAAAGGGAAAGATAAGATGAATCCTAAATCTTCGGACGCTACCTATATGGAACTGTTGGCGAAACTTCGTACCGCCCACAAGGAACTTGCCAGAGCCATCGAGCCGAAGGTGTACGAGTACGGTTTTCTTAAAAAGTCTGAATTTGTTTCCACGAACATTGCCTCTGATGCAGACTGAAATGGGATTCGTCAACCACGCCAACCACCCGCGCCGCGCGCGGGAACGTTCATGGGGATAACTTTCGACAAGGTTAGAAGGATCAAACGGTCACGACAAGCGTACCCCTCCCCATTTCAGGCAACGAGGACGTTGCCCCTCCCCATTCTCTGCGGTCTCATGCGAACCTCTGCGTCTCCGCGTGAAATTTCTCTCGTCACTCGTCACTCGTCATTCGTCAATATTTCGCGTGCGAAGTTATAGCCCCGAAGGGGCGAAGGTACACAGACGGGGGCAAGCGTAGCGCAACCCCCGGAATCAAGTAAAGACATCGTTAGCCCTGAAAGGGCGACGGAAAGCGACGCGGTATGGTGAGTGGTGGTAGATTGTTCTATCGCCCCTTCAGGGCTTAGCGGATACTGGTCGTACTACCGGGGGTCACGCTTCGCTCACCCCCGTCTGTATAGTTACTGCCCTTTCAGGGCAAAACGGCCACGATAAGCGTGTCGCGTTTGATCGCAATCGACAGCTACCGACGACACGCGACACATCGGGTTGGACTGGCGAGGCTGGCAACCTTTCTTTCATTCGTCACTCGTCATTCTTCATTCTTCTCTCTTCATTGCGGCTTACTTCTCAGCCTTTCAGCTTCCCCGCTTCTCAGCTAGTAGCGTCAGCTACCCCCTCCTTTCGTTCTTGCATTGGAAGGGGAAATCCGATAGACTGGATTCCTGTTGAAAATGAGGAAGGGAGGAATTGGGATGAAGGTTGTTTTGTTGGGATTGGCGATTGGTTCGTTGCTTTCCGCACAGGCGGCGGTTACATGTTATCCAGTCCCGGATGAATTTCGGTCTTCGCTGTGGGAAATGCAGGTGGACGGCAAGGTGAACGGCGTCTATTCGGCGCGGACGTGTGACAAGCCTTTCGAGAAGTACGACTTCGGCGGAGAGTATGCCTTCTCAGGATTCGAGATGGATGCGCCTGTCACGCTGCGAATCCGTTCTCTGGTCGCCCGCGATTTGAGTCAGGTGCGAATTCGTCCCGCTTCCGCAAACCTTGCCGTGACCAAGATTGATGACAGCACGTTGGAGGTGAAACTCGCCAAGCCCTGCCAGTTCTCGCTGGAGCCGAACGGCCGCGAACATCCGTTGCTGGTTTTCGCCAACGAACCGGAAACAGACATCCCCGACTTCTCCAACCCGAAGGTGAAGGCGTTTCGCGGCGGCGGCGTGATCCGTGCCGAGAACAACGGACGGATCGAGCTGAAGGAAGGCGAGACGCTGTACATCGCGGCGGGAACGGTGTTGCAGGGCGGCATCTTCGCCACCGGCGCGAACATCCGCATCTGCGGTCGCGGCGTACTGGACAGTTCGCCGTGGGAGTGGCGGAAAGGTCCGACGGGGAATGTGTTGGAGCTCTGGAAGTGCCGCGACCTGCGAGTCGAGGACATCACGATTCGCGGTGCCTCGCACTGGACAGTCGTGCCGACCAACTGCGACGGCGTGAAGATTCGCAACATCAAGTTGTGTGGCGGCCGCGTGCAGAACGACGACGGAATCAATCCGTGCAATTCGCGTGACGTGGCAATCTCGCACTGCTTCATCCGTACCGATGACGACTGTATCGCGCTGAAGGGACTGAACACCTCCTACGGTAACTGCGAAAACATCTCGGTGAAAGACTGTATCCTCTGGTGTGACCGCGCGCGTGTGACGTTGCTGGGGCACGAGAGCCGCGCCCCCTACATGCGCAACATCCGTTACGAGAACATCGATGTCGTCCACTTCCAGATCCCGGTCTTCCTGCTGGAACCAGGAGAGGAGATGAAGATGGAGAACGTCCACGCGGACGGCATCCGCATCGAGTGCGACTATCCCGAACGTAAGAATCCAATCGTGGTGGCGCGTCCCACGGTGAACATGTACATGCGTACCAAGGTGCCGGGACACGTGTCGGATTGCTCGTTCGAAAATTTCACGATTATCGGCAAACCGGCATCCTGCTTCTTCCGCGTGGAAGGCAAGGACGAGAACCATTTGGCGCAACGTGTCCGTTTCCGCAACGTGCGGATCTTCGACAAGCCGCTGACGCCAGAGAACGGATTGCAGATCGGGAATTTCACAAAGGATGTGACAAACGAATAGGAGGTATGGAATGTTGACTCGCAGAGAATTTTTGGAAACCGGCGCATTTGCCGTTGCAGGGAGCGCGATCGCCGCACCCGTGAAGAAGGACAAGCTGAACATGGCGTTCATCGGTACGGGTGGACGCGGACACTCCGATTTGGACGAGTTCTACAAGATCGGCGAGCGGGTCGTTGCGCTGTGCGATGTCGATCTCAACAACCTGAACGGCGGCTATAATCTAGTCAAGGAAAAGTGGCCGGATGCGAGACGTTATCAGGACTGGCGTACGATGCTGGAAAAGGAACGCGATCTCGATGCGGTGGTGATCGCCACGCCGGATCACATGCACGCGATCACCGCCATTGCGGCGATGCGCAAGGGATGTGCGGTGTATGTCGAGAAACCACTCGTCCGTACCGTGTGGGAGGCGCAGGAGTTCGCACGTGTCGCGAAAGAAGCCGGCGTAATGACCCAGATGGGGAACAACGGAAACGGAACGAACGGACAGCGGCGGTTCATCGAAGTTATGCAGGCCGGCATCCTCGGCGAGATCAAGGAAATCCACCAAACGACCGACCGTCCTATCTGGCCGCAAGCGCTCAACCGTCCAGACGGCAGCGACCCAATCCCCGCCCACCTGAACTGGGATGCTTGGTTGGGCGTCTCGCCGGAACGTCCGTTCAAGAGCGGTGTCTATCATAGCTTCAAGTGGCGCGGTTGGTACGACTTCGGAACGGGTGCGTTGGGTGACATCGCGTGCCACGCGCTGAGTGCGCTCTACCGCGCCTTGAAGTTGACCGATGTAATCAGCGTGGAAACCGTCGCCACGACACCGCGTTTTAAGGAGACCTATCAGGCGGCATCCACCGTCAAGATCGTGGTTCGTTCCGCCGCGCAGAAATCGCCCGTCACGATCTACTGGTACGACGGCAAAACGGGACCGAAACCGGAAATCTGTCCCGAAGCGGTGGGTCGTTGGGGTTCGATGCCGATCAACGGCGGACGGCTGATCATCGGCGAGAAAGGCATCATCCGTGACGGCGCGATCAAGATGAAGGACGAGAAGGATTTCCACGACTTCAACCACAACGAACTCGCGAAAGCGGTACCGCAGTCACTGCCGCGTGTCCAAGGACACCACTGGGAGTTCGCGCAAGCGATCCGAGGCGGCGACACGCCGCTCTCCCATTACGACCATGCGGTGCCATTGACGACAATGGTGCTGCTGGGCTGTATCTCGCAACGGGTTGAGGGACGACTGGATTGGGATCCCGCCGCGAACCGTTTCACCAACAGCGAAGAGGCGAATAAGTTGTTGAAACCGTTTGTTCGCGATGGTTGGAAGATTTCGTAGAGGGGAAGACGATGAACTGGAAAAAAGTATTGATGACCATGATGATGGCTTGCGCGGTTTCGGGAACGATGGCGGCGGAGACGCCAGTCCAGTACGCATGGAAGGTGACGACTCCGCTCGTGTTTACAAACGCCGCCGCTCGCACGTTGCCCTATCGGCAAGCGGTGGACAAGGGAGACGGTACGAAACCGATTCCCCTCGTCCTTTTCCTGCACGGCGCGGGAGAGCGCGGTACGAATAATGGAGCGCAACTGGTACATGGCGTCGGGTCGATCCTGCAATACGCGAAGCGAAAGGGGCAACCGCTGATCCTGATTGCGCCGCAATGCCCAAAAGACGCGCAGTGGGTCGATACGCCGTGGGCCGTGACGGAACACTCGCTCAAGCCCCAGCCGTCCGTGAACATGGCACTCGTCTTTGAACTGCTCGACGCCAAATTCGCCGAGTTCCCGGAGATCGACCGCGATCGGGTTTATGTGACCGGTATCTCGATGGGCGGCTACGGGACGTGGGACGTGATTTCACGCCGTGCTTCCGACTTCGCGGCGGCAATCCCTATCTGCGGCGGCGGTGATCCCGCCGTAGCCGAACGGTTCGCGAAATTGCCGATCTGGGCGTTCCACGGAGACGCGGACGGGGCGGTGCCCGTGAAGAACACGCGGCAACTGGTCGCCGAACTTTGGAAACTCAACGGCAAAATCCGCTACCGCGAGTATCCCGGTATGGGGCACAACGTCTGGACGACAACCTACGCCGATGACACCGTCCTCGACTGGCTCTTCAGCCAACGCCGCGTTCGGAATGAAAAATGAAGTGTCGCCTTACGGCGGCAATGACGAATGACGAATGAAAACGGGAGGGGCAACGTCCTCGTTGCCCGTGACTGAACGGACCGGCGAGACCGCCGAAATCTCTCGCCACTCGTCATTGTGCGAAGCGCCTCGGCTTCTCAGCCTCTCAGCTTCCCCGCTTCTCAGCTGGCGGCTTCGCCGCCCAGCTCGTTTTCAGTACGGCAGTTGGTGCTCTTTGATCTTGCGTTGGATTGTTCGACGGGAGAGACCGAGTTGTTCGGCGGTAAGCGTGCGGTTTCCGTTGTTCTGCTGGAGGCGTGACTCCAGAACTGCGCGTTCCACCTGTTCTAGCGTCATATCTTTCGGGATGGAGAATCCGCCCGACGCATGAGAGGCAACACCGCCCCCCGTAGCAAAGACGACCGACTCGCCTGTCAGGATTCCGTTCGGCGAAAGCAACACGGCGGACTCCACGATATTCCGCAACTGACGCACGTTGCCCGGCCAGCTGTACGATTCCAGCTGTTCGTAGAAATCGGGTTTCACCAACGAAATCGTCTTGCCGTTCTCCGACGCCGTCTTCGCGATGAAGCGATCAGCGAGCGGACGGATGTCGGCGATCCGTTCCCGCAACGGGGGAACGCGAATACAGACCACGTTCAACCGGTAGAAGAGGTCCTCACGGAAAGTTCCTTCCTTTACCATCTTCTCCAGATCCTTGTTGGTGGCAGAGACAAGCCGCACGTTCACATGGAACACGTCCTTCCCGCCGACGCGCCGAATCTCTTTCTCTTCCAGCGCACGCAGGAGCTTGACCTGTACGGCGGGCGGTGCATCTCCAATCTCGTCGAGGAACAACGTGCCTCCGTCCGCACGTTCGAACGCGCCCTTGTAGGTGTTGATTGCTCCCGTGAACGAACCTTTCTCGTGACCGAACAACTCCGACTCCAGTAGGTTCTCGGCAAACGATCCGCAGTTGACCGCGACATACGGGCCGCTGCCACGTTTCGAATCGACATGCAGGGCACGTGCGACCAACTCTTTACCAGTCCCGCTCTCGCCACGCACGAGTACAGTCGCCATCGTATCGGCCAGCGCATCGATTTGCGCGATCACCGCTTTCATGCAGGGCGCCTCGGCGATCATCGAGGAGGCAGTGAACTTCTCCTTGACCGAGGCAGAAAGCTTGGTGACCTGCCGCCGCAACCGAGAGACTTCGTAAGCGCGGTTCAACTTCGACTGGATGTCATCCAAATCTAAAGGCTTGGTCACGTAGTCGTAGGCGCCCTCGCGCATCGCCCGGACGCCCGACTCAACCGAGCCGTAGGCCGTCATGATGATGACAGGAACGGACGCATCAAGTTTCTTGATGCGCTCCATCACCTCCAGTCCATCGATGTCCGGCAACACCAAGTCGCTCAGCACCAGATCAGGAAAGGTCTTGCTAAACAGTTCCACGCCGGCTACGCCGGTGATCGCCGTCTCGACGGTAAATCCCGCATCCTCTGCCGCTTCCCGCACCGACTGCAAATTATCCGGATCGTCTTCCACTACCAACACTCTCATTTCGTTCCTCCTTCTTCACCAGGCGGCTCTTCAATCGACCGCTCGCCCGCACGCAATGTAATCCGAAAATCGGATCCTCCACCTTCCCGATCCAGCACGACGATCTCTCCGCCGCATCGCTGGATGGCCGTCCGCGCCAGGAAGAGCCCTAGTCCTGTTCCCTCCGGACGTCCCGTCTCAAACATCTCGAAAATAGCCTCCTTACGCGCGTCCGGCACCCCCGGTCCGCGATCAAGAATATCTAGCCGTACTTCACCCGGTCGAACAGCGGAGGCGGCAACCTCGATCTCGCTACCGCGCGGTGCGAACTGCACGGCATTGACCAGCACGTTCATCAGCGCACGGCGCAAGGCGAACGGATAAGCGACAACCGGCGGCAACTCGTCCGCAACCGACTTGCGCAACGCGACACCCGCCTGTTCCAGTCGCGGCCCGAGCGTGTCCGCACAGTCGCGGATGATCTCGGCCAGTTCCGTCGTTTCAGGCTTCTCATCCGTCGGCTTCGCGAGAAAGAGGAATTCCGTAAAAATCTTGTCCATACGCCCCATCGTGCGCGCGATACGTTCCGCGCGCGAGCG
>JAFYDR010000197.1 GCA_017544725.1 Kiritimatiellia bacterium
GGTGGCGCATTCTGTACAGTGGTCGGTTGGGGATGGCATCAGATTTCAGGCGGGAAGTCCTTCCAGACGCAAAGCGCATTCAATGCCTTGGTTGGTCCTGCCGGACTCTATACGAACGGGCATACGGTCAGCCCTGTTGAGAAGAATCGGTTTGCCGCCGTTCTCTCGACTCCTTTTGTTTGGAGTTGTGAAGATGCGTTGGCGATGCTGAACGGCAAGATTGAACTCAAAGGGGATTCGTTGCGTCAAGTTCCCTATCTGCTCTCCGTATTCGGGCAAATCCTGCCGCAGAACGAGAAGCGGTTTCGTCCCGAGATTGAAAAGTTGGTCGGGGATATTCGCCGTGCGGCGGTTCCTTCGCCGGAACATCCGTTGGCGGCAGGGCAGATCGGGGATCGCCTGACATTGAGCCTGTTTCAGGACGAGTGGCTGAAGAATCCGGAAAAAGTCTATACTGCCCATCCTGCAGCACGCGTGTATCCGGGAGTTCCAGAATCGAAGCGTCGGGTTACACGAACCGTTCGCATGGATCTATCGATTCCGTGTTGGCACGGGACGGGATTGTTCGCGGTGGCGGGGGAACCGGTGACAGTGACGTTGGAAAAAGGAGTAGAGCGGGAAGGACTTCGGTTACGGATCGGGACGACCACCTGTCGTGTAACTGCGCACGACAAGTGGCGGCGGGCCCCCGTGGTGGATGTGGAGGTGCCGCTCAACAAAACCGTGACGACGCTTTCCTCTCCCTTTGGAGGAATGATTTATGTGGTGGTGCCGAAAGGAAAGACCGGTATCATCCAAGTCAAGGTTGGTCCCGCTTGTCCCGCGCCTTGGTTCGTTGAGGGACGCGATACCGCTGTCACATGGCGGCAAACGATTCGAAACCTGCCCGCGCCGTTCGCGGAGATCGAGAACGGGAAAATCATCTTCACCGTTCCGTCTTCGTTCATCCGTGAGTTGGATGATCCCTTGCCTTTGCTGAAGGTCTGGTCGGAGATTATGGACCTCGATGCGGCGCTCACCGCAGTGCCGAAGGAGCGCACCTCCGCAGAACGCATGTGTATCGACGTTCAACTGTGTGCCGGGTATATGCATGCGGGGTATCCCATCATGATTCCGTGGGGGAGTACGCGACACTTGGTGAATGCGCAGACGATTCGAACCGGAAAGGAGGAGGATGTGTGGGGATTCTTCCACGAGATGGGACACAATCATCAGAACGGCGACTGGACATTCAATGGCACGGGAGAGGTCACGGTCAATTTCTTCACCCTGTACTGCATGGAAAAGATCTGTGGGTTGAAGCCGCGTCAGACGAGAATGGGGAGTCCGAATGTCAAGCGTGCGTATGAGAAGTGGGAAGCAGCGGGGTATCCGTACGAAAAGTGGAAGAGCGATCCCTTCCTTGCGCTGGAGTTTTTCGTGAAACTGCATGATCGTTTTGGTTGGGAACCATTTGAGAAAATGTTTGCCGAGTACCGTAAATTGTCGCCCGCCGAACGCCCGAAGAACGATTACGAGAAACGGAAGCAATGGGCACAACGTTTCTCCCGAATCGTGGGTGAAGACCTCTGCCCGCAGTTTAACCATCTCCGCAATCCTGACGAACCGGAATTCAGACTGGAGTAGGGGTGCTTCGCACCAGCTGGATAAGCGTGTAAAGCTGGTTAGGCGTGTTAAGTGCCGCTATGCGGCTAAGTTACTTAGGGGCGAAGCCCCACGTAAAGGCGGCAAGTGCCGCCTTTACAATGAAATGGTTAAATCGCAGTCTTCGACTGCTTTCAATCGGGCTTCGCCCTTTAAATGGAACGCGCCGCCGATTTCAAGCCGCGCAGCGGCGATTTAACCTTTTAACCATTTCATTCGTCACTTAGGGCGAAGCCCACTTAATTCCATCATTCGTCATTCTTATTTCTTCATTTTTTATTGGCGGCTTCGCCACCTGTAAAGCGAAGTTATCGCGCTCCAGCTTGACGGGGGGACTTTCGATTGTTTATACTAGATTCGTTGTTTACATGGTTATCTTTTGGGATGGTTGCGCGAGATGAAAAAGAGTAGGTTCCAGATCTGGATGCGTATGTTTCGCCCGTGGTCGCTGACGGCGAGTTTTGTCCCGATCTTTCTGATGGCGTGTTGGAATTGTTTTGATGGGATTCAGGATTTTCCGTACGAAGATGGGGCGGGACTGGGGACATTATGGAAGATGATTCGCTTGTCGGATCACTTTCCCTTCTATCTGCTGAATTTCTTTCTCGCCCTGCTGTCGTGCGGAAGCCTTCAAATCGCGTGTAATCTTTTGAATGAATGGGGGGATTATCGTTCCGGGGTGGATCAACTGAAAACCGTTGGTGTGGTGGGACAGCGGGAAGGAACGGCGTCGCCTCGTGAACTGGTCGCGGGAACCGTCACGCCCGCGCAGGTGTTGCGTGTCGCGTTGCTGGTGTTGGGAATCGGCATTGCTGCGGGTGGCCTGTTGTTGTACCGCTGCTTCTCTTGGACGCTGCTAGCGGTGGCGGTGGTCGGCGTTCTTGGTACGGTGAACTATACCACAGGAATCCGTTTCAAGTATCGGGGATACGGACTTGTCTGCGTATTCTTTTTGATGGGGTATCTGTTGCTTGGAGCTGCCGACCTTTGTCTGGGAGGTCTCTTCTTGAAGGAGTTTTCGCGGGATACGTTCCTTGCTTTTTTGGTGTGTGGGTTGCCGACATCCTGCCTTGTCACCTGTATCATGCACGCGAACGATATGCGAGATATTGAGAAGGATCGAATGGCGGGAATCCGTACGCCCGCGACAATCTTCGGGAAACGGGGAGCCTTGTGGATTTTTACGGTGTTACACACGTTGCCTTATTTGACGGGGGGCGTTTTTTTGTGGAGCACCTTGGGATTATATGCCTGTAGTGCGTGGGAAATTTTGATGCATTGTGTGATTGCGGTGTTGCCGTGGTTGTTGCTCTTGCCGTTGACCATTCAAACGCTTCTGCGTGCCTATCGGGAGAAATCGGGCGATCCGTCCGTGGTATGGAGTCCGCTGCTGGGCGAGACGGCGCGCCTTCATTTCCTTTCTGGCCTGCTACTGGGGGGATGGATTTTCTTACTCGCGATTTCCAGGTATGTATTCTGAATTGGCGGGGTGATGGGTTTGGGCATGGTGTGATGGACGGTGGATACGATGAATGAGAAACTTCTGATTGTCGCGGGAAGCGGGACTTATCCCGAACGGTTGGCGGCAGGTGCGCGTAAAGCGGGTGTGCAACGGATCGCGATGGTCGCGATTAAGGGCATGACCAAGCGTGCGACTGTTGCGCTGGCGGATGAGGTGAAGTGGTTCGGTATTGGCGAGATTCGCGCAATTTTTGCGTGGGCTGAGTCGCAGGGTTGCGACTGGGGCGTGATGGCAGGACAGATCACGCCGATCGCACTGTTCCGCACCAAGTTCGATGACCTCAGCCGCCTCTGGCTCAGCCAATTGCGCGTGAAGAACGCGCATACGATTTTCGGAAAAATCGCCGAGGAGATGGAACGCATCCATATTCACGTGATTCCCGCGTCATGCTTTATGGACGATTGCATGCCGGGTGTTGGTCTGCTGACGCAACGTGCTCCTGACGAACGGGAGCAGAAAGACATCGAGTTCGGTCACGATGTGGCGAAACGGATTTGCGGTATGGACATTGGCCAGACGTTGATGGTCAAAGACGGGATGATTCTCTCCGTCGAGGCGTTCGAAGGTACGAACGCGGCGATTCGTCGAGGCGGCAAGCTCGGCGGGAAGGGGGGAGTTGTCGTGAAGGTCGCCAAGGCCGGACACGATATGCGCTTCGACATTCCCGTGGTCGGCACCAAAACGATTAAGACCCTGCGCAAGGCTGGGGCGAGTTGCCTCGCATTTCAAGCGGGACGCTTGCTGATGCTCGACCGCGAAGAGGTCGTCACGCTGGCGAACCGCTACGGCATGGCATTGATCGGTCTGGATAGCGGACTCCCCCCCGCGCCCTTGCGCCCTTGAGTGCCGCGGGCGGCGAAGCCGCCAAAGACGGCAATGAAGAATGAAAAGATAAGAATGAAGAATGGGGACGGCGGAGCCGCCAATGACGAATGACGAATGAAAGAAAGGTTGCCAGTCTCGCCAGTCCGTTTGTCGCGTGTCATCGGTAGTTGTCGATTGCAATCGAGCGGGGGGTGCGCACCTCTTTCAGTTGTTGTCTTCAAGTTGTTCGTGTTGTTTCCAAAATCTTCTCGTGCACATAAGATGGGCGAATTAAGCAGATGCGCCCCGCCTTTTGCGGTTCCAAAATCCCGCTTGCTCCTCGTCCATACAATGTGCTACACTCTTTCCCGTTCGGCGATGATAGCCGAACGTGGGATCTTTGTCATACCGGCGGGCATCCAACCGCCGGACGGTCGCCACATCGGGAGGGGCAACGTCCCCGTTGCCCGAAACGGTAAGGTCACGCATCCCACGTGACCGCCTCCGATGGAGAGCGACAGAACACTGCCGTGCGTACGGGTGTGCGCAACGGCAGGACGTTACGCAACCAGCGTAAAGTAGCTTTTACCGAAAGACCGCTAATCTTGATGGAGTGAAATACGGTGGTGCGTCGCGTGGCATACATGCGGCGTACTTATCCAATTCGTGTTCCATCAAAGGTTCTTAGCGGTGCCTCGGTAAAGACATGGGGTTTGAGAGTGCGCCGCTCAGTTTTTGCCTCCGTCGCACTTCTCGCTAACAAACTTGCGGCAAAAGGAGGTGCGACGATGAACAAAAAAATGATGATAACATGGAACAGGTGTTTTTGTTGCCAAACTATGGTTTTACACTAGAATATGTGATGTGGTATCTTTACAACCATGTGGCAGCAGAGAAAAAAACATATGCTGAAATTTGTAAGGAGTTGACATTACAAAAAGAAAGAAATGAAGGAGAAGGTTATATTATATCTTTGGGAGGTGGCGCGATACCACCATCATCTTACATAATTGATAAGATAGGTGAGGTTGAGTTTAACTGTACGGTTACGCCAACGCAGATAGATGTTCGTCATTATGAAAAAAAGTACGGTTCGATCAAGAAGTTGATTGCGGATATTCAAGTAAAATGTGTCCATGATTCTGTTTCATTGCAGTTGCAGAACGAAAAACACGGGGACTCCTTCTCCGTATCAACTACTGTGAAATTTTTAGTTGTTGTAATGAATATACTTATTGCACATCTTGCGTTTGCTTTGACAACAGTGGTAGATGACGTAGAATGGAATTACTGGATTACAAATAATAACGTTGTCCTCGAACATCCTAGTACAAAGAAAACAACAGGGAAGCCTCCTTCATGCGTTTACATCGGAAATACTAATCTATATAGTCGATTATGCAAAACCCCATTTCCGGGAAACCGGCGGGCGGCGTCACGCCGCCATCGGCCGCGTCCGGATCGCCGGGGACGGGGCGGA
>JAFYDR010000198.1 GCA_017544725.1 Kiritimatiellia bacterium
CTCCCGTTTTGATTCGTCATTTTCATTCTTCATTCCTAGCGAAGTGAGGCAATGGGGACATTGCCCCTCCCATTCTCTGCGGCCTCATGCACATTCGCGTGAAATTTCTCTCGTCATTCGTCATTCGTCACTACTTCGCGAAGCGAAGTTATAGGTAAGCACCCCGTCTGCGACATGCGCGGGAATGACACGCGACAAACGACACGCGACATGGCGAGTGGCGAGACCGGTGAGACTGGCGGCTGTCCCGTCCCCATTGTCTCCATCGTCCCCATCGTCCCCGCTTCTCAGCATCTCAGCTTCCGCTTCTCAGCCTCTCAGCTTCCCCGCTTCTCAGCTGGTGCGAAGCGTCTTGTCGCCCTTCTCCAGAAAAGTTCGCGTTGTTCTGCTTTTCGGCTTGTTTCGATTGGTCTCTATTGATACAATGGTTGCATTCATTTTTCGGGTGTTTCGTAAAAGGTGAGAGAGGTTATGATCAAAAGACTGTTCGTTCTCGCTGGGGGTAGCGTGTTTTGGGTGGCGTCATCCCTTTGTGCGGCGTCGTTGGAGTTCGGTTGTTATGACGGTATGCTCAAGCTGGATGTACCGCCGCTTCAGTTTTCTACCACAGCTTTCTCCACCAATTGGACGGGCGTGAAAAGGGTTTGCAATGCCATGCGTCAGCTGGAATCTGGAAACCGGAAGGATGCCTCGTTCCAGATCGATGACGCGGAGGTCATGAAGGAGCGTACGGAGGTTTCGGCTCTTCCCAACTGTGGCGTGAAGATCCGCTATCTGTGGACGCCGACGCGCGATTTGGAATTGAACCAGTTGGTCACGACCTTCCGACTTCCCGCCTCCGTTTTGGAGACACCTGACTCCTTCTGGAAAATCTCCAATGAAACGGGTACTTTCCCGTTGAAGAAGGGACCGAACCTTTCCCGAAATTCCTCACAGTTTGTCTTGTGCGTGGGCGGGAAGGAAGTGCGCTTTTCGTTTGACAAACCTATGTTCTGTCTGATTCAGGACAACCGCCGATTCAAGAGCGAAACCTACAGCTTCCGTTTCGGGTTTTCCCATCAGACATTCCGAAAGGGGACGTCGTACGCTGTGTCGTGTGACCTCACTGCCGCAGAACCGATTGTCCTCGGTCCGGGTGGTCCGATCGTGTTGCGTCCCGGTAAGGAGTGGATTCCGCTGCGCTATTCCAAGAATATCGAACCGGGATCTGTACTGGATTTCTCTGTCATGGGACTCTGCGATGCACCCGCTGGGAAATACGGTCGCGTCATCGCCAAGAACGGGCATTTCGAGTTCGTCCAGCGTCCCGGTGTCAAGCAGCGTTTTTACGGGGTCAACTTTTGCTCGACGGGGAATTATCCGGAGAAGGCGGTCGCGGATGAGGTGGCGGAACGTCTGCGGATGCTCGGTTACAATGCGATCCGCGTTCACCATCACGACAATCCCCTGACAGCAGACGCTCCTCCCGGTGAGGTGTTGAATCCAAAGATGGCGGATCGCCTCGACTATTTCCTTGCCGCCTGTTACAAGCGTGGCATCTATGTGACAACCGACCTCTTTGTCTCTCGTCGTGTCAAGTGGCGCGATGTGGGGATTGACAAGCCCGGTGTGATCGAGCAGCGCACCTACAAGGCATTGGCGGTTCTGCATGAACCGACCACGCAGAATCTCGAACGGTACACGCGTGCCTTCCTCACGCATGTGAACCCCTACACGGGGCGGAGTTATGCGGAGGAGCCGGGACTGATGTCCCTCTCATTGATCAACGAGAACAACATCAGCTGGAACTGGCAAGAGACCTATGAATTGGACTGCACGAAACAGGAGTGGAAAAAATGGCTGGCTGCGAAACGCGCCGCATTCGCCGGTAAGCCTTCAGCCCTCGGTGAACCGTCGTGGTCTCAGGTGTCCGAGCTGCCGCCGAAAAACGGTTGGTCCGGTGTGGATGGTTCCGCGTGTGCGATTTTCCGTGCGGACATCGAACGGCGTTTCTTCCGTCGGATGCGGAGGCTGATTCACGACGAGCTTCACTGTGACATTCCGCTCACGGATCAGAACTGCGGTTCCTCTACGCCGATGCAGTCGGTTCGCGCCGAGTACGATTATGTCGATGAACATTTCTATGTGGATCATCCCCATTTCTTGGAAGGACGTTGGCGGTTGCCGAGCCGTTGCCCCAACAGCAATCCGCTTCTGGCGGAGGCGTTGCCCATGTGCGGGCTTGCCTTCACGCGGCTTGGAGACAAACCGTTCACAGTCACCGAGTTCAATTTCTCCGGTCCGGGAATGTATCGCGGCGTGGGCGGGATCTTGACGGGGGCGATGTCCAGCCTCCAGGATTGGGACGGGGTTTGGAGGTTTGCCTATACGCACAGCGAAGGAAACCTTCCCGGAAATTCGCCGGTGCATTTGGGATATTTCAATCTCGCGGATGATCCGTTGAGTCAGGCGACGGACCGTGCGGCAATTTGCCTCTATCTGCGCGGCGACCTGCCGCCACTGCGACCTGCCGCCACGGTGGAGATGTCATCCGCAGAACTCGGAAAACTGTCGGCGACACAACAGTCGATCCGCCGCAACTTCCGTGAGCCGTGGACGACGAAAGTCAGTACGCGCGTGGATACCCACGCCGCGCCGGGCGAGGTCGCATTCCGCTTCGCGGAGGTGTACACGACGAATGGTGTGTCCGAGGTGTTCCGCGATCGTCTGGCAACGAACGCAGGGAAGCCCACTGGACTTTCGCTGAACCGCGAGGAGGGTTCGTTCACCATCAACACGCCCCGCACGTGCGGAGGATTTGCGGAACGTGGCGCCTTTGCGGCGGGACCTCTTTCGGTACAAATCAGTGACACGCCGACGACGGTTTGGGTCAGTTCCGTAGATGGTGCGGAGATTGCGCGAAGCAAGCGCATGTTGTTGTTGCACATCACGGATGTCCAGCAGGAAGGAATCACGTTCGCGGAGAAAGAACGGCGGATCCTTCTCCGCTGGGGTAATGGTGACTTGATCGCCCGTGACGGACGGGCGGAGATTCAGTTGAGGCTGGAAAAGCCCGAAGCCTACACGGTTTACGCCGTTGCGACATCGGGAAAGCGGCTGAACAAACTGGAATCGACAAGAAAAGACGGAGCGTTGTGCTTCACGGCGAATATCGCGTCGGGTGTCGCCGGGGCACAGCTGCTGTACGAGATCATTCGGGAATAAGGAGAGAATCATGGAAACGACGGATATGGATCGTGGTGTTATGCCGCCTCGCCCTCGTGGCGGGTGCGTGAAGTCGGGCTGCCTGGTAATGTGCGGCGCGGTGTTGGGTATTTTTGCGTTATTCCTGCTGGGCCTGTTAGCAAAGGGTTGCATCGGAGATGCGAAGCTATCTACGACGGGGCTTACCATTGCGAGTGCGGGAGAGGATGAATGTCCGACGTTGGAAGAATACTGGGCTTCTGGATCTGGCGGGAAAAAGGTCATCTGCGTCTCCATCCACGGAATGATTCATTTCGGGAAACGGTCGCAGTGGGGCACTGTGGATAACACGACGTTCGCCTTGCGCGCGATTCGCCGTGCGACAGAAGACGAGACTGTAGATGGTCTGTTGTTGGATATCGACAGCGGAGGCGGCAGCGTGACTGCAAGTGATATCCTCTACCAGGCGGTCAAGAACTTCAAGGCGAAGAAAAAGGGACGCAAGGTTGTGACGATCATGGGAGATGTCGCCGCTTCCGGCGCGTACTACATTGCGTTGGCGTCGGATCAGATCTATGCCCACCCGACCACCTTGACGGGATCGATCGGTGTGATCCTGCAGAGCGTCAACATCAAGGGGCTGGCGGAAAAGATCGGGATTTCCGATGTGACGATCAAGTCGGGCGAGAACAAGGATTTGCTGAATCCTTTCCACGATGTCAGCGGCGAACAGTTTGAGATGCTGCATCGCGTGATCGACGTGTTGTACAACCGGTTTGTCGGACTGGTGGCTGAAAACCGCAAGCTTGCGAAGGAAAATGTGCTTCCGCTTGCCGACGGGCGTGTCTTTGCCGCACCGGACGCTTTGGAGAAAAAGTTGATCGACCAGATCGGATATGCCTCTGACGCACGTCT
Organism: Kiritimatiellia bacterium; assembly: GCA_017544725.1. Lineage (GTDB taxonomy): Bacteria > Verrucomicrobiota > Kiritimatiellia > RFP12 > UBA1067 > RGIG8368. The sequence continues at coordinate 4,099 of JAFYDR010000198.1, forward strand.
GAAGTTGGCGGAGCTGCTGGACGAAGAGGACGTGAAGGCGTATCGTTATCGGCAGAAGGACAGCCTGATGGAACTCTTCTTCTCTGCGTCTTCGGGCGGAATTTCCCGTGATCTCCGCGCCTTGTTGCGTGGCGAGTCGGAAGAACCGAAATTGCTTTACCGCTGGAATCCCTAAGGCGGAAGGTACGAAACATGGTTAAGATTGTTCACACTTCGGACTGGCATCTCGGCGCGAAACTCCATGACCGCGACAGGGCAGGAGAGCAGCGCAGTTTTTTGGATTGGCTCTATGGGGTGCTGGAAAGGGAGCACCCCGATGCCTTGCTCGTCAGCGGTGATGTGTTTGACGTGCGCCAGCCGACGACCGCCGCGCAGTCGCTCTACTACGACTTCATTGCGCGAGCGGCCAAGGAAGGCGTATGCAGCCGCATCGTCGTCACGGCGGGAAATCACGATTCCGCCTCGATGCTGGCGGCGGCGGACGAAGTGCTGAAACGTCTGGGTGTGACGGTCATCGCCCGAACGCAGGTTACCGATGCTTCATCGGAAGTTGTCGTGCTGCGGAATTCCGACGGTTCCGCCGCGCTGGGGATTGCCGCCGTACCGTACCTGAACGATGGCGATCTTCTGACGTTGTGGCGGGCCGCGCAGGGAACGCCGGTCGAAGGCGGCGATTCATCGGCGTCACGTTTCGCGCGGCTCGCGGACGGATTCCGTGCGCATTATGCCGCCGTCCTCTCGGCGGCAAGGACTGCCGCCCCGGGCGTACCGCTGGTTGCGATGGGACACGCCTGTCTCTCCCATGCGCAGGTGAGCGATTTGCGCTCCGAACGGGGACGTCAGATCGGAGGGCTCGATTCCTACGACGCTTCCGTCTTCGCGGGCGTCGATTACGTGGCGATGGGACACCTGCATCTCCCGCAAACGGTCGGTGAGGGGAATCGGATCTGGTATGCGGGATCTCCGTTGCAAATGAGTTTCGATGAGGCGGAACAAAAGAAATTCGTGAACATCGTCACCTTCGGGGACCGCGCCGGAGATCCGGTTGAGGTTCGGCAGGAGGAGGTTCCGATTTTCCTGCCGCTGCGACGTTTCCACGGAGATCCCAAGGCGATCAAAAAAGCGTTGAAGACCGCGCTCAAATCCTTGCCCGCCGAAAATGGCGGCGACCTCTGCACATCGGTGCAGGTGACGGAAGGGGAAGGGGAACTCTCCCGCTTCTGGAAGGAATTGGATGGACTCCTGGCCGGTTCTCCGATCACGGTTCTGTTGAAGGAAGACGGACGTCCCAAGGCGAAGACGGGCGAGGGGATCCGAACGGTTTCGCGGGATCAGAGCCTTCGTGCGATGACGCCGCTTGAAATCGCGGAACTTCGTATCGGCGAGGAGTCGCACCTGACGGAGGAAGAACGCGCGACGTACAGTCGGATGGTGTCTCAACTGATAGGCGGTGTATCATGAAATTGTTACGGGTTGAATTTGAGAACATCAATTCGCTGGGACGCCGTTTCCAGATTGATTTCCAGGCGCCGGAATTTGTCGATGGTCTTTTCCTGATTACTGGAGACACGGGGGCGGGAAAGACTTCGATTCTCGATGCGATTTCGCTTGCCCTGTACGGGCGCACGGTACGCGAGTCGATCTCGGAAAGCACGAACGAGGTGATGACCCGTGGCAAGGGCGCGTCTTGGGCGGAGGTCGAGTTCCTCTGCGAGAAGGGGCACTTCCGTTCCCGCTGGGAACAACATCGGGCTTGGGAAAAGCCGAAGGGCGAACTGCAGGAGCCGAAACTCACGCTCTATGATTGCGAGTCGGGCAAGTATGTGAGCGAAAAGGTTCGATTGACCAAGCTTAAGATTGTCGAGACAATCGGCTTGACGTTCGACCAGTTCCTACGGACGATGATGTTGGCGCAAGGGAAGTTCGACCAGTTCCTTTCCGCCGACGACGAAGACCGCTCCTCGATTTTGGAGCAGGCAACGGGAACGGAGATTTACGCAAAGATCGGAACAGCCATCCACGAGAAAAAACGGGAGGCCGATCAGGTCGTTGTGGATTTGGAAACCCGCATCGGGGAAATCCATCCGCTGAATGAAGAAGAACGTGCTGCAAAAACGGAAGAGAGCGAAGCCGCCAAGAAACAGCTTCTCGATCTCGAACAACGCCGCAACGAAAAACAGAATCTGCTGAACGCATTCTCTCAGGCGAAAAAGGATGCCGTCGATGCCCGAACTGCGGTGACTGCACGAACAAAAACCGCCACGGAGGCGGCAACTGCGAGGAAAGCCGCGCAAGAAACGTTTGACAAGAACGAGGCGGTTCGGCAGGCGGCGGAGGTGAAGTTCGCCGAATATGGACCGCGAATCGAAGAGGCGATCCGTATCCAGCAACAGCTGGAGTTGGTAAAGCACGATTTCGAGAATGCCGGGAAAGACGTCAACGAGATCCGTCAGACCGTGCGGAGTCTCAAACAGGAAATCTCGCGATGCCAACAGGCACTTCAGGCGGACAACGCGGTCTTCGCCATTCTTTCCGCCGCCATCGAGCAGGGGCAATGCACGATACCGAAGGACAGTCCTGTTGCGAGTGACGATCGCGTGAAAGTGGCGGTTCATTTCTGCAAGGAGAAAAAATCGCTCAAGTGGAAAATGGACGAGCTGGAAAAGAAACGCGAGTTAAGCGTCGCTGCGGAGAAACGGTATGCGGAAATGGAAGAGTCATACAGCAGCCGCATTCCGCTCCTTGCGGAAAATCGTGACAATGCGCTTCAGGCCTTGTTGCTTTCGCAGAAGGTGGCAAGTCTGGAAGAACATCGGAAAGCATTGGAAGACGGGAAACCGTGTCCCCTCTGCGGAGCCGAACACCATCCGTATGTGCATGCGCAGCTACCCTCTCCGGATGGTTTCCAAAAGGCGTTCGACGAGGCGCAGGCGAAAGTTGACGCGCTGGACGCGGAACGAGAGGCCGTGCGTGTCGAACGTGAACGCGCCATGCGTATCGTTCGTGACACGGAGAGTGGATTGGCGGACGAGCAAAACCGATGTAATTGGGACGAAAAGACCTTGCGTGATCAGACCAGCACCTTGCGCGAAACCATCCGCCAGACCAATCGAACGCTCGACGAGAAACGGCGGCAACTCGCGGACGGCGAAGAGAAGTGCAAGTTGAAGGAAACGGAGTACAAACGTTTTCAGGGGGAAGTCGCAAAGCAGGGCGATGCATTGACCGCGCTGGGGCTCGAAGACGATCCGAACACCTTGCTCGATCGCTTGACCCGAAGCCGTGAGGAAGCCAATCGGTTGGCTAGCGAATCGCTTGCGAAACTGGAATCGGCGAAAACCTCCGACGAGTTGGCGCAGGAAGAACTGGTAAAGGCGCGAGAAACCTCCGAGACGTGCGAAAACGAATTCCGCCGGATTGCAGAAGAAATCCCGGAAATCGAGGTGTTACAGGAAGAGGTACAGCATTTGACGGAAGAGCAGGCGAACTGCAACCAGTTGATCGGGGCAATCGAAGAACGTTTTCAACGCGATGAAGAAGATCGGGGGCGGCTGAACGAGTATCAGGGCCAACTCGCATCCGCTGAGGATGAACTGGCACGTTGGACGAATCTGGACAAGTGGCTAGGAGGAGACAACGGGAATCGCTTCCGGCAGTACGCGCAGGGAATCACATTGCGGCAACTGCTGGATTGCGCGAATCCGCATTTGCTGGAGATGACGGCTGGACGCTACCAGCTTGTCTGGGATCCAGGAATGAACGACAAGCTGTTGCCGCAAGTCATCGACCAGAATCAGGCGAACGAGGTGCGTTCCGTCGGCAACCTGTCCGGCGGTGAACGCTTTCAGGTTTCTCTCGCGCTGGCGTTGGGATTGTCCGCGATGTCCAGCGATCGCCTGCAGATAGACAGTCTCTTCCTGGACGAAGGGTTCGGTACCCTCGACACCAATTCGTTGGACACGGCACTCGATACGCTCTGCCGAATCCAGCAGGACGGCAAGTTGATCGGCATCATCTCCCATGTCTCGGAAGTTGCCGACCGGATCCGTACGCAGATTCGCGTGTCCAAGCTAGGCGGCGGCTACAGCGTTCTTTCCGGTGCTGGTGTTTCGGCACCTGCGGGCGGTTAACGCCGCCAGCCAAGAAGCTGAAAAGCGAGGCAAAATTAGGAAAAGTTTTGTATGGAAAATACCTCGCATCAACAGATGGTTTCGCTGACCAGTAGTAAACATCGCAGACGATGTTCTGAGAGACGTGTTTCTTCACGGATAGTACCGCGACGTGATTCTGCCCTCCTGTAAACGCAGGAGGATGCAAAACCAGGAACTGCTGGGGATGAGTGGGATTAACGCAGAGGCGCAGATGCGAAAAAGCAGGGGGGTGAGAAAGGCCAAGTGTCTTTGGATGCAAATTACCACAACCTCATCGTATTCGCGAAAAATCGGGCTTGAAAATGTCGAAAGTTTTGCGAGCCGTTTCACCAAGGCGGTGAGAGGGGGTACGTGATGGGCAGACTCCCAGGCTTCGACTACAAGCGGCCATTCTTCTACATGGTCACTCTGAGGAGGGTACGAGTATTGCAGCCGACCGCGTCTGCGGGCGGCATAGGTACCTCGCAGACGTGCGGTGTTGCAAAACCTTTCCCGTTTTGCTCCATCTCTGCAGAGGGGCGAGTGGTACCCAACGCCATCACTGAGGCTTTCGAGTCGGCGATTCGCGAGTGGACGGGTTTCTGGCGTTCGGTAGAAAGCGTTTCGCCGCATGTAGTCATGCCCGACCATCTGCATTTGCTCATCAAGCTCGCAGCGGTGGAGAAGGCGGTTTCGCTATCTGTGGTGGTGGGCGATTTGCGCAAGCGGCTTAACCGTGCGTACTGGCAGGTTTGGCAGCCACCCGTACCTGCGGACGGCAAGGGCTCCGCGGACGCGGCCCCCTGCAAAACCCTTGCGCCGCACATCTTTGAAGAATCTTGGCATGATTGGATCGTGAAGAAGGAGGGGCAGCTTGCGGGCTTTCGCAAGTACATACTCGAAAACCCGCTACGCCATGCCCGCCGACAAGCTAATCGCCAGTTTTTCACCCGCGCGCGGCAGATCACCTTTCGCGGTGTGCGCTACTGGGCCTACGGCAACGAGGCACTGTTGGAGCTGCCTGTGATTGTGGCGATCAAGGGGCACAGGCGGGGGATGTCGCCCGCAGACGCGTGCGACTGCAAAAACTATCCCGCAGATGCGGGCGACTCCAACCCTCAGGTCTTGCCGAGTGGTGCGTCTGCGCCGCCCATGAATGCGTCCGGCCTAATGGGCGCCGCTTCGCGCATCGGTCCCGGCGGAGCAGGGCTTTCCACCTTTCTCTCGCCGCTGGAAAAGGATGCGGGCAACGAAATCATCAAGTCAGGCGGGGTGCTGATTGTGCTATCCATGCAGGGTTTCGGCGAGCGTTGGCATCCTACCGAAAAGCAAGAACGCCTCTGTGCAGCGGGGCGTATGCTCTACCTTTCGCCCTACGAACCGCAAGCCGCAAAGCTCAGCAAGAAGGAAATGTACATCCGTGCCCATGCGCTGGTCGATTGGGCGCTGGAACACTCAAGCGAGTATCTAGAGGCCTGGCCATGAGAGAAGAGGAATGTCGCCCGAAGCGGTAGGAATGCCCACTGAAACGTATCCCCGCTACTGCCTACTCCTTGCTCCCTACTGCCTATTGCCTACAGTCTTCCTTCTCCCATCTTCCACCCTACGAAGGATTGGAGGGCGAATGCGGAGAGGGCGGCAGCTGCCATGTGTATTTCTAGGAGTGCGCAGAGTAGGGTCAGGATCAAGGCGCTGAACCAGAATGTGAGAGGTAACTCGAAAGGTGGATTTACGGCGACGCGGATTCGTTCGGATGCTGTCGGCGTGAAGCGCATGGTGGTGACTCGGTCTGTCGGGAAGGTAAGGGGCAGGGGATGGTCTGCGATCCATTCGCCTTTCAGATTGAGCGGAACCGGACGTTTCCCTTCTTGGCGAAGTTCAATGTCGCGTTTCCGATTCTGATCCAGTGTGAAACGGAGGTATCGTGCGGTTGCGATTGACTGGATGCGGAGGATGAGTGGCCGGTGTTGCTGGCGGCATCTGCGGATGGATTGGCGGAATGCTTCGGCGAGTTGATTGGCATCGGGTGTGTTTGGATCTAGCGTGACAAATCCCGTTTCGTGCCGGCGTATTGGAAGGAGCCGGATCAACCAACAGGCGGAAACGGCTCCTGCCGCAGCGGCGAACATGGCTTTCCCTTGTGTTCCCGCGAAACTGCCGCAGAGCGCAGTGATCGTCAAGAAGAGAAGGACGTTCAATCGTTCTCGGTGGTGCTGAATCCGCAGCTTCATCAGGTCGGCTTGTCGTTTCGGTCGAGTTCCTTTTTCCAGCGGCATTGTTCTTCCGTCGGTCCGTCCGTCTCTTGCGAGAAGATGTGACGCCAACGTTTCTGGAAGAGCAGTCCGTTGCGCACGACGTTTGCCGCGTTGCGCAGGGTTGCCGTACCTTGCGTGGTGACACTCTCGTCGTGGATCATTTCGACTTCAGGCGTATAGATTGCATGGTATCCTTTTTCGCGGAGACGATAGACCAAATCGAAGTCCTCGAATTGTACGGGATGGAAGGCGGGGTCGAACCCGCCGAACTGGTCTAACAACGTTTTGGGAAGAAGGAGGCAGGCGCTAATCAGGCACTGTACTTCGCGGATGCGGTTATACTCAGGTGCATCGCGGCGTTCGCCTCGTCCGTAGAAACAGACGTGACCGCGTTGCGAGATGCCGACACCGGCACACTGGATCAACTCTGACGGTGGCGGGTAGATCATCTTCGGTCCGATCATGCCCGCTTTCGGAGTTGCCTCCAGTCGCGCACGGAGTTTGGGCAACCAGTCGCGCGTTTGCGGCGAGACATCGTTGTCGCAGAAGGCGACGTATTTTCCCGTTGCAAGGGAGATGCCCTTGTTTCGTGCGGGACAGCATCCCTTGTTCTCGTCGAAACAGAACACCTGTACGGGAACACCGTGTTGTTTTCCCAGCGCAGTCAGTTCGTTTTTGCACCATTCCTGGCTGCCGTCGGAGGAACCGTTGTCGATGACAATCAACTCCCACGGTTCATCCGTCACGGTTTCCGTAACTAGCAGGGAGAGACGGCGGCGGGTTACCTCCAGTTTGTTGCAGGAAAGGACGACGACGGAGTAGGTCACGCGATCATCTCCTGTGCGCAAGCAACAATCTCATCTACGGTCGGAACGCAATGCGCCTCCAGACTCTTCGCCGCTGGAACCGGGAAGTCAGGCGAGGCGAGACGTCGGATCGGTTTCTCCAGATATTCGAAAGCTTCATCGAGGATGCGCGATTCGATCTCCGCCGAGACGCCGCCGGTCTTGGGACCTTCCTCCAACAGGATTACGCGCCCCGTTGTCTGTACGGAGGTGATGACAGTCTCCATGTCCAAGGGGGCGAGTGTACGCAAATCCACGATGTCGGCACCGATACCGAGAGACGCCAGCTTGGCGGCAGCTTGCCGAGCCAATGCGGTCATGTATCCCCACGAGACGATTGTCACGTCGTCTCCTTCGTTCACAACCTCGGCTTGTCCGAAGGGCATGGGCGGTGGCAGCTCGTCGGGGAAGGGGAAGCGGATCGGATAAAGCAGCTTGTGCTCCAGGAAGAGAACGGGGTTGTTGTCGGCGACTGCTGTCTGAAGAAGTGCCGAGGCGTCAGTCGCGTTTGACGGGGCGACGATCTTGATGCCGGGGACTCCGAAGAAGAAGCGTTCCAGCGTCTGCGAGTGTGTCGCACCGTACCCGCGTCCCGCGCCGGTGGGGGCACGAACGACGAGCGGGCAGGGGATACCGTAGATCGGTTTCAGCTTCGCCGCAAGATTGACGAGCTGGTCCGTGCCGAGGGTGATGAAGTCCATGAACATGAACTCGATGATCGGACGGCGTCCTGCGACGGCAGCACCGATTGCGCATCCGGTCAATGCCTGTTCGGAGATCGGCGTGTCGCGGATCCGTTCCGAACCGTATTTCTCAATCAGTCCTCGCGTGACGCCGAAGGAACCGCCGTAGATGCCGATGTCCTCACCCATCACGAAGGTGGAAGGATCGCGTTCGAGAATCGCGTCGAGTGTTTCGCGCAGTGCTTGAGTCAAAGTGATGTTTCTCATGGCGGTCTCCTTAAGCGAAAAGGGAAGATGCAAAACCAATCGCGTCTGGCGCGGGTGAACTCTCGGCAAAGGCGATGGCGTCTTGGATTGTGGCGGCAGCTTCCTGCCGACAGGTTTCCAGTTGGGCGCCCGTCGCGCCTCGTTCGCGCAGGGCGTCCGCCATACGGAGAATCGGGTCGTGCCGCCACGCTTCCTGCTCTTCTTCGCGTGTGCGGTACACGCGGGGATCGCCACGCGAGTGGCCGGAAAGGCGGTAGGTGCGAAGCTCCAGCACGAACGGACCTTTGCCGGAACGCGCATCCGCCAAGAGACCGCGAACGGTATCGCGGACAGCGAAGAAGTCGTTGCCGTCCGCGCTGACGCCCGGGATGTTGAACGCTTTGCCGCGGTCGGCGGTGCAGGTGTCAGCCAGTCCTCGTGCCGTCGCGGTGGACATGGCGTAACCGTTGTTTTCAATCGTATAGATGACCGGCAACTTCCAGAGAGCGGCCAAATTCAGTGATTCGTAGAAGATGCCTTGGTTCGATGCGCCGTCACCGAGAATGCTGATTACGGCGCGGGGAGAATGCGAGAGTTTCGCGTCCAGCGCGAGTCCAGCCGCAAAGGCCGTGCTACCCGCCGTGATGCCGTTGGCGCCATAGAAGCCGATGGAGGTGTCCATCATCATCTGGCTGCCGCCACGCCCGTGGGAATAGCCGGTGTCACGTCCGAACAACTCCGCCATCACGCGCTTGGGTTCGCCGCCGCGCGCGATGAAGTGCCCGTGTCCGCGATGCGTGGAGGTCATGGCGTCGAACGGTTCCATTGCGGCGGCGATTCCCGCCGCAATCGCCTCCTGCCCGATGCAGGTGTGCGCCGTGCCCATCACGCGTCCTTCTAGGAAGAGCCGCTCGACAGCCTCTTCGAAGAGGCGTATCGTCACCATTGTCCGATAGGACGTCAGAAGATTGTCCATGTCTTCTCCCTTTCCCGTTTTCATTTCATTTCTCGTACTGTTTCGGCTTGGCGGGTTTCGCGTAGAAAGGATAGCGCGCCGGATCCTCCCCGGGGATCAGGTACCGCCAGCGTTTGTAGTTGATGCACCAGAGCGATGGATGCATCCGGATCACGCGCTCGAAGGAGCGGATGATCGCCTGTGTCCGTGCGTGGATGTCGTTCGCACCCTCGTCCGGCAGAAACACCTCTCCCATCTCGCACCGGTAGCCGCCGTCTTTCAGCGGGCGCGACCACGAGAACAGCATTGGTGTTTGGAAGCGTTTTGCCAACATGGCGGGACCTTGTGAGATGCAAGACTTCAGACCGAAGAAATCCACCCAGATGCCGCCGTCGCGAATCTCCGTGTGCTGATCGACGAGCAGTCCGATGTAGCTTCCCTGCTTGAGTGCTTTCATCAGTCCGCGCAACGCACCATCGGCGGGAATGATCGTCTGGCCGATTATCGAACGGGCCCGCGTCAGCAGTTCCGTCATGCCCTTTCCCTTGACGGGTTTGGCAACGGATGTGATGTGGAAACCGTTGGACTCGCAGGTCTGTGAAAGGATCTCCCAGTTCCCGAGATGCGCACTCAGCGTGATGGTCGGACGGTGTTCCTCCAGGAACTTCCGCACGTCTGGCGCGATGGATACATACTTCAGGTTCTTCTCTTTCGGATTGCGCGTTGTCCAGAAAATCATCAGCAATACGCGCGTCATA